>DAISYG010000078.1:0-9240 GCA_036825435.1 Casimicrobiaceae bacterium | reverse complement strand
ACCGCTGACCTCTTGCATGCCATGCAAGCGCTCTCCCAGCTGAGCTATACCCCCGACAAGGAAGGCAGATTATACTGGTTTTCCCGTCATGTGCAAACACAATCGCCACAAAATTTTTGCGGTGCTGAAAAAAGTTGCGTGACGCTAAAACCAACGGCAACAAGAGAACAAGTGCGAGGCAAGAGGGGATACTTTCCCGAAAACACAACGAAAAAACTGAACGATACGAGACAAACGAGCGTTTGAGCAGGATTTCACTCTGATTTGGGTGATTTTAGAGGTGACTTTACATAAACTTTACCGATGTTTAACCCCCTCTTGCCATAGTGTTCGATACAGTAGAGTCAAGCTGATGAATCAGCTTGAGCAGGAAACAACAGTAAGCGACAGCAAGAAAGGAGACGGAGATGAGAAAATTATTGATGATCGGTGCGGCAACAGCGATGTTGGCAGGAACGAGCTTCGGCGTGATGGCGCAGCAACCGCCTTGCGCCACGTATCCGGATTGTCCGACAGCGGGCACAGGTTGGGGCGGTCCGTGGCACGGTCGGCATTACGGCGGATGGCGAGGCGGCGGCGGTCCAGGTCCATGCTATGGCTATGGCGCGCAACAAGGCGGCATGATGGGCGGATACATGTTGTATGGTTTGAATCTGACCGACGAACAGGTCGCGAAGATCAACGAAATTCGCCAGCAGCAACGTTTGGAAACGCACAACAAAGTTCGGGAAGTGCTGACGCCGGAACAGCGAGCGATTTTTGACCAGCGCTTCAATGCAAACCAACCGATACTGCCATAACGGCTAAAGTGCAACAGATATAACTTCCTTCTCAAAGCCGCTCTTGATGAGCGGCTTTTTCATTCATGGAAACGAATGATTGATTTACACAGCCTTTACCTGCGTTTAACCCCTTCTTGTCGCAGCATTCGATACAGTACAGTCAGGCTGATGAATCAGCTCAAACGAGAAAACGATAGTGAGAAAGGAGAAAGAAA
Source organism: Casimicrobiaceae bacterium (assembly GCA_036825435.1). Classification (GTDB taxonomy): domain Bacteria; phylum Pseudomonadota; class Gammaproteobacteria; order Burkholderiales; family Casimicrobiaceae; genus UBA931. Next base: position 8,243 of record DAISYG010000078.1, on the reverse strand, counting down.
TGAGAAAAGTAATGATGATCGGTGCGGCAACGATGATGCTGGCAGGAATGAGTTTTGGGGTGATGGCGCAACAGCCGATGTCGCCTGTGAATTGTCCGATGGCAGCAGGCGCGGGCTGGAGTGCGGGCGGCCAAGGAATGGGCGTCAAACAATCCTGGCGCGGTGGCGGCATGCGTCAAGGCGGACCGGGTGCGGCAAGAGGAATGCGCGGCGGTGCTTATATGGCTAACGGTTTGAATTTAACCGATGCACAAGCAGCGCAGATCAATGAAATCCGTCAGCAACAGCGACTGGAAACACAAGCCATGGTTCGGGAAGTGTTGACGCCGGAGCAACAGGCACTTTTTGATCAACGCTTCAATGCCAATCAATAACGAGTAATCGTTTGATACGACAAGCCGCTCTTGACGAGCGGCTTTTTTATTGGCGGTTGCGTGTATGAAGATCTTCGATGTTGAGCGTATCGTATTGCTCAAACGGTTGGCAAATCCACGGGTTGTCCGGCAGATATTCAACCCAGTAGTCGGGCTTGATGACGGAGCAAGCTTTCCACCACAGTACGGCAGTGCGGATGGTTTGAATATGCGGATAACGTTGCGGCATGACTTCAACGATTTTTTTCAGTGTGACGCCTGAGTCAACCATGTCATCAACGATGAGCGCGTGCGCACCTAAATGTGGCGTCGTCATTGACAGATATTCTGCGATGATCAGATCGCTTTGTACGGTTCCGCCATCGGCGCGGTACGATTGTGCGGCGAGGATCGCCAGCGGCACATCATAGATGCGCGACAGCACATCGCCGATGCGCATGCCGCCGCGTGCAATACAGATAATCTGATCGAAACGCCAGTCGGAATCATGAATGATCAGCGCCAGTTTTTCGATGAGCTGATGGTATTGAGCCCAACTGACGTGAAGTTTTTCCACCATGATTTATTGCAGGAACGGATGGCGGATCAGAATGGTTTCCGTGCGGTCAGGGCCGGTTGACACCATTGCGATCGGCACATTCGTTAATGTTTCGATACGCTTCAAAAATGCCTGAGCGTTCGCAGGCAATGCGTCAAACGTTTGCATGCCGATGGTGCTTTCCTGCCATCCCGGCAAATATTCATAGATCGGCTCACACAGTTCGACGGCTTCCGCGCCGGTGGGGATGAGGTCGATGGTTTTACCGTTCATCGTATAGCCGGTACAAATCGCGACCTGTTCCATGCCGTCGAGAACATCGAGCTTTGTGATGCATAAGCCGTTGACGCCGTTGAGTTGCAGCGAGCGACGCAGCAGGGCGATATCCAGCCAGCCGCAGCGACGTGGACGCCCGGTCACCGAGCCGAACTCCTTGCCGCGCTCTGCCAAACCTTGTCCGATTTCGTCGGTAAGTTCGGTCGGAAACGGACCAGTGCCGACGCGTGTGGTATAAGCTTTGATGATGCCCAGCGTGTAATCAATATTACCCTGGCTGAGACCGCATCCGGCGTACACGTTGCCGGACAGACAATTGGAGCTGGTCACATAAGGATAAGTGCCGTGGTCGATGTCGAGCAACGCGCCTTGCGCTCCTTCGAACAACAACGAATCGCCCTTTTCTTGCGCGCGGCGCAACAGATCGGGAACGTCGGCGATCATCGGCGTCAGGCGCGGCGCCATCGCCAGCATTTCGTCGCGTACTTGTGCAAAAGGCAGCGGTTCAGTATGGTAATAATTGGCGAGCAGAAAATTGTGATATTCGGCGACTTTTTCCAGCTTGGCGGAAAAGTGATCAGGGTTGAACAAATCTTGAGCGCGTAATGCACGACGCGCCACTTTATCTTCGTATGTCGGACCGATGCCGCGTCCGGTTGTTCCGATTTTGCTTTTACCCATGGCCTCTTCGCGTGCGCGATCAATGGCGACGTGGTAGGGCAGAACGAGTGGACACGCCGGAGAAATTTTCAAACGTGGGCAAACGCTAATCTGCGCTTTTTCCAGTTCGTCGATTTCTTGAAAGAGCGCCTGCGGTGACACGACAACACCGTTGCCGATATAGACGGAAACGTTCGGGTGCAGGATGCCCGAAGGGATCAAACGCAGAATCGTTTTTTTGCCGTTGATTACCAACGTATGCCCCGCGTTGTGACCGCCGTGGTAACGAACGACGCCTTGCGCGTATTCGGTCAACCAGTCAACAATTTTTCCCTTGCCTTCGTCGCCCCATTGCGCGCCGATCACTACAACATTTTTTCCCATGGTGAAAGCCTCGTATTATCGAAAAAGCCGCGTGGCCTTGTTTACATCAAAAACAGCAGCAGGATGATGCCAGACGTGATGGACAACAAACCGATAAAGCGCAGTTGCCCATCATTGAACGAAAGAACTTTTTTGATGGCTTCACGCCACTGAGCGGGAAGGCACAACGGTAAGAAGCCTTCCAGAATGAAGACAAACGCCAGAGCCATCCAAAAAGTTTTCATGATCGGAAATCAGTGTTTCTTGCCGTCCTCGTATTGTTTGAAATAACGGAAGAAGTCGCTGGTCGGATCAAGCACCAGAACGTCATTTTTTCCGTGCAAACTCTCCTTGTACGCATCAAGGCTGCGGTAGAAATTGTAAAACTCCGGATCAACGCTGTACGCCTGAGCATAAATCGTGGTCGCTTCCGCGTCGCCCTTACCTTTGATTTCCTGCGCTTGCTTGTAGGCTTCCGCCAGTTTGACCTGACGATCACGGTCGGCTTCAGCGCGACGTTTCTCCGATTTGGCGGCGCCTGTCGAACGCAATTCATTGGCAACGCGACGACGCTCGGCTTGCATCCGCTCGTAAACCGAGTTGGTGACTTCCGTCGTGTAATCGACACGACGCAAGCGTACATCGACGATTTTGACGCCCATCGTTTCCATGATCTTGCTCGATTCATCGCGTGCTGCCTGCGTGATCAGGTGACGCTCTGTCGAGATTACGCCGGAAACCGTACGTTTATTGATTTCTTTGGAAAGAATATCTTTGACGGTTTGCTCAATCCGTTTTTTGGCGGCTTCTTCGTCGCCGGTCACGCTGCGATAATATTGGCCGACATCAACGATGCGCCAGAGTACGACGAAGTCGATTAGCAGCGGTTTTTTCTCGGAGGTTTGAAAACGGTCAGCGCCCGCACTGTTCAACGTAATATTACGTTTGTCGAAAAAACGAATGTTCTGAATCAATGGCCATTTCCAGGAAAGCCCCGGGTCTTCCTGAATACTGACGATTTCGCCGAATTGGAATTTGATCGCGTATTGGCGTTGGTCAACAACGTAAATCACCTGCGATGCGACGATCAGCACCGCGACCAGAATGGCAATAAGAGTGGTAAGTGGTTTCATCGTGTGTCTCCTGATCAACGCTCGCGGTTACGGAATGCGTCGCGGTCGTTGCGGTTGACGCCGGTATTGGTTGTCGTCGTCGATGTCGTCGTTCCCGACGTTGTGTAAGACGACTGCGGTGTGGTTGCAGCGGCAGCAGGTGGTGCGCCTGATGCTTCCATGAGTTTATCGAGCGGCAGGAAAAGCAGATTATTGCCACCCTGTTGGTCGAGAATCACTTTGTTGGTGTTGGCAAAAACCGTCTGCATTGTGTCGAGATAAAGACGATTGCGGGTGACATCCGGCGCTTTACGGTATTCGGTGTAAAGCTGTTCAAAGCGACTGGCATCACCTTGGGCGCGGTTCATGACTTCCTGTGAATAACCCTCGGCTTCTTGAACAAGGCGCGATGCGACACCGTCGGCGCGCGGCACAACATCGTTGTAATACGCTTCACCTTCGTTGATCATTCGTTCTTGATCCTGACCAGCTTTCACGGCATCGTCGAACGCGGCTTGTACGCGATCCGGCGGCTGGATACTTTGCAGCGCGACCTGAATAATGTTAATGCCCGTTCCTTTGTCTTCGAGATTTTCGGGGATGAACGGTACCGGTTCGGGTTTGGGTTTTGGCTCGGTTGGAACCACTGTTGGCGTTGCTGGAGTTTCAGTGCCAGCGGCTTTATCGCTTTCGGCTCCCTCAATGGTGGTTGCGGCGCCACTTTTTTCTTCAAGCTCTGCGGCGAGTTCAATGTCTTCGACAGAAACGTCGCGGGTTTCCCCAGTGCCGTAGTTATCGAGCATCAACTGCATCAGTTTGCGCGTATCGGTTGCGATCGCTTCACGATTACGATACAGCGCGTCGTCCATGCCATACTTACCGATGACTTCGCGGATCGCTGTTTCGGCGACGAACGCAACGATTTGATCCGGATCGCGGTTGTTGAACACATACGCTTCAGAACTGTGCAGGTCGTACTGTACAACGAACAGAATATCGATGATGTTTTCGTCGGCAGTGAGCATCGTGGCTTCGCTGTCAACGCGGTTGGAAATATCGTTGCGGTAGCCGATGGTGATGGAGCGCACCGGGGTGAAGGGAACGACATCGACCGTTTCAACAGGAACGGGGATATGCCATTTCAAACCGGGAAGCGTTGTTTCGGTGTACTTGCCGAAACGAGTAACGACGCCGCGATAACCTTCGTCAACGATATAAAATCCGCTGGCGCCCCAGAGCAGGATGGCGATGAGAATAATCCAGACTACACCGCCGTGCGATAACGAAAAATTCGGCACTTTCGGTCCTTTGCCTGAAGGCGGGCGCTTGTTGCCCGAGCCTTTGTCGCCGAACATTTCATTGAGACGGCTGTTGATGTTTTGCCAGATGGCGTCAAGATCGGGCGGACCGTCTTGATTGTTTTGCGGACGCTTATCGTCATCGTCCCGCTTTCCCCATTGAGGATCATTTAAAGACATAGTTTTGGGTCACAAAAAATAGGTCAGTCGAAAGAAGGATTGCGACGATTCGTCAGAACGTTTTCATCCTCCGATGCTTCGGCGTCAAGTTGTGCGGAGTTTTCGGAAAACAGGTATTCAGTGCCATGTTCAGGAAAAATTTCCGCCAACGCCGCCCGCAATTCAGCGCATCCTTCGCCGGTCAATGCGCTCAGGCGAACCGTGCGAATTTTACCATAGCCGTCGCGCTCAACCCCCGGCGCCAGATTTGTTTTATCCAGTTTGTTGAAGATGCGTAACTGTGGTTGCTGATCGGCGCCGATTTCTGCCAGCACCGCATCGACGGACGCGATTTGCTCGTCGCGCGCAGGACTGGACGCATCTATGACATGCAGGAGCAGATCGGCCTCGGCAGCTTCCGACAAGGTCGCGTGGAAGGCGACGATCAGATCGTGCGGCAGGTCACGGATGAAACCGACGGTGTCGGACAACACCATGTTTTGCGCGCCGGGAATCGACAGCTTGCGCAACGTCGTGTCCAGTGTCGCGAACAACTGATCGGCGGCGTAAATACGTTCGTGGACAAGGCGGTTGAAAAGCGTCGATTTTCCGGCGTTGGTGTAGCCGACCAATGCGATGGTACGCACTCGAGCGCGGGCACGCGTGCGACTTTGGGTTTTGCGTGTGCGCATCAGCTTGCCGATCTGTGTATTCAGGTGCTTGATGCGCCTGCCGATGATGCGACGATCAGCCTCAATCTGCTTTTCGCCCATGCCACCGCGCAAACCGATGCCGCCTTTTTGGCGTTCCAAGTGAGTCCAGCCGCCGACCAAACGCGTGGCTTGGTGTTTGAGTTGTGCGAGTTCGACCTGCAGTTTACCTTCGGCGCTACGCGCGCGTTGGGCAAAAATATCGAGAATCAGGCCGATACGGTCTTCGACGCGGCATTCCAGCGCGTTTTCCAGATTACGCTGTTGAACACCCGTCAGTTCGTGGTCGAAAATGACGAGATTCGCTTCGTGGGCGACAAGAGTGGTTTTGATTTCATCAACTTTGCCGCGACCAGCAAAAAATGCTGCATCGGGTTTATCGCGTCGCCCTGTCAAATGTCCGACTACGGTCGCGCCCGCTGATGTTGCCAACTCAGCTAGTTCGTCCAGACGCGCCTGAACATCGCCTTCACCGAAATTGATGCGAACCAGAAGTGCTTTGTCGCCGACATGAGGGCGGTCAAACATGATTATGGCTTTTCAAAAAACGAAAGCCGCGAAGCCATGGGCTTTCGCAGCTTTCGGGTTTCCAACGCCGTATTGCTTGCGCAGTATTAAACAGTGGCTCCTTAAACGTCAACGGGAGCAGTTTCTGCAGCCGTTGACGCAGGCGCCGCCGTTGCTTGTTGTTGCATGCTGACCAAACGGGAAGGCACTACCGTGGAAATGGCGTGTTTGTACACCATTTGTGTGACAGTGTTCTTTAGCAGAACAACATATTGATCAAAGGATTCGATCTGTCCCTGTAATTTAATTCCGTTGACCAGATAAATCGAAACCTGAACATGCTCTTTACGCAGCGCGTTCAGGAACGGGTCTTGTAGCATTTGCCCTTTATTGCTCATAGGAAAACTCCGCAAAAGTTAGTATTAGTATGGTTGGAGATGATACGAAAATGCACTTCTTCCCCATTTCAATAATCATACGCTCAATGAGCGCACATCGGCAATGATAGCAAGAAGGGTTAATTATGTGTAGATTTTTCAATAAATTTGCGACATTTTCATGATCGCACATAAGGATTACGCCCTGTTTTGAGTTGAATTCGCAACGGCGTGCCCTGAAGTTTGAAGGCGTCGATAAAGTAATGTTCCAGATAGCGTACATAGCTCGCCGGAACATCGCTGAGTGCGTTGCCATGGATGACGACGATCGGCGGATTGCTGCCGCCCTGATGCGCATAGCGTAATTTTGGACGCCCGCCACGCGCTCGGGGCGGTTGTTGTTTTTCCACCGCCTGTTGCAAAAGACGCGTCAAGCGCGGCGTGGGCATGTTGCAGGTCGCGGACGCATAAGCAGCACATATCGCATTCATGAGTTCGGTCATGCCTTTTTGCTGAAGCGCGGAAATATGCAGATGTTTGGCGAAACTCAGAAAACCGAGCTTGCGATCGAATTCGCGTTTGATATTTTCACGACTTTCCGCGTTCAGATGATCCCATTTGTTGATGCCGACCACCAGCGCGCGTCCGGCTTCGAGAATGTATGACGCAATATGAGCATCCTGCTCGGAAATATCCTGATGGGCGTCGAGAAGCAAAACGACAACGTTCGCGTCTTCAATCGCTTGCAGAGTTTTGATTACCGAAAATTTTTCGACGACGTGCGTTACCTTGCCGCGACGACGCACGCCGGCGGTGTCGATCAACACAAAAGGCTGTCCGCGATATTCAAAATCGAGATAGATCGAGTCGCGCGTCGTGCCCGGCTGGTCGAACGCGATGACGCGTTCTTCGCCGAGCAGCGCGTTGATTAGCGTTGATTTTCCAACGTTGGGGCGGCCGACAATTGCAACCTTGATCGGCTTGGGCGTGGTTTCTTCATCGCCATTTTCTTCGCTTAATTCATCATGTTCTTCGGTTGCGTCGGGCGCGTCGGGCGAAAAAGACGGTAATCTTTCAAACGCGAGTTCAATCAATTCGCGTACGCGGTCGCCGTGTGCGGAGGAAATGGCATAAGGTTCGCCGATGCCCAATTCGTGAAAGTCGAGCACGGCACGTTCGCTGATCATGCCTTCCGCCTTGTTGACGGCAAGCAGAATCGGACGCTGGCAACGACGCAGTTGTCCGGCGATGATTTTGTCCTGCTCAGTCAGCCCTTCGCGGGCATCGACCAGAAAAATAATGAGATCAGATTCCGCGATGGCTTGTTCAGTTTGGCGTGCCATTGCGTGGACAATGCCGTCTTTGACCACGGGCTCGAAGCCGCCAGTATCAACGACCAGAAAAGCACGATCATTGACACGAGCGTGACCGTAATGTCGATCTCGCGTCAGGCCAGGAAAATCAGCAACCAGCGCTGCGCGCGAACGCGTCAAGCGGTTGAACAACGTTGATTTGCCGACATTGGGGCGGCCGACAATGGCAATGGTAGGAAGCATGGGTTTGTTTTCAATCAGGTCGCGGGAGAATAACAAATTTTGCCGCAGAAGGGGAATGACAGACGGAGGTGGCGGAAAAAAAGAACCCGCCGGGAGGCGGGTAAGTAGAGAGAGGAGGAGTTGTTATATTTTTGATAAGGGAGACGGTGCGTCGGTGTTGTCAAAAACGAACAATTGCCTATCGATCGTTTTGAAATCTGACGACGAAAAAACGGTGGTTGAAAGCAGCAAAGTCATAACAGACTTCCATAATCTACCTTAATCTCTTCGGGTTCAATTCCCCGCCGCTTGCGGCGTAAACTTGGTTGATGAG
>DAISYG010000077.1:0-9623 GCA_036825435.1 Casimicrobiaceae bacterium | reverse complement strand
GACATTGAGAATTGTCATATCAACATTGATGTTGGCAAAGACGAAACCTGCATCATGCTTTTTTATTGTGCTTCCTTAAATCACAGTGCAAAAAATGCAGCGGCATAAGCTCCATCACGCCTACTTCCAGGTATTTGGAATGTCACAAGCGGATTCATTTTTGCGGTCACTTTTTTAATTATACTTTGTCTATAGGGAGACTGAATTGGAATTCCACGAAGGACATAACTCATCTGAGCAATAATATTTGCTGACTCCCCTTTTTTCTTTTTTTATATTTACTTGATTTGATCAACACGACTATGAGATACACTTCTCAGCCGGATCAACGGCAGACGGAAGAAGTACAGGTTATTCCTTGGTTCACACCCAAGCCGCCAACCGCTATTCGAAAACTAATATTTTCTCTGGGCAGCTACGTAGAATACAAAAAAAATCAGATCGTGCTTCATGAGTATGAAAAGATGAATCAATTCATCTACATTGAGCGCGGATTGTTTGCCCAAGCCGTCATCAACTATCACATGAACAAGCAACTGGCGATGAACTTGTTTATGCAGGAACGCCTGATGGGGTATCTGACTTTTTTTTCCGGCAAACATACGCCGCGTCGAATTTTTGCACTGGAAAATTCCGTAGCGATCTGCGCCTCTCACCAAGCAGTGATGGATGCGTTGAATCAGGATTTTTCTCTTTACAAGGAAATGGCGCGCTATTGTGAATTGGCCGATCGCTCCGAACTCAACGGTATGATGGGATTGTTCATGCTTTCAATTGAGGATCGTTTGCGCCAACTATTTGTCGCCATGTTGTGCGCCTCCGGCTATGTTTTCAGAGCAAATCAGGATGAATGGGTTGCGTTGCCTTTCAGATTAAGACGCGCGGACATTCTGAAAGTCATTTACGCCAGTCAGATCACGCTTGACCGAATCATGGCGGAGTGGGTGAAAAATGAATATTTGCGAAAAAAAAACGGAAAAACCTATGTTCGCACCGGCAATCTGTATTCCATTTACAAATGGATTTCCGAACAATGAAAAGGGCGCCCGAAGCGCCCTTTTCATTGTTGCGACCACATTCATTTATAGAACGATACCCGCCAAAATAAACCCAAAGAAAACAGCCAGTGCAATTGCCACGACACCCGGGATCAGGAACGGATGATTGAAAACGTATTTGCCGATACGCGTTGACCCCGTATCGTCCATTTCCACAGCCGCCAATAACGTCGGATAAGTCGGCAACACAAACAGCGCCGATACCGCTGCGAATGAAGCAACCAGTGTCACCGGCGCAGCACCAACGGTAATAGCCAACGGCATCAACGCTCGGGTTGCCGCAGCCTGCGAATAAAGCAACATCGAAACGAAGAACAACGCCACCGCCAATAACCACGGTTGTGCTTGCAGGATACCGCCCGCGAGTTCTTTGATGCCCATTTCGTGCGCCGCCACAAACGTCGTTCCCAACCAGGCAACGCCGAGAATACACACACAGGCGCTCATCCCCGATTTGAACGTGGACGCCCCCAAAACATTGCTGCAATCAATTCGGCAACCAAAAGCAATGATCGCTGCCGTGGTCAGCATGAAGCTGATGATCGCATTATCACGAGAAAGAATAATATTTTCTTTGTCAATCAAACCGACCTTATCGCTAATCAAGGTCGCGTACAACATCACGGCAATCACGGCGATGAGGAAAATCAACACGGAACGCTTTGCGCCGGGAAGAATCTCGATATTGCTGACGCCGCGCATCTTGACCAAGCCTTTCGCCAAACGCTCCTGATACACCGGATCATCCTTGAGTTCACAACCAAGATGGTTCGCCAAAACCGCAGTCAACATCACCGCCAAAAACGTCGTCGGCAAACAAATCATGAGAATATCCAAGTAGTCAACGCCCAGCGGCTCCATGACGCCCGAAAAGAAAACCACTGCCGCCGAAATTGGCGATGCGGTGATCGCAATTTGCGATGCGACCACGGCGATCGACAACGGCCGTGATGGTCGTACACCCTGCTCCTTGGCGACCTCCGCAATCACCGGCAACGTTGAAAACGCCGTGTGCCCTGTTCCCGCCATGATGGTCATGAAGTAAGTCACCACCGGTGCCAAGTAGGTGATGTATTTCGGATGTTTGCGCAATAGTTTTTCCGTCAGCACCACGAGATAATCCAAACCACCGGCAACCTGCATCGCGGCGATCGCGGCAATCACCGACATGATGATCAACATCACGTCGATCGGAATCGCGCCCGGCTTGACACCGATCAGTGCCAAGACCAGAACGCCCAAACCGCCGGCAAAACCGATACCAATACTGCCCAACCGGGCACCCAGAAAAATGGCAATCAGAACGATAGCCAGTTGGAGTACAACCATTGCTGCATCCATGTCAGTACCTCTTTCTTGTTATTTAATGAAATGCGGGTTGATCAGGTTTTCAAACGAAAACACTTCATCCCATTTTTCCTGCGAAATCAATTTCCGCTCTTTAACCACGATATCGTGAAGCGATTTGTTTTCCAGATAACCTTCGCGCGCGATTTCCGCACATTGCTTGTATCCGAGAATCGGACTTAACTGCGTGACGATACCGAGCGAATTCATCACCATTGCCTTGGTGCGTTCGGGGTTGGCGGTAATGCCTTTGACGCAACGCTCGGTCAGAGTATGCACGGCATTTTGCATTGCGCTGATGGAGTTGAACAACGCAAAACTCATCACCGGCTCCATCACGTTCAACTGCAATTGTCCGGCGGAAGCGGCAAGTGTGACGGTCAAGTCCATGCCGATCACAAAGAACCCGGTCTGGTTGACGACTTCGGGAATCACCGGATTAACCTTGCCGGGCATGATCGACGACCCCGGCTGCAACTGCGGCAAATTGATTTCATTGAAACCGCAACGTGGGCCGGATGCCAACATGCGCAAGTCGTTGCAGATTTTGGTCAACTTCACCGCCGTCCGTTTGAGCACGCCCGAAAGCAAAACATAATCGCCGGTATCCGATGTGGCTTCGATCAAATCATCGGCGAGCGTGAATGCGATGCCGGTAATGTCTTGCAGATGTTGCGTGGCTTTTTCCGGATAACCTTTCGGCGCATTCACCGAGGTTCCGATTGCGGTGGCACCGAGATTGACCTCGCGTAGCATGTTGCAAGCGTCTTCGATGCGCAGAATTTCCTCGCCGATCGTCGTGCCAAAGCCGTGGAACTCGGCACCCAGCGACATCGGCACAGCGTCTTGTAAATGTGTGCGTCCCATCTTCAGCACCTTGTCGAACTCTTTGGCTTTTTCAAAAAAGGCTTGTTCCAAGTCTGCCAGCGTCTGCGTGTACTCTTTCAAACGCATCAACAACGCCAGATGAAAAGCGGTCGGATAAGCGTCATTGGTCGATTGCGAACAGTTGACGTGGTCGTTCGGGCTGATCGTCGTGTAATCACCTTTGGGTTTGCCGAGAATTTCCAGTGCAACGTTGGCAATCACTTCGTTGGCGTTCATGTTGGTGGATGTGCCTGCGCCGCCCTGAATGAAATCCGTCACGAATTGATCGAGAAACTCGCCTTCAATGATACGGTCACACGCTTTGATGATCGCGTCGGCAACCGTTTTATCGAGTACGCCACAATCGCGGTTCGCCATCGCCGCCGCTTTTTTGACATAGCCGAACGCCTTGACTAGCGACGGTTCACGAGAAACCGGCAACCCGGTAATATGAAAATTTTCCTTGCCGCGCAAAGTCTGTACACCGTAATAAATGTCATCGGGCAATTCTCGTTCGCCCAGAAAATCCTTTTCAATACGACTCATAGCTTCCTCACTTTCATTGTGGTCTTACTATTGTTTTCAATCTCCCGGAAACTACTATGAAATTTCCGGCTCTCCATTAATCTTTATTCATGAACCGGAAAAGAAGGGACTCTCAACAACGCGGTCTTGCTTTTGATGGTAAAAATTTTTCCGGCGGATGATCCCGTTTTCGGACGACGGCGACTCTTCTGAACCTTTCAGGACATGGACAATCCGAGAAAAGATTGTATTGAAACTCATAGTTAATATTTATTTTCTTTATTCGTCTGATGTAACAGCCGGGGATCGCTTGTGCGTCCCCGGCTTTCTTTGCTTACTTCAATCCAACGGATACCATTTTACGCCTCAGAAAGGCGATTTGAGTTTGCAGTGGTAACTCCTTCGGACAAACGTCATGACAACCCAACAGCGACATGCAACCAAAAACGCCACTGTCGTCACCGACCAACTCGTAAAAGTCCTCGTCAGTACGCGTATCGCGCGGATCCAGCTTGAAGCGCCCCATCTTGTTCATCCCTACCGCACCGATGAAATCAGGGCGCATCTGCGCGGTACCGCACGCCGCAACGCAGGAGCCACATTCCACGCAGCGATCCAACTCATAAATGCCCTCTGCCAATTCGGGATCCATGCGCTCTTCGGCTTTGGACAGGTTGAACTCTTGCTCCTTGGTATGCACCCAGGTTTCCAAGCGCTCACTCATGCCGCGCATCCATTTTCCAGTATTGACCGACAAATCGCCGATCAGTTCAAAAACCGGCAGAGGCGCTAACGTGATTTCGTTGCCGAGACTTTTGGTCAGGGTGCGACACGCCAAGCCCGGACGGCCATTGATCAGCATTGAACAACTTCCGCAGATTCCGGCACGACAAACAAAATCATATTGCAACGTTGGATCCTGATGTTCGCGGATTTCGCTCAACGCCAGAAACAACGTCATGCCGTCCGCTTCTTCAAGCTGGTATGACTGCATGTGCGGTTTGCTGTCCGGATCCTGCGGGTTATAGCGCAGGATATGGAATGTCAGCATTCGATGCCGGGATTGTCCGCCCGGCGCGGCTGTTTTTTGTGTTTCACTCATGGTCTTGCTCATCCATTCAAAGGTTCATCGAGGCGTTCATTGCGTCCGCGCAAAGAGGCGGGCAATTCGTCTCTGAACGGCATAATCTTGTCCTGAACCGCAAAGCGGTCACTGCCTTCCATCTGCTTTCTGATTTCATCGACTTCCGCCTGACGCTTCGGCGTGTCAGGGTGATCGATGTAATCTTTCGCGCCGTATCCGCGCCAACCCGGAGGCAACTCCATCTTCATCACGTCGAGTGCTTCATATTGGAGCTCGGGCAATGTCGCACTACCGCGCCAGAACGACAGCGTGCGTTTCAGCCATTCCTTGTCGTTGCGGTGCGGGAAGTCTTCGCGGAAGTGTGCGCCGCGACTTTCAGTACGCTGCAACGCGCCGTAGGCAATCGCCAGCGCCACCTTGAGCATTTTCTGAACGCGATACGCCATCACCAGTTCAGGGTTCACGCCCGGCACTTTGCTGGTCAAACCAATCTTCTGACTACGCGCCAAAAGATCCTGCAGATGCTTGACGCCTTCTTCCAGTGCTTCGGCGTGGCGGAAGATGCCGACCGAGCGGGTCATGACTTCCTGCATTTCAGTATTGATCTTGAACGCGTTTTCCGTTCCGGTGCTATTCAGGAATGCATTGATCTTGCCTTGCTCGCGATCATGAAACTCTTGCACCAACGACATTTGAACGTCAATATCGTTTTCTTTCTTGTCGCAGAAATCCGAGATGAATTCGCCGACGATCATTCCGGCAACCACGGTTTCCGCCACCGAATTACCGCCCAGACGATTGAAGCCGTGCATATCCCAGCACGCGGCTTCGCCCGCAGCAAACAAGCCTTTCAGATGCGGCGACTCACCCGTGTGTTTGGTGCGCACGCCGCCCATTGTGTAATGGTGCGCAGGACGAACCGGAATCCATTTTTCCGCCGGATCGATGCCGAGGAAGCTTTCGCAAATTTCTTTCACTTCGCGCAGGTTGTGCTCGATGTGATGCCGTCCCAGCAACGTGATATCCAACCACAGATGTTCGCCAAAGCGTGACTTCACGCCCTTGCCTTTGCGGATGTGCTCTTCCATGCGACGAGAAACGACGTCGCGCGACGCCAGTTCTTTTTTCTCCGGCTCGTAATCAGGCATGAAGCGATGGCCGTCAACGTCACGCAGCAAGCCTCCGTCGCCACGACAACCTTCGGTCACCAGAATGCCGACCGGCACGATACCCGTTGGGTGGAACTGTACCGCTTCCATGTTACCCAGCGCGGCAACGCCAGTTTCCAGTGCCAGCGCGTGACCAATACCTTCGCAGATCACCGCATTGGTCGTCACCCGATACACTTTACCTGCACCGCCGGTTGCCAGCGCCGTCGCCTTGGCGAGGTATACGCACAACTCGCCTGTGATCAGATCACGCACCACGGCGCCGTAGCAGCGATCACCATCGTGAATCAACGCCACGGCTTCTTTACGTTCGTGGATGTTGATACCTTCGGCAATCGCGCGATCACTTGCGGTATACAACATTGCGTGGCCGGTGCCGTCGGAAACATAGCAGGTACGCCATTTTTTGGTGCCACCAAAATCACGCTGCGCAATCAATCCCTGTGCTTCGTCACGTTCGGTGATGGTCACTTTCTGACTGTTGATGATGACCTGGCGATCACCTTTGCGCACGCGGCTCCACGGCAAACCCCACGCCGCCAGTTCACGCACGGCTTTCGGTGCGGTGTTGACAAACATACGGGCGACGATTTGATCCGCGCCCCAGTCGCTACCACGTACCGTGTCTTCAAAGTGAATATCTTCGGTGTCGCCTTGCCCTTTGATCACGTTGGCGAGCGATGCCTGCATACCACCCTGTGCTGCCGCTGAGTGCGAGCGTTTGGGTGGGACGAGAGAAAGAATGATCGTGTCGTGTCCGCGACGGTGCGCGCCAATTGCCAGACGAAGACCTGCCAATCCGCCACCAATCACCAACACATCTGTGTAAATCACATTCATTTGTTTACCCCTTTACCGATTGATTGATTGAGTGACGGAAGCCGGAACATAACGCTCACCATAATTGGCTTTGTGCTCGAAACCGATCTTCATGTACGCGGCAAGAGTGGCGAGCCCCAAAACAATAAAGAATACCGTGATTCCCCATTTCAGTTTTTTCAGGAATTCGCGCGACGCGTTCGGCCAACACCATTTCACCGCCAAGCGGTACAAACCAATGCTGCCGTGAAACTCGACGCACAGCAGCAGCACCAAGTAAAACGGCCATAACCCATCGCTCCACATGCGATCTGAAGAAGCGTAAGGACCAATCAAGTGTGGCCACACGAACATCTGATAGAGATGCGCTGAAGCCAGGAAAAACATCAAAAAGCCAGTATAAACCTGCCACATCCACATCGTGGTGTCTTCGTGGTGCATGCCTTTCATGTGTGCACGAAATGACCGATATTGACGATAATTGATTGGAAATTTTCGCACAGCCAGCATCGCGTGCGTGATGAAAACAATAATCACGATGCCAACAACAATCGAAACGAGTTGTGGATAAGAATTGCCGCCGAAAAAATAATAGCCCTCGAATAGTTTCGTGATCGACCACATCACGTCTTTACCCAGCAGGATGCTGGCGACGAAAATCATGTGCCCCCACATGAACAATGCCAAAAATAAGCCGGTCAAACTTTGCAATATGTCCAGTTTGGCAGGCCATCGGCTTTTGCGCGGGCGATCAGCAAGCCCGGCTTGAGCGATAAGTGTGTCGTTTGACATGTAGCCCCTTCTTTCCCAAAGTTAATCAAAAGTTTTAAAAGTATAGCGTCCTTATCAGGTAACCCGTTGATCCTCATCAATCCAATAAGGCACATATAACCATAATTTGATGTGTGCAATATCCCCGATATTTAGTCGGATAAATACGAGCGCCCCATTTTCTCCTCATACCACGCAATAGTGGCACGCGCCAACGCGGCGTTTGAGTCAATAAAATGCTTTGGATTTTCTCGTATTGCCGCTGCCAAAATAATCGGAATTTCCGTACAGCCCAAGATCACACCATCCACGTTTTTTGCGGCAAGCTGTTGATATTGCTTTTCCATCAGTGCCATTGCCTCTTCCGGCTCGCCAGCTTTGAATAAGTAAATGGAGCGCATAATCTCTTTTTGCTGCACTTCATCGGGCAACACATAATCAATGCGATGCCGCTCAAGCTGCCGCTGATAAAAGCCTGCCGCCATCGTGCCATCAGTCGCCATCACACCAACGCGTTGATAATTCGCTGCTTTTACCTCACCCACCACCGCATCGACGATCGACAGCATTTCCGCTTGACTACCTTTCTTGACTTCATCAAACCAGAAATGTGCGGTATTGCACGGCATCACAATGCACTGCGCGCCTGCATTTTCGAGAAGTGTGCGATAACGAATCAAGGTTTCCACGGGCGAACGCCCTTGATGTAACAACGCCGCGGTGCGATCCGGCACGTCAGGAATGGATGCGATCAACACAGGAAGGTGATCCTGATCGCTGGCAGCCCCCGTCAGCGCAATGACTTTATTGACAAAATCAACCGTTGCGGCTGGTCCCATGCCACCTAAAACACCAATTAAATAAAATTTGTTTGCCATGATACTGATAAGACTCCTATAATAATACCCCTATTTTGAATAGTGGAAAATGCAAAGATTTCCGGTATTATGCGTGAACAACATAAGTTCAGTAAATCGGGTTGTTTTGGGACAATCATTGTATGCAAAATATCGAAAGCAAGTGGCTGGAAGATTTTCTCGCCCTCGAAAAACTCCGGAATTTTTCGCAAGCGGCGGAAACCCGCAACCTTTCACAACCCGCGTTCAGTCGCCGCATTCGCGCTCTGGAACTGGCCATCGGCGTTGAGCTTTTCGACCGCGCCACCAGCCCGCTGCAACTCACCGACCAAGGACGACTTTTTCATTCACAAGCGCGCAGCCTGCTGGCACAAATGGAAAGCAATCTCGGCGAACTGAGCGGCATCGGTGCGGCGGGAAAGGCGCGCATTCGCATTTCGGCGGCGCATTCGCTGGCACTCAGCATCATGCCCAAGCTGATCCAAACCATCACACAGCAAGACAAAACCTTTCTTTGCTACGTCGCCGCAATCGACGTTGACCAAACCAGTACCGCACTGCGCGAAGGCAAAAGCGATTTCATTCTCTCGTTTCACGAAGATGAGTTCTGGCAAGCGCCTTTTTTGCATCACACGCTTTTCGAAAGTGCAATGATCCCCGTGTGCGGCACCAATCAGAAAAAGCGCCCGCTTTTTTCGCCAAGTGACCAGGACATTCCACTGCTCGCTTATTCGCCCACCTCGTATATGGGACGTTTGGTGAACCGTAAGCTGACGCAAATCCCGTCGCTTCATTTTCGCCCGATCTTTTTCTCCTCAATGGCAGACCTGTTAAGACGTTTCGCCATTGAAGGCTCCGGTGTCGCCTGGCTGCCCGAATATTTGATCAAGGACGAACTCGCGCAAGGGCGGCTGGTTCGTTTACCCCCTACGCCCAGCGGAGAAAACGACGAGATCACTGATTACGACATTCCGCTGGAAATTTGTATCTACCGTGCCGACACCCGACTCAATGATGGCGCCGAACGGTTCTGGCAGGAAGTGACGGCGTTGGATGCGGGCGTGTGGGAAAATTAATCGAACAATTGTCGAACGATCATTTCAAAACGTGAAACAAAACCGGCGCA
>DAISYG010000076.1:0-10080 GCA_036825435.1 Casimicrobiaceae bacterium | reverse complement strand
CCCTGTTTATGTTCGTCAAAATAATCCTTCAGAAAATGGAAGCGAGATCGGCGATGAAAATTTTACATATAAAAAATTTGAATTGGCAAACGAGTTATTCGTCGGTGATGAAATAAGCTTCTCTTCTACTCCCGGCTGGATGATGGTGGGCGCGATTCGGGAAGATGATGTGAAATATGATCGAGGTGCGAGAGAAAACCCGCCTCAGGATGAAACAGGGGCAACGTTTCCACGGGTTCTGAATCATTTTTATGATCCCTACTACGATTCCCCATTGAATTGGAGACCGGGCGCAGACAGGATCAGCTTGGGCAGTAAAGCATATATTTGGGCAATTGAGGGAGCAGCAGGAGGCGTATTAGTTGGAAGAGCCAATAATTTTTCGATATACACGGCACGAGAAGCCATGTTTCGTGCGGCAACGTTGCGTGCGGTTGAAAACGGCGCATTAAAAACACTGTCAATACCGACAATAGGCACAGGAGTTGTGACCGGACCAATAAATTTCACCGGTGAAGCGATGCGCAAAGCTTATTGGGCAACCGTATTCCGCTCGCTGGGCGATGCCGTTCATACGTTGCAGGATATGGGCCAGCCGCAGCATACAAGAAATGACTCTCATGCGGGAATGCTGTGTACGGTCAGAGACAATAACTGCTATGGAGGGCATGCGAGCTTTTATGAAAAATATCTTGAAGCAAGAGTGACGGGAAGCGAGGCGTTTACGTTGACTACGCGGTATTTTGCAGCGCCTACGGACAATAATGTTCAACCATCTTCCAAGTTGGGTGCGCCAACGTATACCGGGTATAACGTTGTGAGGTTCAATAATTACAAGGATTACTTTAGTACAGACAGCGGCGAGGCGAGCTACAGCGGAAAAGGGCTATCCAATTACAGCAATATGGGCTTTTTTACGGCAGGAACTAATCTCGGTTCTTCAGAAAATGAATACCCGCTTCCACCAAGAACCTTGACTTCATTTGATATAGATCTTAAAGCACCAGGCCAGATTGTAAGCATTGATGGGAATGCTATAGGCAACAATGATGCTGCGTTGCTTCTCTTAACGCATGATGTCAAAGATAACCTAACGGGCACCTCGGCACAGAATATTCCATTATCGACACTCAGTGCATTTGATCAGTTTCTAGAGAGAGATGAGTGGGGCTATTCACTGAATCACTACAATTACAACGAAATGGCAGATCTTCTGCTGCCTCGCGCCGTGGCATACGGCGCTGGATTGATTGATTATTTCTTTCGGGGACAGATGGAAATATCAATGCCCAGCGAAGGTGTTTACGGCCTGCTTGACCACGGACAATTTTCTCCGCCCGCGCCGCCTGTTGATCCACTCAATGATTCCCGAGGGTTCGATAAAATCAAACTCCGGCTTAAAAATACAACCGAAGCGATTCAAGCCACTGATGGCAATATTTATCCACAAGAAATGAGCAATGGCATACTGGTTGCCGTCATAAAGTTCTATCGCAATCCCAATTATACGGCAGACCTTGATAACGAAATGTCCTGGACTAGTACTCTGGACGAGTATCTTCAGATACGCAAAAATCTGGCAGAGCATATTGTCGTCTCGAAACCTTTGTCACTTACCTCATTGGCGCCAGAGGAAACGATTGAATTAGCTTTCGATTTTTCTGAACAACCACTGCCGATTAATGCTTGGCCGGATGTCAGACTATCCGTGGTATTTCGTGGGCAACTTGGCTCAGAAGAAGATGCAGTTGTCGTTTCGGAAAAAGAAATCGGGTATCCGTTTTATTTTGCGTACCACAATTCATCAGACTTGGTTAGAGTCGAAGATTTCTGTTATACCGCAGAAGAAGTTGAAGCAAGCGATGAACTATGGGGCAAAATCCCTGCATCTTGCCGGGGAGCAGGCCGCAAGCTGCAAGGATCATGCGCAGCGGAAGACATGGATATCAGCATCTCAATGGGGCGTGGTTTGCTACGTCCGATCTATATGAGTTGGCATCTTCCCGCATCAAGATTCGCCCGCTTTGCTTTTCTGAGAGACAGAACAATCACGGATGATCCGGATGAATTAAAGCTCACCACTACCATAGAAAGCCCGTCCACCCCATTTACTTCAGCCCCGGGTTCTTTTTACCCCGAGACCATAGCCAGTTGGCCGCGAATAGGAGATAAAAATCATAGAGGGGTTCATTTTCTTTATGCAAGATCCTTGGTGTCCTCAGGCGATGGGTATACATTCGATAGAGTCTCCATAGTGACCAAAAGCAATGGGAATACAGTCAATCCAGATCTAGCCTCCGTGGTATTCAAAAGCAATGGGAGCATAGTCAATTCAGATGTGCTCTCCATGATAACCAAAGGTGATGGGGATACAAGCGATTCAGAAACAGAGCGCAAATCAGTATGTCATCTTGGCGCGTCGGAGGCTTCACTTTTACAGGGGCAAAACCGCTATCCTGTGCCAGTGACTACATTTTCTGGATGGTGAGCGGAAAAGAATGGTAGCTGATGATATGAAGAAAACTACTTCACCGTCACGCGTGCGAAGCGTCGTTTACCCGCCTGAATCACGATGGTTTCGCCAGCAGCAATATGTAGCGCTTTGTCGCTGACGACCTCGCCATTCACCTTGAGTCCGTTTTGCCGCATCAGGCGAAAGGCTTCCGAGGTGGAGGGCACCAAGTCTGCTTGTTTGGCGAGTTGTGCAATGGGTAGTCCTTCGCCATTGCTGTGCAACGTGATTTCGGGCATATCGTCGGGCAATGCGCCATGGCGGAAGCGCGCATCGAATTCTTTCGTTGCGTCTTCTGCAGCTTGCTTGCTGTGAAAGCGGGCAACGATTTCCTGAGCCAATAATACTTTGATTTCGCGCGGGTTGCGGCCTTCTTTGGCTTCTTTTTTCAGTTGTTTGATTTCTTCGATGCTGCGGAATGAAATCAGATCGTAATAACGCCACATCAAGGTATCGGAGACGGACATGACTTTGCCGAACATGTCCTGCGGCGCATCGGTGATACCGATATAGTTGTCGAGCGATTTCGACATTTTGTTGACGCCATCGAGCCCTTCGAGCAGCGGTAACGTCAGAATACATTGTGGTTCAATGCCGAACGCTTTTTGAATTTCCCGCCCGACGAGCAAGTTGAATTTCTGATCGGTGCCGCCCAATTCAACGTCGGCTTTTAATTCAACGGAATCGTAGCCTTGCAACAGCGGGTACAAAAATTCGTGAATGGCAACAGGCTGATTGCCGTGAAAGCGTTTGGAAAAATCGTCGCGTTCGAGCATACGTGCAACGGTGTAGTGCGACGCCAAGCGAATCATGCCGTCCGAACCCAGTGCCGACAACCATTTGGAGTTGAACGCGACTTCGGTTTTTTCGGGATCGAGAATCAGGAAAACTTGATCGGTATAAGTTTTTGCGTTGATCAATACTTCTTCCGGCGTCAAAGGCGGGCGCGTCACGTTACGCCCTGACGGATCGCCGATCATGCCGGTAAAGTCGCCGATGAGAAAAATGATGTGGTGACCGAGGTCTTGCAACTGACGCAGCTTGTTAAATTGCACTGTGTGCCCGAGATGAAGGTCAGGGCGGGTCGGGTCAAAGCCTTCTTTGATGCGCAAAGGTTTGCCCTTTTTCAGCTTGGCAATGAGCTCTTTTTCGATCAGCAATTCATCAGCGCCACGCTTGAAAATTTCGATTTGGTGTGCAATTTCGGTGTCTGTCATGGTTGTGTTCACCCGATTTTATTCCGTCGCATTCAGGTATAAATCCAGAGTTTTGTTGAAAAAAGGATAATAAAGTATTGATCTTGCGCCTGTTTTTGCCTAGAATGTCCCGAAATCGGGGGCAATGTGCAAAAACAGAATCTGGGTATTGTAATGGAAGAGCTGGCTGGAAAGGAAACCATGCCATTTCTTCTTTCTCTTCTACGGCGCTTTATTTCTCATGGGCCGTCACTCATTGTCTTCTTTTTTGGTCTCTCCTGCGTTGCTGCATTTGCGTTTGTTCCTGGCAGCGAAACATCAGAAAACGTTCCCACGACAACGTTGATTGAAGCACTGGAGCTTCCGGCGACGCCGATCTTGCTGAATGAGTCGGTGGTTGATGTGGGTGATGATGCACCTTATTGGCTGGAAGAGCGCATTCAGCGCGGTGATGTCATCAGCAACGTTTTATCGCGTGCTGGAATGAACGACCCCGAAGTTCACAAGTTTATCGTTTCCGATCCTGCGGCGCGACCTTTGTACAAGTTGCGACCGGGACGTGTGTTGCGCTTGGCGTTAAACGATGAAGGCAAGCTGCGCGAACTGCGTTTCCTGATGTCGGCAGATGAAATGCTGGTGATTTCTCGTGAAGAAGGCGTGTTGCAAGCGAACATCGTTGCGCCGGAGCAAGAAGTGCGTCGTGAGCAACGTTTTGGCACGATTCGTTCTTCATTGTTCGGCGCAGCAGATCGCGCAGGCATTCCCGATGCGGTCACCATTGCGATGGCGAATGTTCTCGGCGGTGAAATCGATTTTTATCACGATCTGCGCCAAGGTGACTCGTTCTCGGTTGTCTATGAAACGACTTACATCGATGGCGATCTGGTCAACAGCGGGAAAATTCTCGCAGTGGAATTCATCAATCAAGACAGAGAATATTCGGCGTACTTGTGGCAGGGCGAAAACAACGAGCACACAGGCGCTTACTACAACGCCAAAGGCGAGAGCAGCAAGAAAGCATTTTTGCGTGCGCCGCTTGAATTTTCTCGTATCTCATCAAACTTCAATCCGGGGCGTTTACACCCGATTTTCAAAACCAAACGCGCGCATACTGGTACCGATTTTGCGGCGCCAACCGGCACACCCGTACGCGCTGCCAGCGATGGCACGATTGAATTCATCGGCAAAAAAGGCGGCTACGGCAACTTGGTGATTCTGCGCCATGCCGGGAAAATCACGACGTATTACGGGCATTTGTCGCGCTTTGCTTCGGGCAAGAAAAAAGGACAGCGCGTTCAGCAGGGTGACGTGATCGCGTATGTGGGCAGCACCGGTTATGCGACCGGACCGCATTTGCATTATGAATTCCGCGTCAACAACAAGCCACAGGATGCGCTCAAAGCGGTATTGCCGCCATCACCGCCGATTGAAGCAAAGTACAAAGAGCCTTTCCTGCAGCAGGTGGCTGCGATGCAGGAGCGTATGCGGCTGGCGCAGGATATGGCTGAAATCACGCATGTCGCCCGCGCCGACTTTCATTGATTAATCGCTTATGAGTGATGCCGTCTTCGCCGGCGTCATGTCAGGCACCAGTCTGGATGGTATTGATGCGGTTGTAGCGCGTTTTCCCGAAAGCGATGCGATTCGACCGTTCGAAATTATCGGCAGCACCTTTCTTCCTTTCCCCAACGATTTGAAAGCCGAGCTTTTTGCGTTGCAAAACTCAGGCAACGATGAAATCGCACGCGCGTCTCGTGCAGCATGGGCATTGGCGGAGTTATATGCGCAAACGGTATGCACAGCGGCGGACATTGCGGGAATCAAAGTTTCCGCGATCAAGGCAGCGGGCATTCACGGGCAGACGGTTCGGCACTGTCCACAACAATCGTGGACTTGCCAGGTCAACAATCCTGCACGTGTTGCCGAACTGCTGGGCATTGATGTTGTTGCCGATTTTCGCAGTCGTGATTTGGCGGCAGGTGGGCAGGGCGCGCCATTAACGCCGATGTTTCACAAGTCGCTGTTGGGCGATGCGCCAGATAGCGCCGTGTTGAATATCGGCGGCATGGCGAATGTCACGATTTTGGATAGTGCAGGAAAAGTTATTGGTTTCGACACTGGTCCTGGCAACGTGTTGCTTGACACTTGGTATGCGCAGCATCACGATGGTGCTTTCGACCGCGATGGCGCGTGGGCAGCAACGGGAAACGTCATGTCTGAACTGCTGCAACAGATGCTTGATGATCCTTTTTTTGCGCAGAAGCCGCCCAAGAGTACGGGGCGAGATCATTTCAATGGTCATTGGTTACAACAGCAGTCAGCTCGATTTTCATACCAAAATGCGCAGGATGTACAGGCGACGCTGCTGATGCTGACCGCAACCAGCATTACACAGGCGCTGAAACCGTTTAATGCCAATCACGTTTACGTGTGCGGCGGTGGTGCGCACAACCAAGCGTTGATGACGCGATTGGCGGAGCTCTTGGCGCCGTGCTCTGTTGAAAGCACACAGATGATTGGCGTCGCGCCGGAACATGTCGAAGCATTGGCATTTGCTTGGCTGGCGCGCGAAGCGCTGGCGCGGCGGGCGCTTGATTTGACAAGCGTCACCGGCGCGTGTCATGCGAGTATTCTGGGTGCGATTTATCCCGGCGGCTGATTCATTGCTCGCGCTCGTGACATGAATCAGCAGCTCCCGCGAAAAAAAGCGAGATCACAAGTACGGCGACGCGTTGTACTTCCTGCTATCATCGCATCCGGAGTGTTCGAAAACCGTTTTCTCTTTGTAAAAGGATAGACACCATGAAAGCAATCAAAAATTTAGCCATATTGTTTATGGCAGCGTTTGTATTGAGCGCATGCGGCGAAAGCAGCGCACCTTCAAGTACGGCGACATCATCAACGCCGGCGTCAACGGCACCAGCGCCTTCTTCGGATGCACCAGCGTCTGAACCTGCCCCCGCACCTGCCGTAGCAGGAAAAATAGTCGTCGGGTTGGACGATAATTTCCCCCCGATGGGGTTTCGTGATGAGCAGAACCAGCTTGTTGGGTTCGACATTGATATGGCGCGCGAAGCAACAAAGCGCATGGGCAGGGAAGCAGAATTCAAGCCAATCGACTGGGGTGCCAAAGAGGCTGAACTGAACAGCAAGCGTATTGACCTGCTGTGGAACGGATTGACCATCACCGAGGAGCGCAAAAGGAATATTAACTTTACGTCGCCCTATATGGAAAACCATCAAATCATTGTCGTCTTGGTTGGTTCTTCCGTTAAAACCAAAGCGGATATGGCGGGGAAAGTGATCGGCGTTCAGGAAGGAAGCAGCGCTATTGGTGCTATCGAAAGAGATGCCGAAGTGTTTGCTTCGTTCAAGGAACTGAAAAAATATGCAGACAACGTTACTGCGTTGATGGATCTCAAGATCGGACGCACCGAGGCCGTAGTACTTGATGAAGTGGTCGGTCGTTATTATGTTGCGAAAAGATCCGGGGAATATGAAGTATTGGAAGAAAATTTCGGTACGGAAGAGTACGGCGTTGGGCTGCGCAAGGATGATGTTGAACTGTTGAATCAACTTAATCAGGCGCTTGATACGATGAAATCAGACGGGACGGCCGCCAGAATTGCATCTGAGTGGTTTGGAAAAGATATTATCAAGTAAAAACACGAAAGGCAGCCCGGGAATACCGGGTTGCCTTGAGCGTAAAGACTTTCAGAATAATCCATGGATTACCTCCTAAGCATACTTGGGCCGCTTGGTCAGGGTGCAGTAATAACACTAAAACTTTTTTTTATAACCTTGGCACTGTCGCTGCCATTGGGACTGGTGGTTGCATTATTGCGCATATCACAGTTTCGGCCAGTCAGCGTCGCCGTCAATGGTTATATTTGGTTGATGCGCGGCACGCCGCTGATGCTGCAATTGTTTTTCTTTTATTTTGGTTTGCCGTACGTTCCCATTATTGGGGTAGAGTTGCCGGGTTTTCAAGCAGCAGTCGTTGCTTTTGCATTGAACTATGCCGCGTACTTTGCCGAAATATTTCGTGCGGGAATTCAATCCATCAGTAAAGGGCAATATGAAGGCGCGAAAGTGCTGGGTTTGTCTTACATACAAACCATGCGCCGAGTCATTCTGCCACAGATGATCAAACGCATTCTTCCCCCAATGAGCAACGAAACCATCACCTTGGTGAAAGATACGTCGCTACTCTATGTGCTGACAATTTATGATCTGATGCTGACTGCACGCGTTATCGCCAATCGTGACTTCACAGTAATACCGTTTTTGGCGGCGGCAGTATTTTATCTCGTCATAACCTTATTATTGACTTTTGGTTTTCAGCGTCTGGAGAAAAAGTATGCCGTCTACGACGACTGAGCTGATGATCGACGCGCGCGATGTTTACAAGAGCTTTGATCGGCTGGAAGTGCTCAAGGGCGTTTCGCTGTCGGTGAAAAAAGGTGAGGTGCTTGCAATTATTGGACCATCTGGTTCCGGAAAAAGCACGTTTCTGCGCTGCCTGAATCATCTGGAAACAGTAGATCGTGGGCACATTCAGATCGAAGGCGAAACACTGGTTGATACCGATGAAAGTGGCAAGGCACGCTATGTTGCCGATGCGGAGGTGCGGCGCATCTGTCGCAAGATGGGCATGGTATTTCAACACTTCAATCTGTTTCCGCACATGACCGTGATTCAAAATGTTATCGAAGCGCCGATGATCGTCAAAGGTATGAAGCGGCAGGCGATCGTGCCGCGCGCCGAAGAATTATTGGAAAAAGTCGGGCTGCTCGCCAAGCGCGATAATTATCCATCGCAACTATCCGGCGGACAAAAACAACGGGTGGCAATCGCACGCGCACTGGCGATGGAGCCGGACATCATGCTGTTCGACGAACCGACATCGGCGCTTGATCCCGAACTTACCGGGGAAGTATTGCGCACGATGCGCGCGCTTGCTGAGGAGCGCATGACCATGTTGGTGGTGACGCATGAAATGGCATTCGCGCGCGAAGCCGCACACCGCGTGTGTTTCATGGATCAGGGCGAGATTGTCGAAGCGAACGAGGCCAGACAGTTTTTTGCACAGCCGCAACACGAACGGACGCGGGCCTTTTTGAAAAACATGTTGTAAAAATTTTTTGATCAACTGCTGCGCGAATACATTGAAAAAATTCATGCAATCAAAAATCGCGACACCTGAATGCATGGTGCGCAAAGCTGTGCCAGAAGACTTTGACGCGATCCTCGATCTGCAAAAAGCCAATACACCGCAAAACCTGACGAAAGAAGAGTACCACCAGCAGGGATACATTATTTCGGCGATGAATCGTGATCATCTCGCAGCGATCAACCAGAATATCGGGATTCTGGTAGCCTGTGTCGATAACCAACTGGTGGGTTTTGTCTGTCTGAATTCAACGGATATGCAGCCGTGTCCACCGGTGGTCGCTGCCATGCTGAAAGAAACGACGCTCCAAAAAATAAAACAACCCCTGCTGTTTGGAGAAAGAATTTGTAGCTACGGCCCTGTCTGCATTGATAAAACTTTTCGTGGGCGCGGTATCTTGCGGCAGTTGTTCTCGGAGACAAAAAAATATTTGCACGGGCAGCACGATACGGGCATTGCATTCATTGCCGTGGATAACCCGCATTCACTGGTTGCACATGTTCAGGGGTTGGGCATGCACGATGTTTCCGTTTTCATGTGTGCAGGAAAGCAATACCATCTGATTGCTTTTTCAATCTGATCGGGTAGAAGCTTTTTCAATGTGTTCGCGCAGCTTTTTATTGCAAGCTTTTTCGGCAGACTCCGGGTAGCCGATGCATTTGGCCTCATTGCCTTTCAGCGAGATATACAGAACAACTGGCGGGGCGGGGTGTTTGAAAAAAACTTCATCATCTGAAATTATTTCATGGCTTCCCTCTTGCACTATGAAATTTCTTCGCCAATAATCTTTCGCCCTCTCCTGCTCAAGAGTTTTATGAAAATACCAGGCATTGGCGAATTGCCTACCTGTAAATCCAGGTGTTATGGTGAAAAACGATGGGACAAGTACTGCTGCAATGATAAAAGTAAGAGCAATATACCCAATCAGGCGAAGTAGGCGAAATTTACTTTTTCTGTTGTAGATCAGGTAACAGGGGAGCAGAAAACAAAGCACGAAAAGAAATACCGCAACGATATTTATAAAAGGATATTCGGAATATACGCCTGCTGCGATCAAGATGACGGAGCAGGCAATCGGCGCGATGATGATGACCGCCAGCCTCAAACATTGCCTGACAATACCCCAAAGTGCCTTGGGAAAGGAGAGTGAACCGCCCCGGGTTTCTCGGAGGCAGTTTTGTTTGAGTCATGCGGCATAA
>DAISYG010000075.1:0-10712 GCA_036825435.1 Casimicrobiaceae bacterium | reverse complement strand
CATAAGCTCCATTCTCTCAAAAGGTGGAGCCTCCGAAAAACCCGGAGCGGTTCAGAACAAATGATTGGACGATATGTGAAGAATTAAGAAAAAGAATACGACAAATTACATTCTGATTATCAACTCGCGTTGCTTCAGGATACTTCACTACTTGCGACGGAGTAGTTCATCCTCTAATTTGCTTCAGTCTCAAAAAAATAGTTGTAAAAACTATCGATTTTCATTTTCTTGAAAATCTTCTTTCGAATGTCGGTTGGCTTCGCGTTGCGCTTGCACCGCTTCGGCATCGTGATGCCACCACAGACTGACGCCTTCTTTCTGTTTTTGTACGACCTCCGGGTGTTGCTCGATGAAGTCACGCAGGAACGCGTTGGCGTCGGAGTTGTAGTGGCGGGAGGGCAGCATGGGCATGGTCATTTATCCGTCAGAGATCTGAAAACAAAGGCAGTATAAACCCAAACCTTGGAAAAGAAATCTGTGCAGTCATCAGGGTTTTCGCTGTCAATGGTTGAGGATGAACGCGATGCCGACTACGGTGATCGCGGCACCGATCCAAGCACCGAGCGGTGGGCGCTGTTTGGTGAGCAGCCACAAAATGGGCAGGATCATCACTGGCGTCACCGATGAGAGTGTGGCGACCAATCCGGTTTTGCCGTGGGCGAGCGCGAACATCAAACAGGTCATGCCGATACCCATGCCGAACATGCCGCTGATGGCGGTTTGCCCGACCATGCGCGGTGTCAACGGTACGGTGTTGCGCCAGCGCGGCACAAATCCGGCGCAAGTCAATGCGACCAAAGCAACGCTGACACGCACCAGATTGGCGGCGACGGGATCAACACCCGCACTCATGACCGGGCGGGCAATGAGCGCACTGACGGACTGGCAGACGGCAGCACACAAGGCGATGGCAACACCAAACAACAAGGAGCCGCGTATATCTTCCCACGAACTTTTTTGTGCATGTCGTTGTCCGAACGCGATTGCGCAAATAACGCCGATGACCACCAGCGTGATACCCATGATAGCGACGATATTGAGCCGCTCATCCAAAAAGATGAAACCGAGCAGAGCCGTACATGGCGCGTTGGTTGAAAAGAGAATGGAATTGCGTCTTGGTCCCAAACGTTGCAGCGAGGTGTAAAGAAATGAGTCACCGATCAGAATGCCGATGGTGCCGGAGAGCAGCAGTGCGATGATATACGATGCGTTGAGCGTGCGCCAACCGCCGGTTGCCAAAACAATCAGCAACAACATCATGGCGATGAATTGCATGCGAATGCGGTTGAAGGTTAACGGCCCCAGTACTTGAACCGGGTACACGGCAGTTAGCCCGGCCAGTGCCCAGCATAAGGCGGTGATCAAGGCGGCAGTGCTGGCGATTTCCATGGTGAGTGACTGGAACGATATTGTTTGAGCGAGTTATGTTACGCGCAAACGCCGAGTATTCGCAAAAACACAATATGAACATGGTAAAGTAACGGAGTCAATGAGGAGGTTTGCCATGTCTTACGTGATGTTGCCCGAAGCTGAAGAAAAGTCCGCCCGGACGATAACGATGGTCATTTATGTGCTGTACGCCGCGCTGTTCATTTCCGGCGGAATCACGGCGATTATTGCGATCATCATGAACTATGTGAAAAAAGACGATATGGTCGGCACCTTGTACGAAGGGCATTTTCGTTGGCAAATTCGCACATTCTGGTTCAGTCTGCCGTGGTTCATCATTGGCGGTATTCTGTCTTGGGTCATCATCGGTTGGCCGATTTTGTTCGTGGTCAGCGTTTGGGTGATTTATCGCCTCATCAAAGGCGGGCTACGGTTGTATGAAAACAAGCCGATGTATGCTGATGCGGTTCCCCGCTCACCCACGTCACCATCCGAGCCGGTTGGCAGAACATTTGACGATTTTGGACTCTGACGAAAAAAACGAATACATTGTGCATCATCGTCTGACCGCTTCGAATGAAAGTGGCGCTCTTGTTATACTTAACGTTTTTCTCTGCACAAAAACGCTATTAACCGATTATGAAAAAGCTGTACCTGCGTACCTTCGGCTGCCAAATGAATGAATACGACTCGGCGCGTATCGCCGACCTCCTCGCCGATGAAGGCGGCGTGGAATTGACCGATAACGCCGACGAGGCGGACATCATTTTATTCAACACCTGCTCGGTACGCGAGAAGGCGCAGGAGAAAGTGTTCCATGATCTGGGGCGAGTGCGGGCGCTGAAAAAAGCCAAGCCGGAGATGATCATCGGTGTTGGCGGTTGCGTGGCATCGCAGGAAGGTGAAGCCATTATCAAACGCGCGCCGTTTGTGGATGTTGTGTTTGGTCCGCAAACCTTGCATCGTTTGCCGGAGATGATCGAAGCCCGCCAACGCAGTGGCAAGGCACAAGTGGATATTCGTTTTCCCGAGATTGAAAAATTCGATCATTTACCACCGCCGCGCGTCGAAGGTGCTTCGGCATTTGTGTCGATCATGGAAGGCTGCGGTAAATATTGTACGTACTGTGTTGTTCCTTATACGCGCGGTGAAGAAATTTCACGCCCGTTTGAGAGCGTGCTGATTGAAGTTGCCGATCTTGCCGATCAGGGCGTCAAGGAAATTACCTTGCTCGGGCAAAATGTCAACGCGTATCGCGGCGCAAAAGCGGATGGCACGATCATCGATCTTGCTGAATTGCTGGCGTATCTTTCTGAAATTCCGGGCATCGAACGTTTGCGCTTCACAACCTCGCATCCTTGCGAAATGTCGTCGCGGCTGGTCAACGCGTTCGCACAATTGCCCAAGCTGGTGTCGCAATTGCATCTGCCGGTACAGTCAGGTTCTGATCGCGTGTTGGCGATGATGAAGCGCGGCTATACCGTGCTTGAATACAAATCAATTATTCGCAAGTTGCGTGCGGCGCGCCCCGATCTTTCGATTACGTCGGATTTCATTGTCGGTTTTCCCGGTGAAAGTGACGAAGATTTTGCGCAGACCTTGAAGCTCGTTGACGATGTACGTTTTGATGGCGCGTTCAATTTCATTTACAGCGCGCGCCCGGGAACGCCTGCCGCCAATTTCAACAACGAAGTTCCGCGCGAGGTGCAACAGAAACGTTTTGAAGCACTGCAAACGATGCTTGATACACATTACCGTGAATACAGCGCGGCGATGCTGGATTCGACGCAACGTGTTCTGGTGACGGGGCGGGCGGCTAAAAATCAAAATGAATTACAGGCTCGCACCGACAACAATCGCGTTGTGAATTTTGCCGGCGATGCGGCGTTGATCGGACAATATATCGACGTGCACATCACGCAGGCATTTGCGCACTCATTGCGTGGTGAGGTCGTATGCGGCGCATAGAAGGAAAAGCATTCATGAAAATATCAAGCGTTTTTTTTCCGGTAATTTTCTCGGCTTTGTTGATTAGCGCGTGCGCGACGACCAATCCACCTGCTGCATCCGAAACGGAAGCAACGCAAACCCAAAACGAGCACGGAAACCAAAACGAAAAACAAAACGGTGAAGAAGCGAAAAACGGTCAGAGCGAAACAAACGAAGTAAAAAAACCGGCAGCGACGACATCTGGCAGCAAACTCCAACCTTTCGCGAAAGTGATCGAAGGTGCGGAGCGCAGCGAAGGCATCATTTCGATTTACCGCAAAAACGAAAAGGTATGGCTGGAGTTGGCGCCGGAAGACTTCGGGCGTTTGTTTTATCTCAAGTCGAATCTTGATCGCGGCATCGGCGAAAAGCGCATCTATGGCGGCATGATGATTTATCCTGTCGGTGTTGACGGTGTTGTTCAGTTTCGTCGCATCGGCGACAACGTGCAGATGCTGCTGAAAAATACGCGGTACACGGCACAGCCGGATACACCGGAAGCATTGGCGGTGGCGCGTTCGTTTTCCGACAGTTTGTTGTCGTCTGCACCGGTGGTGTCGCAGCCGCATCCCGAACGTAAAACCGTTCTGGTTGAAGCGAACGCTTTGCTGCTCAAGGATATTCCGGGCGCTGTCGATATGCTGAATCGCATGTATCGACAATCCTACGGTTTCGATGCGCGCAACTCCTACATCGACAAAGCGCGCGCGGATGAACGTCTGGTCGTAATCGACGTCAACGCGCATTACAGCATGGCGCGTGTGGCAATGCCGACGATGCTCAAACCCGGCGAAGAGCCAAGCCCGCATCCGGTACCGTTGACGCAACCAATATTACCTTCCGTGTTGCCCGATGTGCGTAGCTTGTTTTTGGGGTTCAGTTATTCGTTGGCGGTATTGCCAGAAGAGCCGATGGTGACACGTATTGCCGATGAACGCGTCGGTTATTTTCATACAGAAAAACTGGATTTCACTGCTGACGAAGCACGCTTGCCGACGGTGCGTTTGATCAATCGTTGGCGTCTTGAGAAAAAAAATCCCGATTTGCCACTGTCGGAGCCGGTGCACCCGATCACCTATTGGATCGATCCGACGATTCCGGAACGCTATCGACAACCGATCATTGCGGGCGTGTTGGAATGGAACAAAGCGTTTGAGCGCATCGGTTTCAAAGACGCAATTCGTGTCGAAATCGCGCACGATGATGACGAGTTTTCCACCAGCGATCTTTATCGCCCATCAATTCGTTGGTTGACAACCGCGCAAAGTTCGTTCGGCGGTATTGGACCATCGGTGGTTGATCCGCGCAGCGGTGAAATTCTCGATGCTGATATCGGGTTGGATTCCAGTCAGGTGCGCGCCGTGGCATCGATATTCGGCGAAACGATTGATGGAGCAGCCGTTGATGAAGAAACACTGAATGCCAATATGTGTATGGTGGGTTCCGTCGCGATGCAAGAGGCGCAGTTCGGTATGTCGCTGCTGGCGTTGCGTAGTGAACGAGTGCGTGATGATCTGGCAACGCGGCAGTTCATTAACGATTATCTCAAACATGTGGCGATGCACGAGGTTGGACATACACTCGGTTTACGTCACAACTTTCATGCATCCACAGCATACAATGAACAACAACTGGCTGACTTGGAATTCACGCGCGAGCACGGCTTGGCGGGTTCGATCATGGAATATTTGCCATGGAATCTGGCGCTCGAAGGTAGAAAACAGGGCGCGTACCAGATGACCACGATTGGCCCTTACGATTATTGGGCTATCGAGTACGGTTACAGCACATGGTCGGAGGATGAAGAAAAGGAAGCGTTGCAACGAATCGCCGCGCGTGGCGTTAGCGATCCATTGTTGGTGTACGCTGCCGACGAAGACGCGAGTATGCTGGCGCTTGACCCCGAAGTCAGCACACAAGACTTGGGAAGCGATCCGCTGGCGTATGCGGAAAAGCGCGTCAAGCTCGTTCATGAGTTATGGACACGCACGCAAAAAGCGGCATTGACGCCGGAGCAGACATACAGTGTTTTGCGACGTAATTTTCAACGTGGCATGATTCATCTCGAACGCAGCGTGACATTGGCGGCACGTTATCCGGGCGGCGTTTATCGTCGTGCCGCGCGTCCGGGTGACGATGTTGCGCCAATGACGCCGGTACCCGCCGCGCGCCAGCGTGCAGCATTGAAGTTGTTGGAAACCAATATTTTCTCGGCAGACAGTCTACAATTCTCGCCGGGGTTTTTACGCCACATGGCGGTGACGTCTTTCGACCAACAAGATGCGCGAACTTTGGGCAGTTTGCCGCAGCCAACCGACATCGCTGTTGATCAGCAAATATTGACTTTGCAGAAAAAGGCATTGACGCCGCTGATGAGTGCGATGGTGGCGCAACGATTGATCAACAATCAGGCACGAACAAAAGCAGGTGACGATGCGCTGACATTGAACGAGTTGTACGGAACATTGCGACGGGCGATTTGGAGTGAACTGCAACGTGGCAGTGATATTCCGTTGCTGCGCCGCAATATTCAGCGCGAGCACGCACGCGCGCTGGCGCAGTCGCTGGTGGCAACGACCATGATGCCGGCGGAAGCACGCGCTCTGCTGCGTATGGAGGCGACACAATTGCATCGCGATATTGATGCTTGCCTGCGCCAGTACAGCGGACGCTATTCACGCGAAGCACGTGCGCATCTTGAAGAAGTGCGCGCGTTGCTCAAGGAAGCACTGAGTGCGTCGATGGTGCGCACCAGCTATTGATGAAAGGTGGTGAACGATGCAACGCACATCGGGTTCCAACACAATTCTTGATTTTGATTTGACGCCATCCGACAGCAAGCGCTTGCAGGAGTTGGTCGGGCCGATGAGCATTCATGTGCGCGAAATCGAAACAGCGCTTTCGGTGACGATTCGCCATCGCGGTGCATCGTTCACTGTCGAAGGAACAGTGGATGCCGCCTATCGTGCGCAACAAGTTTTGACGACACTCTACGCAGATATTAAAAACCGCTTGACCTTAGAGGAAGTACAGTTGGTGTTGGTGGAAGCGATGGCGCAAGTGCCGGAGGCAAAAGCGGATGACAAAATGGCTGTGCGGTTGAATACACGACAAATCGGATTGAAGGCGCGCACACCGAACCAAAGTGTTTATCTGGAAGCGATTGGCGTACACGATATTACGTTTGGTATCGGTCCTGCCGGAACCGGAAAAACCTATCTCGCTGTGGCTTGCGCCGTGGATGCGCTGGAACGCGACGCCGTGCAACGCATTGTGCTGGTGCGTCCGGCAGTGGAGGCGGGCGAGCGTCTCGGTTTTTTGCCGGGCGATCTGGCACAAAAAGTTGATCCTTATTTGCGCCCGTTGTACGACGCACTGTACGATTTACTGGGCTTCGACAAAACGTTGAAATTGATCGAACGACAAATCATCGAGATCGCGCCGCTGGCGTATATGCGCGGACGAACACTGAATGGCGCGTTCATCATTCTCGACGAAGCGCAAAACACCACACCGGAGCAAATGAAGATGTTCCTGACGCGCGTCGGCTTCGGCGCACGCGTGGTGGTCACCGGCGACACGACGCAGATCGACTTATCGCCCGGTCAGCGCTCAGGTTTGATCGACGCGCAAACCGTGTTGCGCGATGTATCGGGCATTGCTTTTGTGCAATTTAACAGCAGCGATGTGGTACGCCATCCGGTGGTGCAACGCATTGTCGAAGCGTATGCCAAACATGGCGCGCAGGATAATCGCCACGGCACGTCGCAACGTTCGAGCAAGCGAACAACATGAAAAAAAAAGCCTCGCCTCTGTTGGCGCTGACGATTCAACGAGCCACGGAGCACACGATCCCAACGCGCCGAACATTGCGGCGCTGGGTGTTGGCAGCATTGACGGCACGTCGCATTCAACACGCCGAAATCACGTTGCGATTTGTTGATCGTGACGAAGGGTATGCGCTGAATCATGAATTCCGTGGCAAAGATTATGCGACCAATGTGCTGACTTTCGTCTATGAACAACAACCGAAACGCTGCATCGGCGACATTGTGCTGTGCATGCCGGTGGTGCTCGAAGAGGCTGGAGAAAAGCCTTGGCGCACGCATTGCGCGCATCTGGTGGTACATGGCGTGCTGCATTTGCTGGGTTTTGACCACGAAAAAAACAAGGATGCCGAAAAAATGGAGGCGCAAGAGACTGCAATTCTTGCCCATTTAGGGTATCCTGATCCCTATCTTTGACTTTTGCGCAAACGCATAATGGACCCTGAGCCTAGAAACGAAACATCAGAAACACATAAGCCTACTTTGAGAGAACGCATTTCCGCGTTCTTGTCTCCCGAACCTGAAAACCGCGAAGAGTTGCAGGAAGACCTGCAACAACTATTGCAAAGCGCTTACGAGCGTCATCTGCTCGACGGCGATGCGCTGTCGATGATTGAAGGCGTACTCGACGTTTCCGAGCGCACGGTGCGCGACATCATGATCCCGCGCGCGCAAATGGATTGTTTGCGCATCAGCGATGATCCGGCGGACTTCATTCCCTTTGTGATCGAAACACGGCACTCGCGCTTTCCGGTGACCGGCGAAAACAAAGACGACATAATCGGTATCCTGCTCGCTAAAGAGCTATTGAGTTATTACGCCAGCCCCGAAACATTCGATTTGCGCGATACCTTATGGCCTGCCGTTTTTGTTCCCGAGAGCAAACCATTGAACGTTCTGCTGCGCGACTTTCGTGCCAACCGCAACCATATCGCGATTGTCGTCGATGAATATGGTGGTGTTTCCGGATTGGTGACGATTGAGGACGTGCTCGAACAAATCGTCGGCGACATCGAAGATGAATACGATTTTGACGACAGCGAAACCAATATTATTGCCGAAGAGGACGGCAGCTATCGTATCAAGGCGCATACCGAGATTGATACCTTCAACGAATATTTTCACGCCAATTTTTCCGATGACGAAGTGGATACGGTGGGCGGCTTGGTGTTGAAAGCATTTGGACGCTTACCGAAGCGTGGCAACGAAATCACCATCGGAGTATTTCGTTTCCGCGTGACCCGTGCCGATAGCCGCCATATCATGACTCTGAAAATGCGTCCGCTGGACGAGAGTGCGTCCAAAACAATGGAGTAGTATGAGTCTGAGTGATGAGCCGGCGATCGTAGCGGACGCGCCACGCGGTAGCGTTTCCATTGAGAACACCACATCGCCTCGGCTTTCTCGTCGAGCGATGTTGACAACTTTGCTGTTGGGTGTTTTGGCAACCCCCGGCTTTCTTCCGGCAGATCTGTGGCACGCCTCTCTGGCGCTTCTGGCTTCGCTTTTGCCAATTCTATCGCTGACTGTCATGGCGCTGCTCTGGCAGCGATATGCCGCATTGCCGCGTCAGGCATTCAAACTCGGCTTCATCTACGGCTTGGGTTTTTTCGGTGCGGGCGTGTATTGGATCATTATCGCGATGACTACGTTCGGAGGTATGGCGGGCATTCTGGCGCTTATCGCGATGCTGGTATTGGTTTCGTATTTGTCGCTCTATCCGGCATTGGTCGGTTATGCACTGATTCGCCTATTCAAAAGACAATATTGCCTTTGGGCGTTGCCTGCGCTGTGGGGGCTTTCCGAGCTGGCACGCGCCTGGTTTCTGGATGGTTTTCCGTGGCTTTCGCTGGGCTATGCACAGGCATTGCCCAGTCCACTAGCGGGCTTGACACCGGTGGGCGGCGTTTATCTGACGAGTGTTGCTTCCGTATTATTGAGCGTTTGTCTGGCATTCATCATGCAGAAACGTTGGCGCGTGTTCAGTGCTGCGTTGGCTATGGCAATTCTGGTTGGCGGTTGGCTATTGACGCATGCTTCATGGACGCATGTCGTCGAGGAACCGTTACCGGTATCGTTGATTCAAGGCAATATTGCGCAGGATATCAAATTCGATCCTGAGTTTCGCGCAGAAACCTATGCGCGTTATCGTAGGCTTGCGGAACAAAGCAAAGGGCGGTTGGTGGTGCTGCCCGAAAGCGCATTTCCCGATTTTGCCGACAAAGTGCCCGATGAAGAAGTTATCGCATACCAGGAAATGGGGCGCGCACGGGATGGCGATTTCTTGATTGGCATGTTCACTCGACGCCTCAATCCCGATAAAGCGCGCGACGATTATTTCAACAGTGTGGTGAGCTTGGGCGATGCGCCGACGCAACTTTATCGTAAACGCCATCTGGTTTTGTTCGGCGAGAAAATTCCTTTTGAAAGCGTGATCGCGCCAATCATGCATGCGCTGATTTCCATTCCGATTGCCGGGCAGAGCTCGGGTACGGAAGATCAACCACCGTTTGCGGTCGCCGGGCAACAAGTAGCGGTGTCGATCTGCTTTGAAGATGTTTTTGGTGCGGAGCAAAGAGAACGGGTGCGCAACTCAACGTTGTTGGTGAATTTCACCAACGATGCGTGGTACGGGCATTCCATCGCGACGTGGCAACATCATCGTATTGCAAGCATACGCGCATTGGAAAGCGGTCGTGCAATGCTACGCGTTACCAACACCGGCGTTACGTCGTTAATTGATTATCAAGGACGCACGGCGGAACGATTACCGTGGTTTGAAGAGGCGGTTCTTGAAACCGAAACCCAAGGACGCAGCGGCAACACGCCTTATCTGCGCTGGGGCGATTGGTTTGTGTTTGGTTTGATAATACTTTTGTTGTTGACAGTTGCTTTGGTGCAGAGAAAAAATTTTTCAGAAAGCAGAAACCAGTAAAATTTAGAATCGTCACCACAAACAAATAGCAGGCAGCTCACTTTCTCGTATAGCAGTTTTTTTAGATGCTCACCATGAAAGCAAGCTCAAAATATGGAGATGCCCTTATTCTCAAAAATCATTGTAAAACGTAAGCATGTAGCCTAGTGTCTGTCAAGAGAATTGCAAATCCTTTGGTGTCACGATTTCGGCTCCAAATTCACCGATTTGACAGGTAAAATGATGCCGGTCAGTTGGTGCTATTCTACGGGAAAAAAAACGAAACAGTTCTCTTGGCTCTTCCATGCTTAGATCAAATGTAATCGAGTTGATTCGATGGTGGGCTATCAAGGCCTCTAGTTGATTTTTAAGCTGGGATGATTCATTCTTTTTATTCAACTCTTGTAGTTTTGTGCCGAAGTACTTGATAAGTGCTTTTTCCAGAATGAGAGCTTCATCACGGACATTTACCTCGTCAATCATCGAATTGGCGACGACGAAGTTGAATATTCTCTCTGGATTTTGTGCGATGGATGTAACCCTTGAATTCAACCACGAAGTGCAATTTTGACAACAGGAAGAAGGGTCAGGAT
>DAISYG010000074.1:0-10821 GCA_036825435.1 Casimicrobiaceae bacterium | reverse complement strand
GGCAATTTTTAGAGAAGAAGGATGCGGCAGG
Organism: Casimicrobiaceae bacterium; assembly: GCA_036825435.1. GTDB lineage: Bacteria > Pseudomonadota > Gammaproteobacteria > Burkholderiales > Casimicrobiaceae > UBA931. Next base: position 10,790 of record DAISYG010000074.1, on the reverse strand, counting down.
TACGATTAAATCAGTGGTTCCTTAGATTGTTGACTATACATTTGTGTAAACTCCACTTTTTCGTCGGAATTTCGCCTTGTCTTGCCTTTGCTCGCAACGTTGCTTAGCGTTTTCCTAGGCTTTTCAGTAGTCGATCAGCCATACCGCAGTAAAAAGATCGGTTATAATTTTATGTTTTTCAAATTTTCCTGGAGTTTTTCATGAGTCTTGCCCGCGTCCCTGCTGGCCAAAACGTACCTGACGACGTTAATGTCGTTATCGAGATCCCGATGCGTGGTGATCCGATCAAATACGAAGTTGATAAAGAAACCGGCGCGGTATTTGTTGACCGCTTCATGGCGACCGCCATGCACTATCCGTGCAATTACGGCTACATCCCGAAAACGCTGTCTGACGATGGCGACCCCTGCGATGTGCTTGTTCTTTCGCCCATGCCGTTGATTACTGGCGTGGTTGTACGTTGCCGGCCGATTGGCATGCTGCGTTTGGACGACGAAATGGGAGGTGACGCCAAAATCCTCGCCGTCCCCACCGACAAAATATCTTCTTATTACAAAAACATCCATTCACCGCAAGACATTCCCGCGATTCAACTGCAACAAATTTCGCACTTCTTCGAACATTACAAAGACCTGGAGCCTGGCAAATGGGTGCGCGTTGGTAGCTGGGTTGAAGTTGACGAAGCGCGCAAGGAGATTCTGGATGGCGTCGAGCGCTATCAGAGAGAAGGAGGCGATCAATAAAAGGAGAAAACGACATGGACAAACTTCAAGATAAAGTAGCCATCATCACAGGTGGCGCAGGAGGTATCGGCAAAGGTATCGCGAAAGCTTTCGTCAAAGAAGGTGCCAAAGTCGTTATCGTTGACTTGAATGAAGAAGCTGGCCAGGAAACGCTCAAGGATTTGCAGCAATACCAAAAAGACTGCCTCTTTATTCAGGCAAATCTCATGGAACATGCCAAGCTACCCGAAATCGTGAAAAAAGTTGCCGATGCTTTCGGGAAAATTGATATTTTAATCAACAACGCCCACGCCTCAAAAATGGCAGCGATAGAAAAAATTGGCAAAGACGAACTGGAATTATCATTCGGCACCGGATTTTACCCAACGCTTATTTTCATGCAGGCTGCTCTGCCTTACCTGAAAGAAACCAAAGGGAAAATAATCAATTTTGCATCCGGTGCAGGGATTAATGGAGATGTGAATCAAGGCTCTTACGCCGCAGCCAAGGAAGCAATTCGCGGAATCAGCCGCGTTGCCGCCAATGAGTTCGGCCCCTTCGGCATCACCGTAAACCTCATTTCTCCGATTGCAAAATCTGAAGGCATGCTCGAATGGGCAAAAGCCAACCCCGAATACTACCAAAACATGATCGCAAAAATTCCATTGAGAAGGCTCGGCGAAATTGAAGAAGACATCGGGCGAACGGTCGTTTTCCTCGCCAGTTCAGACGCAGATTACATTACCGGTCAGACCATTATGGTGGATGGTGGAGCGACCAAACTGCGGTAAGTCATAATTACCGCCCTTTTCGCACGCACTCTTCGCTCGGAGATGTCCCGCCAGCCTTTAATCTCTTCGGGTTCAATTCCCCGTCGCTTGCGGCGTAAACTTGGTTGATGAGCGAATATATTCACATGAGCCATAACGTAACGGTTTTGTTGGTGGCAAAATATCGCTGGTTAGTATTTGACGCTATCAACTTGCGCTGCTTTAGGATACCCCACCCCTTGGGGCGGGGTTGTTCATTGAGGACTTTTGCTTCCAGCCGGGTTCGGAACTCTTGCTGTTTGCTTTTGGTGCAAAAAAAACGACGATCACTTGTCCTTGATTTTATGTATTACTCTGTCGCAGCAAGCGACGTAAACAATTCAATCAAGTTTTCTTCTGGATCGTAAAGATGAACCACGCGCATACTCCATTCCGGCATATCCATTGGCTCGTTAATGAATTTGATTCCTTTCGCCGAGAATGCCTGATAGCTTTCATCTACATTATCAACCTCAAAAGATATCATTGATTTTTCACGATATCCCATAGGTTGTGCTTTATCAGTATTTCCAACCACCGGAGCCATCAGGTCAGACGTAAATATGGCGAATCCTTCTATTCCTTCGGCTATTTTGAATCTAGCATAGCAATCTTCAATATCCCAGACCGCTTCCAAACCAAGTTGTTGAGTATAGAAATTAAAACATTTGCGGTAATCTTTGACTAATAGCCTTACGTTGCTGAATTTCATATCCATTTCCTTCTATGCATCTATGTTTTATTTAGACAGGATGTCAATTTATACTGTCCTTTGGTTCACCACATACAGAGCTGACAAATAGTATGTCTAAATCGCCGCCTCATCTGTTTCGCCCGTCCGGATACGACGCGCATGCAGCAGATCCAGTACGAAAATCTTGCCGTCGCCGATCTTGCCAGTGTTGGCCGCTTTTTCTATGGCCTCGATGGCGCGTTCAAGCAAGGCATCAGGAATCGCCGCCTCGATTTTCACTTTGGGCAAAAAATCAACCGCGTATTCCGCGCCCCGGTATAGCTCGGTGTGCCCTTTTTGCCGCCCAAATCCTTTGGCTTCGGTAACGGTGATGCCCTGCACGCCTACCGCCGACAATTCTTCGCGCACTTCGTCGAGTTTGAACGGTTTGATGACTGCGATCAGGTATTTCATGGCGGTGCTCCTCGTCAAAATATTCTCTTTCAGCATTATATATCGCCTTTAAACGGCGCCTACCATGCCTTCCCTTGCCGTCTGGTTTACAATCCGGGCATTCCCAAATTTTTTCGAGCATGTTTTATGCGTCTCTCACGTTTTTATCTGAACACTTTGAAGGAAGCCCCGGCGGAAGCCGAAATCACCAGCCAAACACTGATGCTCCGGTCGGGCATGATCAAAAAGGTATCGTCGGGCATTTACAACTGGATGCCCATCGGGTTGCGTGTACTGCGCAAGATCGAAAACATCGTGCGCGAGGAAATGAACCGTGCCGGTGCTGTCGAATTGCTGATGCCGAATGTGGTGCCCGCTGAACTGTGGCAGGAAACCGGGCGTTGGGACAAGTTCGGCCCGCAACTTTTGAAGATCAGGGATCGGCATGAGCGCGATTTCCTGTTCGGTCCGACACACGAGGAAGTGATCACCGATATCGTGCGCAAAGACATCAGCAGTTATCGGCAATTGCCCATCAATCTGTATCAGGTGCAAACCAAATTCCGCGATGAAATCCGCCCACGCTTCGGGGTGATGCGTGCGCGCGAATTCATCATGAAAGACGCCTACTCATTTGATGCCGACAAAGAAGGATTGCTCAAATCGTACCAGTCGATGTACGACGCATACAGCCGCATTTTCACGCGCCTTGGCCTGACGTTTCGTGCCGTGGCTGCCGATAATGGCGCGATCGGCGGCTCGGCCTCCCATGAATTCCAGGTGCTCGCCGATTCGGGTGAAGACGTGATTGCCTACTGCCCTGCTTCCGATTACGCCGCCAATATTGAAAAAGCAGAGGCCATCGCTCCCGACGTTTCCCGCGCAGCACCACGGGAAACCATGGAGAAAGTACCGACGCCGAACATGACCACCTGCGAAGCCGTGGCAGAGCTGCTGCAATTGCCGCTCACGCGCTCGGCGAAATGCCTGATGGTGATGGCTGGTGCAGAAGGTAACGAACGCATGCACATGCTGCTGATTCGTGGCGATCATTCGATGAACGAAGTCAAAGTTGGCAAGCTCGAAGGTTTTGCTGGCTGGCGCTGGGCAACCGATGCCGAAATCATTGAAACGATGGGTTGTGTCCCCGGTTATCTGGGGCCGGTCAATCTGCCTTCAAATATGCCGCTGATCGTTGATCATTCGGTGGCGGTGATGAGTGATTTTGTCTGCGGTGCGAACGAGGAAGGCTTCCACTTGCGCGGCGTCAACTTTGATCGTGATACGCGCGAACCGGACAAAGTTGCCGATATCCGCAATGTGCAGAAAGGCGACCTTTCACCAGACGGCAAAGGAACGCTTGATCTGATGCGTGGTGTTGAAGTCGGTCATATTTTTGCGCTCGGCAACGTGTACGCGCAGGCGATGAACGCAACTTACCTCAACGCTCAGGGCGAAACGCAGATCATGGAAATGGGCTGCTACGGCATCGGCATCACCCGTATTGCTGCTGCCGCGATTGAACAACACAATGACGAACGCGGCATCATTTGGCCGCAGGCGATGGCACCATTTACCGTCGCCATTGCACCGATTGCATACAACCGCAGCGAAACCGTGCGCGACGCGGCGGAAGCACTGTACCGGAAGCTGCTGGACGCCGGGTTTGATGTGCTGCTTGATGATCGCGGTGAACGTCCCGGGGTCATGTTCGCCGATCTGGAACTGATCGGCATCCCGCACCGCATCACCATCGGAGAACGCGGTCTGAAAGAAGGCCATGCCGAATACCAAGGGCGGCGCGATGAGACCGCAATCGCCACAAAAATTGATGACGTCGTCGCCTTTTTGCAGCAAAAACATGACGAAAATACCGTAACTGCGCCATAATGGTTAGATGATGTTGATGCGCGCGTTATCCTCTGCTTTCCTTGCGGTTGCTTTTTCGTTGTTGATGGTTGCAGCCGCACATGCTGGTGCACAAAAAGAAGAAGAGCTCACCGCCTCAGTGGTTGCTGGTTTACAGCGTTCTTTGTCTGATCGACCAATTCCCGCCAACTACAGCGCACGCGCTGATGTGAAAGCGTGGGTTGATGCTGTTTCGCCGAAACTGAAACGTCGTATTCCTGATGACCGCGAGCGCAACGAATTGCTGTCAACGCTGCACTACGAAGGAACGCGCGCCGGGCTTGATTTGCAACTGCTGCTCGGCGTGGTACATCACGAAAGTGGTTTCAAAAAATACGCGGTTTCCGTTGCGGGAGCGCGTGGCTACATGCAGGTGATGCCATTCTGGGCGCGCCTGATCGGTACAGAGGAACACAATCTTTTTCATCTGCGTACCAACCTGCGTTATGGTTGCGTGATTTTGCGGCACTACCTTGACATTGAAAAAGGCGATTTGTTCCGTGCATTGGGTCGTTATAACGGTAGCTTGGGTCGCGCCGAATACCCGAACGCCGTCGCTGCCGCGATGAAGCTCTACGCGCTTCCTGAAACACCGATGGCGGAAATCAAAACAGCATCTCAGTAATATTGGTTTTCTCCACATCATCTTCCTCTGATTATCGCGGTCGTTTCGCGCCCTCACCGACCGGTCCCCTCCACTTCGGTTCATTGCTGGCTGCACTGGCAAGCTACTGTGAAGCACGTCGCCATAATGGAAAATGGTTATTACGCATTGAGGATGTTGATGGTGCCCGCACACGTCAGAGTGCATTGCAAAACATTTTGCATACTCTCGAAAATTACGGTTTCCGCTGGGATGAAGACATTGTTTACCAATCACAACGCACGAAGCTTTATCAACAAGCGCTGGAACAATTGCAGCACAATCACCATGTCTATCCTTGTGCGTGTTCAAGACAGCGTTTAAATCATGCGCCGCTGGGCGTTACCGGCGAACGCATATATCCCGGGTATTGCAAGAGCAACTCACCAGATCAAACGCAACAACCATTTGCTTGGCGTGTTATCGTATCCGACGAAACATTGGTTTTTCACGACGCCATACAAGGCAAGCAAAAACAGAATTTGCAACAAGAATGCGGCGATTTCATCGTCAAACGTCGCGACGGTTTTTTCGCCTACCATCTCGCCGTAGTCGCCGATGATATTGAGCAGTGCATTACACACGTCGTGCGTGGCGCTGATATTCTGCCATCAACACCGCGTCATCTTTTTCTTTACCGTTTGTTTAACAAAACACCGCCCGCATATATGCACATTCCCATTGCCATTAATCAGGATGGACAAAAACTGTCGAAACAAACACGTGCGCCTGCATTACCTGAAGACGGGCTTGCCGCGCTTCTTGCCGCGTGGCATTTTCTCACGCAGCCGCAACCTTTGCGTACGCCACAAAGCATCGGCGCGTTCTGGGATTGGGCGCTCGCTCATTGGGATGCCCGCCTCATTCCGGCGTGCTCGGCGCAGCCTTTTTTTCCTGAGACGCTGCGCGTATAATCGCGCTCTCTTGTTTCCGGATTTTCCTCTATGACCACACTGGTAGTTGTCAGAAAAAACAACGAAATTGTTATCGCCGCCGATTCACTCACGACATTCGGCGACACCAAGCTTTCTTCGTTTTACGATCAAAGCCCTGAAAAAATATTGCGTTATCAGGATAGTTATATTGCAATTTGTGGATCAGCCGCACATCAGCTCGTGCTTGAAAATTTATTTGAACACAACACGCTTGATTTGTCCGGCAAAAAAGCGATTTTTGAGAGTTTTCGCACCTTGCATCCGCAACTCAAGGAACAGCATTTTCTGAACCCGAAAGAAGAAGATGACGACCCTTATGAGTCGAGCCAAATCACCGCACTCATCGCCAACAAACATGGCATTTTCGGCGTCTATTCCATGCGCGAGGTTTTTGAATTCACCCGTTTCTGGGCAGCAGGCTCAGGGCGCGAATTTGCGCTGGGCGCGATGAACGCGATGTATCCACATTTGGACAGCGCGGAAACCATCGCCAAAATCGGTATCGACGCCGGCGCTACTTTCGACAAAAATACGGCATTGCCGATGACGGTTTACAAAATCACAGGCTGATACATGCCCGCGCCCAAAGATCACCATACCGAACCATGCGTCGCACGTGTGCGCATCGACAAATGGCTTTGGGCAGCGCGCTTTTATAAAACCCGCGCACTTGCTGTGCATGCGATCGAAGCGGGACAAGTACGCCTTGACGAAGAACGCATCAAGTCATCACGCATTGTGAAAATCGGCGATGCATTGACGATTCGCAAAGACGGATTGACGTGGAAAATCACGATAAAAGTGCTTGCCGAAAAGCGCGTTTCCGCACAACTCGCTGCCGCATTTTATGAAGAAAGCGACGCCAGCCGTTCAGAACGCGAATTGATGATCGCACAACGACAAGCAGCAACCAAACCGCGCTTTCCCGGTCGCCCAACCAAACGCGACCGGCGAGCGTTGGAAGATTTTTTGAATGAGGGTTAAGGACAACTGGTCGGATAAGACGGTGTAATCGTTAACGCCTGCTTTTCAGGATTTTCACGCCTCAAAAGCTCTGCTCTTTCCCGCACACGCGCTATTTCGGCAGGATCTCCTCCGCTTTTATCCAACGAATTTGCATACATATCCAGCGTTCTTGCCACGCCAATAGGATCCTTTTTTTCATAGTTGCTTTTGTCAAGCACCTCAATACCCTCTTTAAAATACTTTGTTGCGCTTTCATAGTTACCAATGTCGTAGTACATGTTTGACATTTCAAACAACCGTTTTCCTGTATTGGTGCTGTATTTGCTGCTGACACCTTTTTCAAGAAGCAACGCGCGCTTGAAAAGCAACTCAGCCTCTTCGGTTTTGCACAAGTGCGCCTTGGCAACAGCCTGACTGTACAGCAAATAGGATTCTCCGTAAGCGGTAAAATATTCTTTATATTCTGACTCTCTAACGAACTTCTCTATTTCATCAAAGTATTGTTCGCTTTTTTCATAGTCACCATCGGCACGAGCCTGCCAGCCCAATGCAAAAAGCTGCCGTGCATGATCGTCAAAAGGCATCATTTTTTCCTGCATTTTTTTCTGGTTGTTACCGCACGCAGCCAGAAACAGACATAGAAAGAAAATTCCGATTTTTTTTACCATGGTCAAAGAAGAGAATTCATTATCAAACGTTGTATTATACCGTGTACGATTTCTATCAATAAAACTATGTTCAGATTTATTTTTCTTCTTTTTTTGGTTTTGTCACTCTCATCGTGCGGACTTGCCTATCGAAGCATGAAGCAAACAGCTATTGATAGCCATATGAAAGACAATGCACAAATCAATCTGGATTTGTGTCTGAATATTGACGGCGTTTACGAAACAATCCCTTACCGCAGGGACGACCCACCAGCACCGATACAAGTGCCAAGACTGACAGGCATGATGCCTTTTTCTTCGGATGCCGTCGTTACAAACGCAAAAAATTGGGATCCCCAAAAGCTTAATTGCAAACCTTATGATTGTTTCAGTCTCGACAAAAATGGCGAGAGAATCAAAACGTGGCTGTCGTTGCGGCGCATTGATCAAATCCATCTGGAAGTTTCCGAGATGAATATCGACAGGTTATTGACAACCACCATTTACGATATGTCGAAGATTAAAAAGTTTAGTTGCGATATGGCTTCGTGGCAAGCTGTTTATCCGCAACCCCGTTCTTCCCCTCTACTCAGCTCTCTCGGCTATTTTACCAAGTTGGTTGATGGCGATCTGCATCTTCAGGAAAAAATAATAGGTGTATTGGGAACGGATGCGACGCGTTATTCAGTTTCCGCCTACTATCGAAAAATAGATGGCTCTCTTGAAGATGCCGTTAATCGTGAGTTAAAAGCGGAACGGCGAGCAAAACCCGACTTGACTCAATGCTTGAATATCGATGGCGTTTATGAAGATGAAGGCTTTTATTCCGAAAAAGAACAACCCATACGCTTGGCGATGGCTTTGGCAACACCAGCAGGAGAAAAAGAAGCAAGTCTTGTCTTCAGAGAAGGGTTTACCGTTCGTTTCTTCGAATTCCTTGATGGAGGGGGGATGCGAAAGCTTGATTACTGGACGCAATACCGCGTGCTTGATCCTGAACGGCTTGAGCGCATTATCTTCAACGAAAAAGGAGAATACCTCCGTTCTGTTCTTTACGTTCACGATACCGCGCTTTCTTGCGATGAGAATAGCTGGCAATATTATTATCCTCGTTGGAATACTCAAGCTGATCGACCGAGAGTTTTTGTTTCAAGGATATTTACCAAAGAAGAAGGAGGTGCATTGCGAATGATTGGAAAGACAGAAAAACAGAACGGTGACAAGCATGAACTATGGCATGACTACGATATCACTTGGAAAAAAGTGGCTGAGAACGCAAATGAAACTGTCCCAGAGATTGCCCTTCCCCAATAACCTTTATGATTATCCGTTAACATTTCGATCAAGGCAATTGCTTCCCGAGCGTCGATGACCAACAATGATTCCTTCAGCATCAATAATAAAAGTACTGTTGCATTTTTGTCTTTTCTTGTCGTAGCTTTCTTCAGGAATAGAGTATGGCGACTTTACGCCGTTAATATCCCTGATCAGTTTTCTGTAAGTCCAATCTTCATAATCTCTGGATTTAAGTTTTTCATCTGGTTCTCCCATTACTTGTTCAAGATCTTTTGCCGAGAGACCAACCCATACATCCATAAGTAGATTGTATTTCCTCCACTCTGCATTCCTAAAGGGCGGAAAAAACCAGGAATTGCAGCACCCTATGTTTTCAGGTTCTTTTTCGAGAGCTGTACAGTCGTTTTTTGATTCGCTGATGCGTGGATAAGAGACATCCCCTATATAACGCCATAGCGTAGCACAATCGCCTATTTCAAAATGATCATCGTACGACACCACGTTAGATTTATGACCTCTTTCATCGAGTACTGTGTAATGTATTTTCGGTCTGGCTGAAAAAATAGATTCTTTATATTCATGTTTGGCATAAATTACAACCAAAATAGGTTTTGCGTTTGGGTTCCTTTCATCGAGCTTTTTATTCTCTACTGGCACCGTTTTACAACCATGCAAAGGAAGGGTGGCGATTAAAAATAAAAGTAATAAACAGGAAAAACTTTTCATTGCTACTCGCTCATCAATAACCCAACGTCGAAACCGTTTCCCCGCCTGGCAGTTGGAAGCCGTAATCAAGCAATAGTTTTTTGATTTCACGTTGGCGCATGAAGCCGAAGAATTGCTGCGCCGTCGGGCTTGCGCCTTTGAGCAACACCATTTCTTGCGTCATCGGCGGACAAACAACATCGGAAAGGCGGACAGCGCGACCGCTATTAACGCGCACGAGATCCTTCGCGTCAACATAAGCAATCAATGCGCCTTCTGCGTTCTGCGTAGTCGCAGCCTGCACGGTTTGGGCAACATTGTCCACGACGATAAGTTTGCTTTGGATTTCATCCCAAACGCGTTTGCGCTCCAAAGCCTCTTTGACGAGTCGCCCGTAGTTTGACTGCTCAGGATCGGCGACGATCAACCGATGCAAGCGCTCTTCGCGCACAGCGCTGCGAATATCGCCGAGAAATGCGTCCGCTTTCAATGTCGAACCGCGTGGCGTATAAAGTGCGAGATGAGCGACGGCATAAGCTTGCGGCCCTTTGAGCACTTTCCCTTCTTCGCTGAGTTTTTTCGACCATGTGTCGCCGCCAGTCAAAAAGAGTTCAACGGGCACGCCTTTCTCGATTTCGCGATAAATATTGCCTGCTGAGTCAAAATTTAACGCTACTTTGCCGCCACCTGCCTGCTCAAATAAGCGAGCAATGGTTGGCAATATTTGCTGCAAATCAGAAGATGCTGCAATGAGCGGCGGCGGTGGCGCATCTTCTCTCTTTTTACCGGTTTGGGCGAAAGCGCTGCCCGAAATAAAAGCAGCGATAAAAATGATTTGCAAAAGAAAAGATAGTATTTTTTTCATAAATATCACCCAATATGTCAAGGTCTGTGTCTATACACTATTCTTTCGCCATTTTGAACTTTGGTTCTCTTTTCGCAGAAGGCGTTTTTGAAAGCAGGTCTCCATCTTTTGAACGTGAACCGCCCCGGGTTTCTCGGAGGCAGTTTTGTTTGAGTCATGCGGCATAAG
>DAISYG010000073.1:0-11129 GCA_036825435.1 Casimicrobiaceae bacterium | reverse complement strand
ATTCTTTTCGTATTATCAAGTTAAATAAGTTTTGAATCATGCACAAGTAAAGACTGCCCTGCATTTTACTCAACCACACAATCAACAAAATACCGTTTCTTTCCATCAACTACTTCCGACACCAATCCATGAATATCGGTTTCAAATCCGGGGAAGCGGTGGTTGAGTTCGCGAGCGAATTGCAGATAGCGCACGATTTCCTTGTTAAAGCGTTCGCCGGGAATCAACAATGGAATCCCCGGCGGGTATGGCGTCACCAACATCGCCGTGATGCGTCCTTCAAGATCATTGATCATCACGCGCTCGACTTCACGATGTGCCATTTTTGCCCATGCCTGATCCGGGCGCATCGCAGGCACCATTGAAGAAAGGTACATTTCCGTCGTCAGGCGTGCGACATCGTGTTCTTTATTGAAACCGTGTAGTTGCTGGCAAAGATCGCGCAAGCCCAATTTTTCGTAGCACGGATAGCGTGCGATGAATTCGGGCATGATGCGCCATAGCGGATGGTTGCCATCGTAAGCGTCTTTGAATTGCTGCAATTCAGTCACCATCGTGTTCCAACGTCCTTTGGTAATGCCGATCGTGAACATGATAAAGAGCGAATATAGCCCCGTTTTTTCGACGATGATGCCGTGTTCTGCCAAATATTTATTCAGAACGCCCGCCGGAATGCCCCAATCGGAAAACGAGCCATCGACATCCAATCCGGGCGTGATCAACGTTGCCTTGATGGGGTCGAGCATGTTGAAGTTGGGTGCGAGATCACCAAACCCGTGCCAACGTTCATTGGCGTGCAACATCCAATCGCTCGGTTCGCCAACGCCATTTTCGGGTAAGCGCTCCGGTCCCCACACTTGAAACCACCAATCATTTTTGGTGGACGCCCATTCTTTGCCGACTTTGCGCATCGCGCGACGGAACTCCATCGCTTCTTGCAATGATTCTTCCAACAGCGCTGTGCCGCCCGGCGGCTCCATCATCGCCGCCGCAACATCGCACGATGCAATAATGGCATATTGCGGACTGGTCGATGTGTGCATCAGGTAGGCTTCGTTGAAACGGTGCAAATCGATTTTTCGTGTTTGCGCATTTTGTACGAGTATCTGCGACGCCTGCGACAATCCGGCGAGCAGTTTATGCGTCGATTGCGTCGAAAAGATAATCGACTCTTCGCAACGTTTCCTGCCTTCACCGATCGCATGGTAATCACCGTAAAAATCATGAAACGCTGCGTGCGGCAACCACGCTTCGTCGAAATGCAGCGTGTCGATTTTACCGTCCAACTCGTTTTTGATTTCTTCGACGTTATACAGAATGCCGTCGTATGTGCTCTGCGTGATCGTCAGCACGCGTGGCTGCGCATTCTTGTCCGTCGCGAACGGATGCGCATCGATCTTTCTCTTGATGTTCGTCCACGAAAATTCTTCCTTGGGTATTGGCCCGATAATGCCGTAATGGTTGCGCGTCGGCATCAAAAATACCGGCACCGCACCGGTCATGATAATCGCGTGCAAAACCGATTTGTGACAGTTTCGGTCGACGACCACAATATCACCCGGCGCGACCGTTGAGTGCCAAACAATTTTATTGGATGTCGAAGTGCCGTTGGTGACGAAGAAAATATCGTCGCAATGAAAAATCCGTGCAGCATTGCGCTCGGATTCGGCGACTGGTCCCGTATGGTCGAGCAGTTGCCCCAGTTCATCCACCGCATTGCACACGTCGGCACGCAACATGTTCTCGCCAAAAAATTGATGGAACATGCGTCCAACCGGACTTTTGAGAAATGCAACACCGCCCGAATGCCCCGGGCAATGCCATGAATACGAACCGTCTGCCGCGTACTGCGTCAACGCGCGGAAAAACGGCGGCGCCAGCGACTTCACATAGTTGCGCGCTTCACGCACAACATGACGTGCGATAAATTCCGGCGTATCCTCGAACATATGAATGAAACCATGCAGTTCGCGCAAAATATCATTGGGTAGATTCGACGAAGTTTGTGTTTCGCCGGTAATAAATATTGGTATTTCCGAATTGCGGCGTCGGATTTCGTTAACGAAAGCGCGTAAGCGAGCGATCGTCGTCTCGGCAAAATCACCCGTCAGTTCCTCATCGTCGATGGAAAGAATGAATGATGAAGCAAGGCTTTGCTGCTGGGCGAATACGGATAGATCGCCATAGCTGGTCATGCCGACTACCTGAAACCCTTCGGCTTCAATCGCGTCTGCCAGCGCCCGTACACCCAAACCGCTGGAGTTTTCCGAACGGTAATCTTCATCAATGATAACAACGGGAAAGCGGAATTTCATGATTTTTATCTCCGAGCTACAGCGGCAGAGTGAAAATTGAAAAACATTTCAACATCACATGTGCGCTTATTCGTTTTTCAAATCTTTGGCAACGTCACACCACTCTGCCCCTGATATTTGCCACCACGATCTTTATATGAGGTTTCGCATTCCTCGTCCGACTCGAAAAAGATCACCTGCGCAACACCTTCATTGGCGTAGATTTTGGCAGGCAGCGGCGTGGTGTTGGAAAATTCCAGCGTGACAAAACCTTCCCACTCCGGTTCGAACGGCGTCACGTTGACGATGATACCGCAGCGCGCGTACGTCGATTTGCCGAGGCAGATTGTCAACACCTTGCGCGGAATACGAAAATATTCAACAGTGCGCGCCAGCGCAAACGAGTTGGGCGGAATGATGCACACATCGCCGACGAAATCGACGAATGATTTTTCGTCGAACAGCTTGGGATCGACAATCGTCGAGTTGATATTGGTAAAAATCTTGAATTCGTTGGAGCAGCGAATATCGTAACCGTAACTCGACGTGCCGTATGAAACGATTTTGCTGCCGTCAACCTGTCGCACCTGCCCTGGCTCGAACGGCTCAATCATGCCGTGCTCTTTCGCCATTCTGCGAATCCATCTATCCGATTTGATCATTGCTCATTCCCTCGTAAAATTCTTGCGATTGTATATCAGGACATTTCCGACGGCGATAGTTCACGATGCCGCGTCATGACCTGATGCTGTGAGCGAAACGCCGCCGTAAGCTTTTCGACAAGATACACCGAACGATGTCGTCCGCCGGTACAACCGATGGCGACCGTCAAATAGCTGCGTCCGTCGCGCCGGTAATCCGGTAACCAACGCTCGATAAAATCGCGGATGTCGCGATACATCGCCAGCGCTTGCGGTTCGTTTTCCAAGAATGCTGCGACGGCCTCATCGCGCCCCGTTCGCGATCTGAGTGCTGTTTCATAGTGCGGGTTAGGTAGGCAACGAACATCGAACACAATGTCTGCATCCAGCGGCACGCCGTGTTTGAAACCGAACGATTCGAACAGCAATAAAAGTTGCGACGCATCGACATGACCAAATGCTTTCACCCAAGTACGCAGCGCGGACGCGGGCAAATCGCTGGTATCGACAACAAAACTGCGCTCGCGCAGCGACGCCATCGCTTGGCGCTCTTCGCTGATCGCTTCGGTCAGTGTGCGATTTTCGTCAGAGAACGGATGGCGTCGCCGCGTCTCGGAAAAACGTTTGACCAATGTATCGTCTTTGGCGTCGAGAAACACCAACCGCACATTCCAGCCTTTATCTCGCAACGTCGCCAGTGCGGCGTCGAGTGTGGAAATATCGTCGGCAATTTTGGAACTCAGACTCATCGCGATTGTCCGTTGTCCCAACCCGGTCAGTCTGTCCACGGTCTGCGCAAGCAGCGATGGCGGCAAGTGACTGACGATGTAATAACCGGCGTCCTCAAGCGCCGTCAACGCCACACTTTTCCCCGAACCGGAAACGCCGCCGATGATGACCAGATCGTTTGCAGTCATTCGGATTGTTCCTGAATCATTTGCCGCTGTCGCTCAATGAACTGCTGTGTGCTGTCGATGCCGCGCTGGTTGAGCACGAAGTTGCGCACCGCCGCTTCCACCAGAACGGCGAGGTTGCGTCCAGCGGCGACCGGAATCGTCACTTTGCGCACCGGCACATCAAGAATCGCTTCATACGACTCTTCGGCAGCCATGCGATCAATCTTGGCAATGGCTTCGTGACTATGATCTTCGAGATGGACGATCAAACGCAAAAGCTTATGTGGACGTATTGCCATCTCGCCGAAAATCGTCCGAATATTGAGAACGCCGATACCACGTACTTCGAGAAAATCGCGCAGCAATTCGGGGCAACGTCCTTCCAGCGTGTCGGGCGAAATACGATGCAATTCGACGATATCATCGGCGACCAATCCGTTGCCGCGCGTGATCAGTTCCAATGCCAACTCACTTTTACCGATTGCCGAAGCACCCGTAATGAGTACACCCATTTCCAACACGTCGAGGAAAACACCGTGCATCGTCGTGTATTCCGCCAATGAGCGTAATAGATACAGCCGCAGCACGTCCACCACATACGGCGAATGACGTGGCGAGAAAAACAACGGGATGTTATGCTGGTTGCAATAGGGAATGAGAAGCGTCAGAATTTTTTTGTCGTGCGCGACGGCAATCATCGACAAACCCTCGGTGGCGAAAATCCGTTTCAGGATTTCGTGACACCGAGATTCGGAAAGATTCAACAAATAATTGCTTTCCGCCACACCCAATACTTGCACACGAAAACTATGCACCAAATTCATGTGCCCGATCATACTGTCGGTCGGCCGCATCAAATCGCTGGTTTTCAGTTCACGCTGCGCACCGTTCTGTCCGGCAACCCATTCCAGTTGCAGACGCGACGATTGGTTATCTTCAAACAGTTTTTGAATGGTGATGGAATTGGTCATGGTCATCGTGGTGGCCTTCCCTGCGCGGCCTTCGCCGCACGAATCAATTGATTAATCGCCGACTTCGACTTGTTGGCGTAGCAATGCACATACCGCTGCGGCGTCCGGTGCGGCGCACAATGCTTCACGAAATTTCCGGCTGCTGGTCATCTGCGCCAGTTCCGCCAGCAATTGCAAATGACGCTCTGTCGCCTGCGCCGGCACCAGTAAAATGAAAAACAGATTGACTTTCTTGCCATCCGGCGCGTTGAACGCGATTGGCTGCGCCGGACGGATAAACGCAGCCTGCGCTTCGGGCAGCCCCTTGATGCGACCGTGCGGAATCGCGACCCCCTGCCCCAGCGCAGTGGAGCCCAACGTTTCGCGCGTTTTCAACGCACGCACGATTTCCGCCGTGCTCAACTGTTCATTGGCAAATAGTGTGCCCACCTCCTGAAACAGTGCATCGCGCGAATCAATATCCGCATTCACCTGAATGCGATCTGGCGTTAGCAGCGCGATCACCGAAGAAGAAGCAAGGGGCATCGTGGTTCCTGAAATAAAACCGGCGGGATACCGCCGGTTATTGGTTTTATTGGCGCATGATTATACGCTTATTCGGAAGCTGACATTCTTCCGGTTGACTCGCTCTGTGCGCGTTTGCTGATTCGCATCTCCTTGTGCTTGATGACAAGACGATCGAGCTTGTCGATCATGCTGTCGATCGCAGCGTACATGTCGGCGTCGGTGCTTTCGGTGTGGAGGTCCTTGCCGCGCACACGCAACGTCACTTCCGCCTTGTGCTGCAACTTGATGATGGAAAGGGTCACGGTGGCGTCAATGGCGTCATCGAAATGTCGGACAATCCGATCCAGCTTGGTGGTGACGTAATCGCGAATCGGTGGGGTAATGTCGAGATGGTGTCCAATCAATTGAAGGTTCATGAGACGCTCCTTAATAAAAAAATAAACATGCCGGAATCCGGCGAAAACGACCGTTGTTGTTGTTTCGTTAAAGCCTGTCCTTACGCTGATGCGCTGGCGGAATGCCCATGCTTTCTCGATATTTCGCCACGGTACGTCTTGCTGCCATGATACCTTCTTTGGCGAGCATTTCGCTAATCTGTTGATCAGAAAATGGCGATTTTGGCGATTCTTCGTTCACAATTTGTTTAATCAGTGCACGGATCGCCGTGGACGACGCCACGCCTCCGGCAGTAGTCGCCACATGGCTGCCGAAGAAATACTTGAGTTCGAACACGCCTTGCGGTGTGAGCATGTATTTGTTCGTTGTCACGCGGGAAATGGTCGATTCATGCAACTCCAGCTTTTCGGCGACATCACGCAAAATCATTGGCTGCATGGCGATCTGCCCGTGATCAAAAAAACGCTGCTGTCGCGCGACGATCACCTGCGACACGCGCAGGATGGTGTCGAACCGTTGCCGAATGTTGCGAATCAACCAGCGCGCTTCCTGAAGATATGAAGATTGCCGCGTATCATTTTCCGTCTTTCCCGTTCCCAGCCACTGGCTGTAAAACGCATTGATGCGAATTTTCGGAATCACCGCTTCGTTCAATCGTACCTGCCACACTCCTTTGTCTTTATAAACGATGGTGTCGGGCACGATGTGCGTCGCCTGATCGCCGTCAAACGCATTGCACGGGTGTGGATTGAGTCCGCGAATCAACTGGATCGCCGCACAAACCGTATCCGTATCAACACCCAATGCTCTGCGCATTGTCGGCAGCGCTTGTTTTGCCAGCGCGTCCAAGTAATCGGTGACAATGGTTTCGGCAGCTTGACGAATGTCGGCAGGCGCATCGTCACTCGACAGCGCGCGAATCTGCAATGCCAAACATTCGGACAGATCGCGTGCACCCACACCACTGGGGTCAAACGACTGCAATATCGCCAACCCCCGATCAAAAATTGTCGGATCGTTCGTCCACGCGCGGCCGACGGTCTGATAAAACACATCGCGATCCGTGGTCAATTGCCCGTCTTCGTCGAGTTCGTCGATCAACGCCTGCACCACCTCCCGCTCATTCGGCGCTACTGGCGTCAATGCCAACTGATTCAGCAGATGATCGCGCAATGTTTCGCCGGATGCATACTGCGCCGTGTAATCTTCATCGCCCGCACTCATTCCACCTTCGTCGCTGGAAACGATAAAATCCTCGTTTTCCAGTGAGCTCGTGGTTTCAAAAGCATCCCGAACATCGCTTTCTTCGCTGACATCCGCTGCGGCTGGCGTCGTCTGTTCATGCTCATTCAAAGACGTTACCGTTCCGACCGCATCTTCGTCGTTCTCGCCGTCTTCCTTTTCCAACAATGGATTGTCTTCCAGCATGCGCTCAACCTCCTCGTTCAGCTCCAGCGACGACAATTGCAACAAGCGAATCGCCTGCTGCAATTGCGGCGACAACGTCAATTGTTGTGACTGTTTGAGATTGAGTGTTTGTTTCATTGCTTGATTCAGGCCCCTCACGCCTTAAAGTCTGAAATGCTCTCCCAAATAAACTTTGCGCACGGCTTCATCATGCACGATTTCCGCGGGCGCACCGGATGCCAACACGCTGCCTTCGTTGATGATGTACGCACGATCACAGATGCCCAATGTTTCGCGCACATTGTGATCGGTGATCAGAACACCAATATTACGTTCCTTCAAGAAACGAATGATGCGCTGCAAATCAAGAACCGCAATCGGATCAACGCCGGCAAACGGCTCGTCGAGCAAAATGAAGCGCGGTCGCGATGCCAGCGCGCGCGCGATTTCGCAACGACGACGCTCGCCGCCTGACAACGAAATGGCAGGTGCATTGGCAAGGTGACTGATCGACAAATCTTCGAGCAAAGCATCCAAACGATTGGACAGCGTATCCTCATCAAGGTTCTGTAACTCAAGAATCGCCCGCACATTTTCAGCGACCGTCAGCTTGCGAAAAATCGACGCTTCCTGCGGCAGATAAGACAAGCCGCGCCGTGCGCGCTGATGAATCGGCAGGTGCGATAGATCTTCGCCGTCCAGCTCAATGCTGCCACCATCGGCGCTGATCAACCCGACGATCATGTAAAAGCAGGTGGTTTTGCCCGCGCCGTTCGGTCCCAGCAAACCGACGACTTCGCCGCGCGCGACATCCAGTGAAACATCGTGAACAACCGTCCGCGATTTATAACGTTTTTGAAGATTCTGCGCGGTCAACGAACTCATCGTTTTTCAAACTCCGTGTCGGTATGCAATTCAGTTGTCGGTTTGGGTGTCAAACGTTTGCGGTCTTCGTCCTGCGCTTTGAATTGTCCGCTGACGCGCGCATCGTTCGTGCTCTGTTCGCCTTCCGGGCGCGTTGAATCATAACGCCCCTCGGCACGAAAAATCTCACTGCCCGTATTGTACGAAATATAGTTGCTGCGGATTTCGTCGCTGTCGCGTTTCAACAGCGCTTGGTCAAACAGTTCGAGCAACTCTTTTCGCCCGTCGTATTCCACACGCAGCGCATAACCTTCGACGAACTCATCGACGCCGTCGCGCTTTTGCCGGAACGACACTGGTTTGCCATACGCCGTTGCCGACAATGAATTATCGGGGTTCTGACGGAATTTGACGCGATCAGCGCGAATCATCATCGTCCCTTGCGTGATCACGACATTACCCATCAACGTTGCTTCCTTGGTGTCGTAGTTGATCGCTTCGCTGGCGTCTGCCGAAAAACTGATCGGCTTTTCCCGATCCGCGCGCTCGGCGTGTGCCACACCACAACAAAACCACGCAAACAACATCAGCGCAAATAAATATTGGTTTTTTATCATAATGCCCTCATTGTTTTCTAATCGGCTCGAATGATCCCTTGATGCTCGAATGCAATTTGACTTCCTTCGAATTGTCATCCAATTCCATGCCGATTGATTCGGTGCGTCCGCTCGGTGATGACAACTCGACGTATTCCTTCGTTTCCATTTTGTTTTCGTTGGGCAACAAATGCAGAAACTCGGTTTTCATCGTGAACGTTTCATCCGCCAATCCTTTACGCTCATCATCGACATTTGCTTCGCGCACCAACACCACGTCTTTTTCCAGATAAACATGATCGCGATCACCGCTCACCTGCGCCTGTTGCGCCGTCACCGTCAGACGCGGCCGCCCCGGATTCTGAATTGTCAGATGCGGAGCTGTCAGCATGATCGTTTCGTCATCCATGAAATGTTCGGCGTAATCAGCGACCAACTGTTGTTTGGGAAAACCGTTTTCGTCAAAAATCACTGCGTGAAACTCTTTGATAAAAAGGTCCGGTGCGTGCGCTTTCCCTCCGCCCGCTTCACCCATCACCTGTACTTGCGAATTCAACCAATATGTCAATGCCACCAACGCGCCGAGGAACAGCAATGGCGTCCAAGGAATAAAACGATAAAGATATTCGCGGACAGAATGCATGGGCGTTCAGGCTGATCGGAGCGTCTCGCCGTCAAAGGAAAGGTTTTGCGCAATCAGAATCAGATTACACAACTCACGGACTGCACCCAATCCTCCGGGTGTTTCGGTCACATAGTGCGCAGCCCGCTTCAATTCTCCCGGCGCATGCGGCACCGTCACACTCAAGCCGCTAGCACGGAGCAGCGGCAAATCCGGAAAATCGTCACCGATATGCGCACACGCTTCCGTCGGAATATTCAACTTTTCGCGCAGCGCCCGCCATGGGATGGTTTTATCGAAGGCATCACGCGCGACGTGTTCGACACCAAGCACCTTCGCGCGATGCTCAACCGCCATTGCCTTGCTGCCGGTGATCCACGCTACCCGAATGCCGGCACGTAATAATAGCTTGATGCCCAAGCCGTCACTGGCATGAAACGCACGCGCTTCAATACCTTCGTCGTTGAAATAAATGCGCCCATCGGTCAACACACCATCGACGTCGCATGTCAATAACCGAATCTTTCTCGCACGTGCGCGCAGCGCTTCAAATTCAGGCGCGGCGAATTTGCTGCCAACGTTCATCACAGAATCCTCGCGCGGAAAAGATCGTGCATGTGCAGCGCGCCGACCAGATGTTGATGTTCATCAACAACCAGAAGCTGCGATATTTTCGGTGGCGCTTCCATCATCGCCACGGCATCCACTGCCAACCGCTCGCGAGTGATCGTGCGCGGCGAACGTTTCATCAGCGTATGAATCGGCGTATCGAGCCGCGCGCTCTTTTCCAGGCAACGACGCAGATCGCCGTCAGTGAAAATACCGACCAGTTTCTGTTGCTGATCGAGAACCGCCGTCATGCCCATTCCCTTGCCGCTGATTTCCACCAGCGCGCTTTGCAATGTCGCCTGCTCGTCCACCGTCGGCAACGCATCGTCGGTGCGCATGATGTCGGATACCCGCGTCAACAAACGTCGTCCCAACGAACCGCCCGGATGCGAACGAGCAAAATCCTGCGCCGAAAAACCACGCGCTTCCAAAAGCGCGACCGCCAAAGCATCGCCCAACGCCAACGCAGCCGTTGTGCTGGTTGTTGGCGCCAAACCGAGCGGACATGCTTCAGATGCAACGTGCGCATCAAGTGCAATATCCGCCGCATGCGCCAGCGTTGATTGTCGGTTACCCGTCAACAGAATCAGCGGCGTTTTCTCGCGCTTGAGATGCGGCACCAATGCGATCAATTCGTCCGTTTCTCCCGAATACGAGAAAGCAACGACAATGTCGCACGATTGAATCATGCCCAGATCGCCGTGGCTTGCTTCCGACGGATGCACAAAAAAAGCGGGGGTGCCGGTCGAGGCCAACGTCGCAGCGAATTTACGAGCGATATGTCCTGATTTGCCAATACCGGTCGCAACAACGCGCCCGTGACAATCCAATATGCAGGCTACTGCACGCGCAAACTCGGCATCCAATCTGCTTGCCATGTCCGTAATAGCATCAGCCTCCATGGTCAGCACTTGCTTCGCCAACGTCAGCACATGTGTTTCGTCGATTTCGCGCGACAGTTTATGCGGTGTCTTTTCGCCTTTTTCCATAGTGGCAAGTATAACTCGACTCTGGCATGAAATTTGTCTAAGGAAACACTGATTAATTACTGCGCGCGAGCAATACGGCGTTGGAATTCTCCTCAAAATACTCATTTACGCCAAGTAAACTCCGCTTTTTCGTTGAATTCTGCCTTGTCTTGCCCGCGCTCGCGACATTAATCAGCGCTTCCTTAAAGCAGCTATTATGAATATCTTCTAAAAATCATACGTCGCGAAAGCCCAAACGCATCATTTAATAAAGCAACGACATTACTCCCTAACCCCCGTTGAAAGCCGCCGAGCATCGCAAGAGGCGCGGGAAACAAGCGAGCATTGTTCGAGCGAG
>DAISYG010000072.1:0-11167 GCA_036825435.1 Casimicrobiaceae bacterium | reverse complement strand
GGGGCGGGGTTGTTCATTAAATTACTTTAAGTCAATTTTTACCCAAGATATGTTTTCTGACTGCTCGATTATGGTCGTTCAGACTTTCCGAAAAAACGCTGACGCCACTTTTATCGCCATGAGCAACAAAATAAAGATACTTGGTTTGCGGCGCATGCACGACAGCATCCAGCGAAGCTTGTGACACCGAAGCAATCGGCGTTGGCGGCAAGCCATCGCGAGTGTATGTATTATAGGGCGTATCGGTATCGAGATCGCGACGGCGGATTTTTCCCTGATAGCGATTGCCCATGCCATAAATCACCGTCGGATCAGCCTGCAAGCGCATGCTTTGCTTGAGACGATTAACGAACACCGAAGCGATCAGCGGACTGTCCGCGCCATGTCCCGACTCCTTTTCAACAATCGACGCCAGAATCAACACTTCATAAGGAGACGCCAGCGGCAAATCTTCGCGGCGACTTTCCCATGCAGCGTTCAGACGCTTTTGCATTTCCTGATACGCGGTTTTGAGCAAGGAAACGTCGCTGCTGCCTGCGGCAATATGGTAAGTGTCGGGAAAAAACAGTCCTTCGGGCGAAGCTTCCGCCGCACCAACCATGCGCAGGATTTCGTCATCCGACAAATCGAGAACCGTGTTAACCAAGTCGGGCGTGTTGCGCAGCACTTGCTTGAATTCTTCAAAACGGACACCTTCGGGCAGCGCCACAGTCACCGGAATCGCCGCACCAGACACCAACTTCTCCAGCAAATCCGCAACCGTGCTGCTTTCGATAAACTGATAACGTCCGGCTTTGATCGTATATTGTCCGCCCTCGAAACGCGCTGGCAGCGTGATGTACCAAGGATGCGGCAAAACGCCATCGCGGGTCAGTTTTTGCGCCACCTGCGTCATCGTCGCGCCTTTCGGCACGTCCAGCACATAATTTTCGGGGATCGTCAAAGGTTGTTGCCACGACCAGAAAAGCCACAGCCCTGTCGCCGCAGTTAATAAAAATCCGCCCGTGATCAATATCAGAATGGTTCGTCGCATCCGGTTTTCGCTTTTTTGCGGCGTTGCTCCTGAAAGGTGTTTTTCGCCTCGAGTGCAGATTATAATCGCACAATGATGAGCAGCCCTTCTTTTTCCCTCCAGCGCGGTTTCACCCTGATCGAAATCATGATCGTCATCGTGATTTTGGGGATTCTCGCAGCATTGATCGTTCCCAAGTTCATGGATCGCCCCGACGAAGCACGCGCTGTTGCCGCCAAAACAGACATCGCCGCGTTGACGAGTGCGCTGAAACTCTATCGTCTCGACAATCAGCGCTACCCCACCACGGAGCAAGGATTGAACGCGTTGGTCACGCGTCCGAGCGTTGCGCCCGAGCCGATCAACTGGAAACCGGGCGGTTATTTGGAACGCTTGCCCAACGACCCTTGGGGTAACCCGTATCAATATCTGAACCCGGGGCTGCACGGCGAAATCGACGTTTTCAGCTTTGGCGCGGATGGTAAACCGGGCGGCGAAGGCAATGATGCGGATGTCGGCTCCTGGATGTTGTAAGTCGTTTTTCTGCCCATTCATTTGCCGCCGACAACACGATGGCGGTTTCACGCTGATTGAGTTGCTGGTTGTTCTGGTCATTCTGGCGCTGATCGCCGGGCTCATTACCGTCAATTTTTCGCGCGACGAACGCCGCGTGCTGGAACGCGAAGCGCGGAGTCTCGTCGGCGCGCTCGAATATGCCAACGACCGTGCTCGTTATCGTCATGAACTGCTCGGCATCGCAGCGTTACCGCAAGGAAGCGGTTGGCAATTTTTGCGCCTACCCGAAGCCGAAAACGCTTCGTGGCACGCGGTCGATAACGATGCTTCGCTCAAAACGCACGCGCTTTCGCAACCACTGCGCTTCCGCGTGGTCAGCTATGCTGGTCGTTCCATCAGCGAAAACGCCGTGATTCCAATTCCGCCTTCGGGACGCTATGAACCCTACCGCATGGAATTACGCGCTGGAGAATGGCGCGTTAATTTGGCGGCGGATCCGTTGGGGCGCATCGCCGTATCACGCGCAGAAAAGGCAGATCCATGAAACAGCGCGCTTTCACGTTGGTAGAAATTCTGGTGGCGTTGACAATTATCGCCGTCGCGCTTGCCGCTGGAATGCGTACGCTCAATCAGAGTGCTGACAACGCCAACCAGCTCAAGCTGCGCACCTTGGCGTTGTGGGTTGCGGAAAATCGTCTTGCCGAATTACAGCTGATGCCGCAATTGCCCGCTTCCGGCACATCGTCCGGTGCTGCAACGCAAGCGGGAATTCAATTCGCTTGGCAACAAACCATTCAGACAACGCCCAATCCGGCGTTTCGAAAGGTGGATATTCGCGTGGTCGAAGCGGCACAACCGAACTATGAAATCGCACGGCTGAACAGCTACGTCGGCGTCACGCCGCCACCCGCACCCAAGGAAGAAAATCTATGAAAACGCGCGGTTTTACCTTGGTCGAAATGCTGATCGCGCTTTTCATTTTTGCGCTGATTTCAGTGCTGGCTTACCGCGCCACCAGCGCAATGACCGATGGCGAAGCGCGTTTGGCGCAGGAATCGGCGCATTGGCGCTTGTTGGAACAATTGTTTTCGCGCATGGAAGCTGATATTCAACAGGCGTTGCCGCGTACGCTGTCCGAAAACGGACAAGCTATTCCTGCCTGGACCGGCACGCGCGACGCACAAGGTCGTGTGCTGCTGCAGTTTGCCCGCGCCCCTTCCCGCCTCGCTTCGCCCGCAGGCACACCGATGGGGCAGCGCGTGGCGTATGAATGGACGAACGGCGCGCTCGATATGGTGTATTGGCCAGCCTTTGATCAAAGTGGCAACGACTCGTCGCAGCATTATCGGCTGCTCAATGGCGTTCGTCATTTTCGTCTCGACTATCTGACACGAAACGGCGAATGGGTGGAAAGCTGGCCGCAGGAAAAAGAGCCTGCCTTGCCGCGTGCGGTGCGCGTACAGATCGCTGCTGATAACGCCGCGCCGGTAGAAAGGATTTTCGTGCTGCAATGAAAATCGGCGCGAAAAATTCCCGAGGCACGGCATTGATTCTCGCCATGTTGGTGGCGGCATTTGCCGCCGCCGTTGCGGTGACGTTGATCACCGATGAAACGCGCTGGCTGAGCGGCGTAGACGCACGCCGCGATTACGCGCAGGCGAAAACGCTGGCCTCCGCGGGCGTGCAATGGGCGCGACATCTCCTTTTTGAAGATCAGAAAAATGGCGATGTCGATTTCCTGCGCGAATCATGGGCTTTTCCGTTGCCACCGACGCCGCTTGAAAACGGCTCGATTGAAGGGCAAATCATCGACCTGCAAAGTCGCATCAACCTCAATAATATGCTGCCCAGTTCATCACTGCGTCGCGTCGAACGCACCCGCTTCCGCGCCCTTGCCCGCTCGCTCAACATTGACGAAGCAACAACCAATACCATCGTGGCGCGTTTCACCGATCCGCGTGAAAACTCGCTATTGCAGCAAGGAGGCGACCGTAAAGCATTTCGCGACACGAAAATCGCGCCGCTCTTTGACGTTGGCGAACTCGCTGAACAGGCTAACATTTCCGCGACTGCGCTGCGCAAACTGGCGCCGCACATCATCGCCCTGCCCGCCACGACGCCGCTCAACGTCAACACCGCCGGAAAAGACACGCTCAAAGCCAGCCTGCCCGGCATCAGCAACGACCAACTCAACGAATTGATCAAACGCCGCAATACAACACCGTTCTGGACGCTTGATGATTTCCACGACGCACTTCCCGACACCGTGGAAAAAATCGACAAAGCCGCGCTTGCCGTCGGCAGCAGCTTCTTCCAAATCACCGTGCGCGCGAAACAAGGTAGCGCGCAGAGCGAAGCACAAGCGGTTTTACGTCGTAGCCGTGATGAACAATGGCCGAACATCGTCTGGAAAACGGTGGAGTGATTTTATGGTATCGTCGCGAAGACTTATTGAATCAATAATGTTTGAAACCTGACCAATGCTCCGCGTCTATTTCGACTCCCTACCCGATCGCTCCCGCGCTTTTGCCTGGGCAGTGTATGACGCGCGCGGCTACGTTATTCGTCAGGGACGCGACACACCATCGCGTTGGCCGACGGAGCAGCGTCGTGAAGCGGTGCTCGGTGCTTCGTTGGAAAGTTGTTTAACGCTTGATCTGCCGCCGATGAACGCAGCGCGGCGCGATGCCGCAATTCGTCTCGCGTTGGATGACAAGCTGATCGCGCCGTCTGCGCAAATGCACATCGTTGCCGAACCTTTATCGGACAATCGTGTTGCGGTGCGCGCTGTCGAAACCTCGTTGCTTGACGCGCTTCGTTCCTTGAACTTTACCCGCGTCATCAGCGAAGCTGATTTGTTGCCGGACGTGGCGCAGTGTTGGCATTGCTGCATCGCGGAAAACAACAAAGGTTTCGTGCGTCGCGATGATCGCAGCGCTTTTGCCGCAGACTTTTCTACATCAACACCTCCAGTTGAACTATTATTGGCATTAAAACAAGCAACAAACAAGCCCAATACCTTGCGTTTGCATGCGGCAAATGCTGAAACGCTGCGCGCTTCATGGCAAAAGGCATTGCCCGCACCACTCGCTTTGATTGCTGAAAAGCCATGGCAGTGGCAGCAAGCGTCTACGGAACAATTTGCACGCGCCCCCAACTTATTACCCGTAGTTAAAACAACGTCCGAACGCCCTGCTACTCGTTCGCGCTGGCGTTTGGCGTTATTGCTCACGGCTTCAGCATTGACGCTCCACGTGGCGCTGACGGGCGTCGCTTGGGGTGTTGCCGCGTGGCAGCATTGGCAAATCAAACGCGGCTGGCAAACGCTGACGCAGGAAGCCGGTTTGCCTGAAAACAGTACGGCGCGCGATTGGGCTCGCGCTTACGCGCAACTGCGTCATCAAGCCGGGCTTGCCGCGCCCGACGATGCGCTGCCATTATTGGCTCGTGCAGCACCCACGTTGACACTGCTACCGAAAAACGCATTGCGGCGAGCCGTTTATGCCGACGCGGCGTGGACAATTGAATGGCACGCGGTTGATGCCGCGCATCGCACCGATACCGAAGCAGCACTACGCCAAGCCAGACTGATCGTGATGGCGGGCGGCGATGCGGAAACGTATCGCTTACGTATTCAGGCGCAGGAGTTGACGCCATGAGCCGCGCCTCCTCTTTCGCCGGTCGTCGTATGGAGTGGAGGCAACGCTGGCAACAGCGTCCACGTCATGAACGCACAATCATTTTGGCGTTGGCAGCGTTGGTTGTTTTGACAGTTTTCTGGCTCTGGATCTGGACACCGATCAATCGGCACCTCCAACAACTCAACGCGCAACTACCGCAAGCGCGCGCGCAACTTGATACCGCACAGGAGCAATGGCGTGAGAGCGCGGGTTTGTCGCGACAAAAACAGGAAGCTTATACAACCGACGCACGCACGGCGTTCATGAATGTTGCCGAACGTTTTTCGCTGACGTCGAGCATCGCCGCGTTGGAAATGCACGAGCAACAAATTGATTGCACACTCGCCTCGCTCCCCTTTGCAACACTCGTCGCGCTGATCGACGCGTTGCAAAACGATGCATCTTTTTATGTGGTCAACACGACTATTACGCCGCTTTCGCAAAATGGCGCGGTGCGTGTGGAGCTTACCCTTGCTCGGCCAAACTGATACCTGATACCTGATACCTGACATGCGTACCTTCCTCAAAATCTTCATTGTCATCATCATTCTTGCAGCTATCTTCATTGTTTCCACTCCCGCATCGGTGATCGACAGCAATCTCGCCAAAGCCACGCAGGAGCAATGGCGGATTGCCGGAGCAAGCGGCACCATCTGGCGCGGCAGCGGCGTGTTGACGCACGCGCCGAACACCATCATCGCGCCGCTGCAATGGCGTTTCGAACCTTCAGCACTTCTGAAGGGTGCGGCACGTTGGCGATTAACGGGTGAGCAGGAAACGCCGTCGATCAACGCCACGTTGACGGCGAGCAGGAAAGGTATCGAAATCGAGGGCTTGCAACTCAATATATTTGCATCGTCGCTGCAATCATTTTTTCCGAAAGAAATCGTGCAAACGCTGGACGGTCGTCTTGAGCTCGATTCTCCGAAGTTGTTATTGGATGAACGCAACCAGAATGGGCAAGTACGCGGCAACTGGCGCGAAGCCAATATCACGCTGTACGATACACCGATCGCACTGGGTGATGTTGCATTTTCGATGGATGCAAACGATCAAGGTCGTTCGGGAACCGTGCACAATCAGGGCGGCGCGGTGCAACTTGAAGGAAATTTTTCCAGCAGCGCGCCGAGCAGTTTGAAGGTAACGCCGCGCGCTGACGCATCGCCCGAAGTGCTGCAGTTGCTTTCAACGATGGCGCACCCCGATGCCAGTGGCGCTTATGTGTTGCATCTGCGATAGCCAAAATAGTCAATTTCGCACATGGTGAAAACCGCAAAGCATCCCCGCTATTTATGGTTGGATGTCAGCCGTGGTTTGGCGGTGTGTGCGATGATCATCTACCACTTCATCTTTGACTTGAGCTGGTTTCAACTCATCAACGTGAATTTTTATGAAGATTCAATTCCACGCATCACGCGGGCGTTGATTGTTTTCTCGTTTTTGTTCATTGTCGGTATCAGTCTGCGCGTTGCTGGTGAAATGCAACAACGCAGCACCGCATTCTGGCGACGCTTCATCAAAATTTCGCTATGTGCACTGCTGGTTACGGTGGCGAGTTATTTTGCTTTTCCGCAATCGTTCATTTACTTTGGTATTCTGCACTTCATCGCGCTGGCGTCGTTATTGGCGCATCCTTTCGTGCGCGTGCCCAAGGTAGCTTTTGTTGTCGGCATCGCCGTCATCGTTGCTGGATTAACCCTAGCCTCCCCACTTTTCAATCCACGTTACCTATCGTGGATCGGCTTTGTCACGGAATTGCCGCGTACCGAAGATTTTGTGCCGTTGTTCCCGTGGCTCGGTGTAGTACTGCTCGGTATCGCTTTCCAGGCAACAAGTTGGGGATTCAAAAAACAGAGTGTCGCCGTAAAACATAATATTGCGTTGCGCAGCTTAAGCTGGGCAGGACGTCGCAGTTTATGGATTTACATGCTGCATCAGCCGATATTGATTGGTGTTTTGTGGCTCATCCTTTATCTTTATACCTAGATTGAAAATGGCTAAATGTCCAAACTGTAGAAAGAGAATTCGGTTTTTTGATGCTGCGAAAGCATTTAACCAAAACGGAAAAGGAATATGCTCTCACTGCAAAAACCATTTCATGATACAAAACATTGAACTTTGGGGTTACTTTTTTTTCGCTTTTCCGTTGCTGTTTGTTATCACTGCTATTTTGACTGGTGATTTTGTAAAATCTTCATGGATCATGTTATTGCCGATACCACTGTTTTACCTACTTTTTAGATCGAAAAAATAGTTAAATACTTTTCGTTTGACTATAAAATAAACGGAACAATCCGCTTCGTCCGTTTCTGATAATCCGTATATTCAGGATAGCGCTGCACCAGCAAACGCTCTTCATAATCTGCTTTGAGGTGTAGCGTCACGCTCAAGCCGATATAAAGTATGAGTCGCCACAACTCCACATAAAAAAGAAGCGCGGCAAAGCCGAACAATAACGCCGCCAAATACATCGGGTGGCGAATGAAACGATAGGGGCCCGTTTCGACCAGATGATGTTGGCGCGGCGGTACTGGTGACACGCCAATATTGCGTGCCGTGTTATGCATCAGCGACCACACGAATAATGCCAACGCGGCAAAAGCCATTACTGCCGATAGTGTTGTTAGTGGCCAGAAACGTGCGAAATCAGGCAATCCAAACCAAGGAATTGCCAGCGTAATCAAGAAAAGAAATTGGAAAATAACAAAAATCACGATACTGTACCTTTTTACTTGGTTTCAACGCTTGCTATGCTTTATAATCGCACCGCTATTCATTTTTTGCATTGATTATACTTTTCTGTTTTTACTGAAAACGTACTTTAACCAATAGGAATGTTTTATGCAAATTGGTATTCCCCGGGAGATTGCTCCGAACGAAACACGGGTGGCAGCGACGCCGGAAACCGTGAAGAAACTGCTTGCCTCCGGCGCGCATACCGTCGTGGTGGAAAGCGGCGCGGGCTTGGCAAGTTGTCTTCCTGATACAGCCTTCGAAGCTGTCGGCGCCAGGATCGTCGCCAAAGCCGACGCATTCGCTTCCGACATCGTTTTGAAGGTGCGCGGACCGCAGACCGAAGAATTGCCTATGTTCAAAAAAGGGGCATTGCTGATCGGCCTGCTCAATCCGTTCGATACCGCGATGGTTGCGCAGTACACGCAAACGGGTTTATCTGCGTTTGCGATGGAGAAACTACCCCGCATCACGCGTGCACAATCCATGGACGTGCTGTCGTCGCAGGCAAATATCGCCGGCTACAAGGCTGTGTTGCTTGCCGCCAATGAATACGGACGTTTCATGCCGATGCTGATGACCGCCGCAGGTACGGTGAAAGCCGCACGCGTATTGATTCTCGGTGTCGGGGTTGCCGGTTTGCAGGCAATTGCCACCGCCAAACGACTTGGTGCAGTAATCGAGGCATCGGATGTGCGCCCGTCGGTAAAGGATCAGGTGGCGTCACTCGGCGCCAAGTGGGTCGATGTTCCTTACGAGACCGATGAAGAACGCGAGATTGCCGAAGGTACGGGAGGTTATGCGCGCCCCATGCCGCCAGAGTGGATGGCACGACAGGCGAAGATCATTCACGAACGTGCACAGCAGATGGATATCCTGATCACCACGGCGCAGATTCCCGGACGAGCCGCACCGGTACTGATCAAAGCAGAAACCGTGGCCTTGATGAAACCCGGTTCCGTGATCGTCGATCTGGCAGCGGAACAGGGCGGCAACGTTGAAGGCAGCAAAGCGGGCGAAACCGTTGATGCGAATGGCGTCAAGATCATCGGTGCTGCGAACCTGCCCGCGACGGTGCCGGCAGATGCCAGTGCTTTGTATGCGCGCAACCTGCTCAATTTCCTTAATTTGATGATCGACGCGAAAAGCGGTGCGTTCGCCCTGCCCGAAGACGACGAAATCATTCAGGCAACCCTGCTGTGCAGAAACGGCGCTCCCTATACGCCTCCTCCTCCACCTGCGCAAACACCGCAATCCTGATGCCGTCCCGTTATATTTTTTTGGAGTGCTGAAATAGCCATGGATCCTATTGTTGTCAACCTGATTGTTTTTGTGCTGGCGATTTTCGTCGGTTACCACGTCGTGTGGAACGTCACTCCGGCACTGCACACACCGCTGATGTCCGTCACCAACGCCATTTCCGGCATCATTCTGGTCGGCGCCATGCTGGCCGCCGCACCTGCCGCATTTGACTGGGGTGGCTATGTTGGTGTGCTCGCCGTGGCCTTGGCCTCGGTCAACGTATTCGGAGGTTTTCTGGTGACGCGCCGCATGCTGGAAATGTTCAAGAAAAAAGAACCCAAGGCAGCCAAAGACAAAGCTGCTGAAAACCAATAACAGGAGGCCGACATGAGTGCTAATGTAGTTGCCTTGTGCTATCTCGTCGCGTCGGTCTGCTTCATTCTGGCGTTGAAAGGACTTTCGCATCCATCAACCGCACGGCGCGGCAATGTGTACGGCATCACCGGCATGTTCATCGCCGTCGTGGTCACGTTCATCGTCGCCTATTCCGCATCCGGCAACGTGGTCGGCATTATCGGCGGCATCATCGTCGGTGGCCTGATCGGCTCGGTTATCGCGCAACGCGTGCAGATGACGCAAATGCCCGAACTCGTCGCCGCCATGCATTCGCTGGTCGGCCTCGCTGCCGTGTTGATCGCCGTAGCGACCATCAACAACCCGAAAGCCGTCGGCCTGACGGTTCCGATTCCGAGCGGCAACCTCTTTGAATTATTCATCGGCACCTTCATCGGCGCGATTACCTTCTCCGGTTCGGTCATTGCGTTCGGCAAGCTGTCGGGCAAGATCAAAAGCGCGCCGGTGGTGTTTGCCGGACAACATTACCTCAATCTGGTACTGGCAATCGCAATGGTCGGCTTCGGCGCATGGTTCTTCATGGGCGGCGGCTGGACGCCGTTCATCATCATGACCGCCATCGCGTTCCTGCTTGGCGTGCTGATGATCATTCCGATCGGTGGCGCGGACATGCCGGTTGTGATCTCGATGTTGAACAGCTACTCCGGTTGGGCAGCAGCAGGTATTGGCTTTTCGCTCAACAACCCGATGCTGATTATTGCCGGTTCGCTGGTCGGTTCCAGTGGCGCGATTCTTTCATACATCATGTGCAAGGCGATGAACC
Source organism: Casimicrobiaceae bacterium (assembly GCA_036825435.1). Lineage (GTDB taxonomy): Bacteria > Pseudomonadota > Gammaproteobacteria > Burkholderiales > Casimicrobiaceae > UBA931. Next base: position 807 of record DAISYG010000072.1, on the reverse strand, counting down.
GCAATTTCATCAGTGTCATTCTCGGTGGTTTCGGCGCAGAAGAAGGTGCGCAGGTGGCTGGGGCCGAACAGAAAACGGTGAAATCCGGCAGCGCCGAGGATGTTGCGTTCATCATGGGCAACGCCGAGAGCGTGATCATCGTACCGGGTTATGGTCTTGCCGTTGCACGGGCGCAACACGCCGTGAAAGAACTGGCCGACAAACTGCGCGAAAAAGGCGTGGACGTTCGTTACGCCATCCATCCCGTCGCAGGGCGCATGCCCGGACACATGAACGTACTGCTTGCCGAAGCGGAAGTGCCTTACGATCAGGTCTTTGAAATGGAAGACATCAACAACGAATTCGGTACCGCTGATGTGGCCTTGATCCTTGGCGCCAACGATGTCGTCAACCCGCTCGCCGAAGAAAAAGGCAGCCCGATTTACGGCATGCCGATTCTTGAAGCGCACAAGGCACGCACCGTGATCGTCAACAAACGTTCGATGGCTTCCGGCTATGCTGGTGTCGATAATCCGCTCTTCTATCTGGATAAGACGATGATGGTATTCGGCGACGCGAAGAAAGTGGTTGAGGATATTGTCAAGGCAGTTGAGTAAACATAGGCATGCGTACAAATAACTAATTAATTATTCATTTGGTTTCTTATTAAATCCGTAGCAACATGATCAGGAAGGGTTACCCCGGCGTCGCTCGACAGTAACCCTGAATCTGATCTGCTAAAGAGGGATTGAATAACCGTTCCAAGGCAAGCATCGAGTCTGTAATCTGAACTGTGTCATCCTGCTAAACTGACGGTGGAAGCCGTGA
>DAISYG010000071.1:0-11464 GCA_036825435.1 Casimicrobiaceae bacterium | reverse complement strand
ATACGGATAGACTACCACAGGAGTGTAAAGTATTAAATCAAAAACGCTCTAATCAATCTTTTCAGAAATCGCTTCAGACGGAGGCAACTTCCGTCATGAAACGCGGCGCCAGCGAATATATGTGCTTGCCGATAAGCGGCGCAAAGTCCCGAAAATAATCGGATTCCAAATGCGCGTCGAGCGCTTCCTGACTTTCCCATACCTGAGAAAAACACATTTCAGCTGGGTCGTCGGTGCTTTTCAATAAAACGCTGAGTAAATTGCCGGGCGCGCGCCGTGTGAGACGCACGAAACGCGTTAACTGTTCGCGAAAATCTTCACGAGAAAAAAGTTCGTGATTTTTGAGTGTGAATAAAACGATGACGTGACGTTGGTTGCTCATTACCCTTTTCCTTTCTCGACAAAGGACGGTTCTGCGTTGCCACAGAGCCGCCGTATTTGCGCCGCTCGATTTTGGTTCTTAAAAATCGGGCAATTCATTGGGACGCATGTCGAATATTAGCACTTCCGCTTGTTTGCCCCCGGCAAGATGTAACGTTTGTTCGTTGCGTACACGCACGCCATCGCCGGCGTTTAGTCGCTGTCCATTGACCGTTAACGACCCGCGCGCCAAGTGGATAAAGGCGTAACGGTTGTCGTCGAGCGTGAGCGTTGCCTCCTCGTCGCCGTCAAATAAACCGGCGTATACGCGAACATCTTGATACACGGACAGAGCACCCTGCTCGCCGTTCGGCGCGATGACCAACCGCAGTTTGCCGCGTTTTTCTTCGTCGGAAAAATGTACCTGCTGATAGCGCGGCGTGACGCCTTTCTGATCGGGCACGATCCAGATTTGCAGAAAATGAGTGGGCATGTCGGCGGACGGGTTGAGCTCGCTGTGCAGAATGCCGGTTCCCGCACTCATCATCTGGATGTCACCCGGATAGATGATGGAACCGTTGCCCATCGAATCCTTGTGTTCCAGCGCGCCATCCAGCACATAGGAAAAAATTTCCATGTCACGGTGCGGGTGGGTGCCAAAACCTTTTCCGGGCTGTACACGGTCGTCATTAATCACCAGAAGATCGGAAAAGCCGACTTCGTGCGGATCGTAGTAATGGGCAAAAGAAAACGTGTGTTGGGTAAAAAGCCAGCCGTGGTTGGCGCTGCCGCGCTCATTTGCTTTGCGAATATCAAGCATGTTGTTTCTCCTCTCATTTCGCCTCGGTTATTTTCAAAAATATTGAAAATTGGCGCGTTTCGTTATATAAGAAGTTTGTTCCGTATTATCAAGTGCTTTTTGGATGTTCATGCTGAGTATTTTGCATTTCTATAATCGAATTTTTCGAAAATAACCATGAGAAGATTATCGCTGGAAGCCATTCAGACCATTGACGCAATTGCCCGTACCGGCTCGTTTACGGCGGCGGCGGAAAGCCTGCACAAGGTGCCGTCAACGATTTCGTACAACGTCAGCAAGCTGGAAGAGCAAATGGGGCTACGTTTTTTTGAGCGCCACGGACCGCGTGTGACGCTGACGAAAATCGGTCAGGCTTTGCTCGATGAAGGGCGTTGTCTGCTGGCGGCCGCCGACGATCTGGAACTGAAGCTACAACGCATGGCGCAGGGCGTCGAGGCCGAACTGATCATCGCGCTGGATGAACTGCTGTCGCTGGCGGCGCTCAGTGACGATATTCGTGATTTTCAGCAGGCGGGATACATTACACATGTGCAGTTTCAGCATGAAGTATTGACGGGGACGTGGGAAGCGCTGATGCAACGGCGCGCTGATTTAGTCGTCGCGGCGGGCGATGGGCCTGCCGGCGGCGGATACAAAAGGCACACGATAGGGACATTGTCATTCGCATTTTGCGTCGCGCCGTCGCACCCGTTGGCAAAAACGAAAGAACCGTTGAAGAAAAACCAATTATTGGAATATGCGGCGATCGTCGTCGCCGACAGCGCGCGTCATCTGCCATTGCGAACGACCGGACTCTATTCAGGGCAGCGCCAGATCACCGTCAGCCGCATCGAGGATAAAATCATGCTGCAAAAACGCGGCATCGGACATGGTTTTTTGCCGCGTTCGTGTATCGAACACGAGATCGAAACGGGCGAACTGATTGAAAAGCAGGTCGTTGAGGCGAAAGCGGACGAAGTATTTTATCTCGCTTGGCGCACGGGTGAAGATGGTGTGGCGCTGAACTGGTGGCGGCAGCGTTTGATGCGAGAGTGGTTGCCGCATGCGTTGCGCCCCGTAGCTGCTACGGATCGTATAAAATAACGGCTTTTCCGACTGACGCCCACATGAGCGACCCTCTAGAGTTTACCGGCGAACGCTTCGTTCCCGGCATTCCCGGCGAAATCGTTTACGAGCATTGGCATCGTTATGCTTTTGCTCGGCGCTTTGTCGCTGGTCGCCGTGTATTGGATGTGGCGTGTGGCGAAGGGTACGGCAGCGCATTATTGGCGGCGAGCGCGGCGCAGGTGTGTGGCGTTGATATCAGTCAGAACGCAATTAATCATGCGCAAAATCAATATGCCGCGCAGAAAAATTTGAGTTTTCAACAAGGATCAGCGACCGAATTGCCGTTACCCGATCACAGTGTCGATGTGGTGGTGTCGTTTGAAACGATTGAGCATCTACCGCAGGCGATGCAGCAGCCGATGATTCAGGAATTCGCGCGGGTGTTGACGCCAGACGGACTATTGATCATTTCGTCACCCAATCGACCAGAATATTCACCGCCGGGAACGCCAGCCAACCCATACCATGTTCACGAATTGGATCGTGATGAATTTCAATCACTGCTGTCGCCGTACTTTCCTGTGCAGAGCTGGTGGGCGCAGCGCTTGTATTTCGGTTCGGTGCTGTGGAGAGAAGAAAACACAGAGAACGACGGCGAGATGATTGCTGAAGCGTGCAACATGAAAGATGAACGCGAAGTCGTTCCTGCTCACGTGCCACCCGCCAAATATTTTGTTGTGATCGCAGGGCGAAAGGCATTGTCGCAAACATTACCGCAAATATCATTATTTTCTGACGCCAAAGAAAAAGAACTTCATCGTCTTTATCATCAGGCGGAAGAGGTATTGCGCCTCGACACGTTGGCGCATAAGCAAACGGATGCGTTGAATCAGTTAGCGACGAAGTACCAAGCGCTGAGCAAGGAAGCACAAACATTGCGAGAAACACTGAATCAACAAAATGTGGAGTTTGACAACCTGCAAAAGCAATTTGATTTTCGCAACAGTTGGCAAGGCTGGTTGCGCTTTCCATTGTCGCGCTTGCGGCGGCGCATGAAAAAATAATATTGGTATAGTGCCATGATGTTTCGTTCTTCGATAACCCGCGTCATTGATATTGTCGTCCCGGTATATAACGCGGCGGCCGATGTTGCGCAGTGCGTGGCGTCTGTGTTGCGGTACACGGATGGTGATTATCGTCTGATTCTGATCAATGATGCGTCCACTGACCCTGCCGTTGCCGAAGTGCTATCCGGCGTGGCGGACAAATCGCATGTGACGGTTCTGTATAACGAAAGCAATATGGGGTTCACCGCAACCGCTAATCGCGGGATGCAATTATCGAAAAACGATGTTGTGCTGCTGAACTCCGATACGATCGTCAGCCATGGTTGGCTTGATGCATTGCGCCGCTGCGCGGCATCGGACTCGAAAATCGGTACCATCACACCGTTTTCTAACAACGCTGAAATTTGCTCGTATCCCGAGTTTTGTGTGAACACGCCATGGTCGCAAGGGCGGGATCCGGAAACAACACGAACAGCGTTGGTGCGCGCCGCCGTACCGAGCTACCCGGAAATTCCGACGGGCGTTGGATTCTGTTTTTTCATTCGACGTGCGCTGATCAAAAAAATTGGTGTTTTCGATATGGCGTTTGGCGCGGGTTATGGTGAAGAAAACGATTTTTGCATGCGCGCGCAAAAAGCGGGATTCAAAAATGTTCTATGCGATGACGCGTTTGTCGTTCATGCGGGAGGGCGTTCTTTTGCCGGACGGAAAGTGAAGCAAAGTGCGCGCAACATGCCGAAGCTGCTGGAAAAGCATCCTGAATATCTGAACAAGGTGATGCAATACACGGCGCAAGATCCGCTCAAACCAATCCGCAAAATGGCACTGCTCGAAGAGAGAAAAGCAGAGTATCCACAACGCGGTGTCCTGCACATTTTGCACGGTGATGGTGGCGGTACGGAATCATACGCGCGACAGCTGATGGAGTATTCGCCACCGGGTTGGCGGCATTATTTGGCAATCGCCGACGGCGATGTTTGGCGTATCGAGTTCTGTGCCAAACACGAGGGTCGAAAGCCAATATTGGAATTGGTGCGTCAAACGAATGAATCGTGGCCGACGTTTATTGGCGGAATTTGCGCAACGCTCGCGATTACATTGATCCATGTTCATAATGTTTTTGGCAGCCGCGACGGGATCATCGAAGCGTTACCCAATCTCGGTATTCCTTACGGTTATACCGTACACGATCTGAGTTTCGGTTGCCCGACGATTACCTTCCTCGACCCGCAAGAGCGTTACTGCGGCGGACAAGACGACGATACGGTGTGTACACAGTGTTTGCATGCGCAGCCGAAATTTGCCCATATCGACGTCACGCGCTGGCGCGCGCAACACCGCGCATTGATCGACAAGGCGCAGTTTGTCATTGCGCCGTCGCAGTGGACGGCGGACATGTTTCATCGTTATTTTCCTGATATCAATGTCACCATTATTGCGCATGGCACATCGAATGAGCAGCGTACTCCGCGTGGTTTGAGCGTGATTTATTTACCCAAGGGCGATGTGTCGACGGTTGCCGTACTGGGCGCCGTCGGTCCGGACAAAGGTGCGCGGCGACTGGAAAAACTGGTTGAGCTGGCGCGCGCGCAAAAAGCTAATATCCGGTTTGTTCTGATTGGCTATCTTGATAAAGAGCGCGGGCCTTGGCAGAGTGAAGATGGCCATTTTCTGATCACCAATCGTTATGACCCGCGCGATATGGCAACCCTGTTTCAATATTACCGTGTGCGCATGGTTCTGTATCCATCAGCCGGACCGGAAACATTCAGCTATACATTGTCGGAAACATGGCGCGCGGGACTGCCGGCGCTGGTTCCACCCATCGGTGCGTTGGCGGAGCGCATGAACGAACATCAGGCGGGATGGATCATGAGCGACGAAGAATGGCAGAGCGAAGAAAAAATGCTGCAACGTATTTTGGCTTTGTTTGCGAAGGAAGCCCAGGAAGATTTTGCGCAAAAAGCAGAGCAGGCAAACAAGGTGCCGCAAATGTCATTGGCAGCCATGACATCGCAAACATTCGATCTCTACGAGCGCACGATAGAGCAGAGCCCAGTGGCAGCATCTATTCCTCCGTTTGCACCGCAACGGATTCGTGATGGTTTGGGTTATCGACCGTGGCATGCGGTAGAACGTACAAATGAATCGTTGCTGCTGCGATTGATTCATTTCGGCGTACAGCTCAAAAAAACGGGGGCAGGGCGAGCCTTGTATGGCATGATGCCGAGACCATTGATTGATTTATTGCTTCGACGAGCATTCAAGAAAAACCAATATTAATACAAGAGATGAATACAGAAAAATTTGACTGGTTGGCAAGAGGGCTGACGCATCGTGAACAAGGCATGTTGCCGGATGCCATTCTTTGTTTTGAAAAAGCCAGCAAAGAAGGCGAAGCGCGGTGTGGTGAAGCCTATTATTATCTGGGCGAAGCGTGGTGGGGTCTGGCACAAATCGAGAAGGCAGCAACAGCATGGCGACGTGGTTATGATCTCGACATTAAAAACCTGTTGTGTCTTCGGGCGCTAACCGACGCCTTGATTCATCTGGGGCGCTTGGAAGAAGCGGGACAGTTCGCGCAAACCATTCTGTCGTATCGACAGGATGACGCGCGCGCGCGCTGGATCGATGGCATGTTGGCATTTCGCACAGGCGGTGTGGGCGATGAAGACATTTTGTGTTCGCTGCTTGATGAACAGCCGGATGTTTTGAACGATATGGCGTATGCGCGCATGTTGACGCGGCTGTTCGACGAGCAGCAGGAAGAACAACGAGAAAAAGTCGTCAAGCTGTTATCACATTTCAACATAGAGAAAACGGCAGCATTGCCTGACATTCTCAAAGCGGGACTGGTGCGCGCTTTTTTACGCTTTGCGTCGGGCGCGGAGGCTGTTTCGCTCTTGACCACTATAGATGCCGATACTTTTTTGCCGCAGGACGAAGATGGTCTTCGTGCGCTGGCGTGGACACTGTCGGAATACGGTCGGCACGAAGAGGCGGTGCAATGGGCGGAGCGGTTTGCACAAAAACAGATGCAACACTTTGAGCGGCAACGGCAAAACGCCGAAACGCCGCCGTCCAACTGGTCGCGACGCACGCATGGTGCGCTACGCGTTGCATGGTTGTTGCCCGGCGATGCCGTGCAGGCGTTGCTGGCGCCATTGATGGAAACGATTGTTGACAGCCATCTTTTTTCGCACTTCGATATTTGGTCGGTCAACCATCATCAGCAAGCGCAGGAAGCGCGGTTGGGCACGGACGAGATCGTCATGATCCGCGCACTTCCTGCCGAAAAGTCGGCAGAAAAATTGGCGTTGTTCGATTACGATGTTTTGATCGATGGCGCAGGGTTGTGTTGGTCGTGCCATACTTTTTTTGCCGAGAAGCCGGCGCGACAAATCTGGTCGGCGGTATCGCAAGAAACGTTGAGTTTGCCGTCGATGTGGTCGGAAAAAGTATTTCAGGATTTTTCCACGTTGTGGACAACACTACAGGATGAAGCCAGAAATCTTTCCGCAACGTCATCATTGACGGCGCAAGCTTTTTTTGCGCAGCGCGACGCAGCGGTGCGTGCGCATCAGGAAAAAGATTGGGACACTGCGCAAACCGCATATCAATCCTTGTTGCGTGAACAGCCGGAAATGGCGGCATTGCATTTTCTGATGGCGATGTTGGCGCGAGACAAACGGGACGACGAGTCTGCGCGTGCGCATTTTGGCGCGGCGATTCGTAGTGCACCGTACTGCGGCAAGACGTATGAGCAATTTGTTGAATATTTGATGGAGCACGATATTGATCTTGCTGCCGCTGTCGTTAACGAAGGCATGTCACGCGCGCCGTTGTCAACAGCGCTGGCGCGCGCGGCGGGTAAAGTGGCGATGCAACGCGGTGATACGCAGTGGGCGGAAGCGATGTTTGTCGAGCTGTTGCGCGCGGAGCCAACGCATGCGCGTGTTCATTTTGAACTCGGCGTTGCACTACAAAAACAAAATCGTTTGCAGGAGGCGGGGCGTTCATATCAGCGCGCGCTATTGTTTGCGCCGGAGATGACCGATGCGCATTTCAACTTGGGCGCGCTCTTTCAGGAGCGGCACGTGTGGGCGGCAGCACGCGACGCGTATCGTTTTGTTTTGAGCAAAGAGCCAACGCATACGCGCGCATATATGCAATTGGGCGAAGTGCTGGCGACAACGGGCGACTTTCGCGAATGGTTCGCGAACTTCAAACAGTTTCAAACCAATTGCTCTTCTTCGATTTTGATGATGTCGCAAGGATTGGAAGCCAGTCAGTTTATGGGCGACCATCAAGGCGTGGAATATTTTCTTGAGCGGCTGCGCAAATTCGATTTTCGGGCAGGCAATAATGCTGAGTTGATCGATGCGCTGGATTTGATCCAATATCAGCTTTTGTTTTTTGATATCGAGCCGGATGTTTCGCTCAAGCTCGCCAGGCTTTACGATGAAGCGATGAAAAAAACCTTTGGCGAGCCATTGCCGCGCAAGAAGGAGCGTAGACCGGGGAAAATTCGCATCGGCTATCTGTCCGCGGATTTGCGCGACCATGTGATGGGACGCATGGTCTGGCATGCAACGCGTTACCACGACAAGAATCAGTTTGAACTGTTTTTCTATTCATTGACGGAACAACAGGATCACGTCACCGACAATCTGAAAAATCTCGCCGATCATTTCACGGTACTGGCGGGACTTGGCGAGCACGAAGCGGCGCAGCGCATCGACGAAGATGACATTGATATTCTGGTTGATTTGTCCACCAACACCAAAGGTTCCAAACCGGGCATTCTGGCGCTGAAACCGGCGCGGGTGCAGATCACGCATATCGCCAGCGCCGGAACATTGGGCTTATCAGCGATTGATTACAAGCTGACCGATCAATACGCCGACCTTCCCGAGATGCAGGAATATCAGATTGAACCTTTCCTGGCGATGCAAGGATGCGTTTATCCGTATCACCATGTCGAACCGGCGACGGAGCACCCGTATCATCGTGAGGCGCTGGGCATTGCGGAAGACGCCGTATTGCTCGGCGCGTTTGTGACGCCGATGAAATTGTCGGCACGTTGCTTGGCATTGTGGAAAAAAGTGCTCGACCGCATCCCGAACGCCAAGCTGGTGTTCTCGCCGATCTCGCCAGCGTTCGGACAGATTTATCGGCATCTGATGATGCGCGCGGGCATTGGCGAAGATCGCTATCATTTTCTGCCGATTCCGAACGGCGGCGAACCGTTGCGGCAAGCGCGTTATCACATGATTGATTTTGTGCTTGATCCGATGCCGTTCGGCAACGTCAACGGCGCGCTCGAACCGCTGGATGCCGGTGTGCCGATCGTGACCTTGGTCGGACAGCGCCACGGGGAACGCAGTACCTATTCCATTTTGAAAAATCTCGGCGAAACGCGTACCATCGCGGAAAGTGGCAACGATTATGTGGACATCGCCGTACGCCTGGCGACGGACACGGAATTCATGCGCGATGTTCGTGCCGGTATTCAAAAAGGTTTGACGCACTCGCCGCTCGTCGATATGAAGCAGCACTGTCGTCATCTGGAAGAAGCTTATCTTACTGCATTGGCACAGAAAGCGCCGCAAGTTCTTGCCGATAATGGGATCATCTGAGAAAAAGCACAGCGTGCCACCATAAAAAATGCCGCCCAATGGCGGCATTTTTGTTGAGCGCGGAAAACTCAGCGCTTCGAAAACTGCTTGCGGCGGCGCGCTTTTCGCAGACCGACTTTTTTACGCTCGACTTCACGCGCGTCGCGGGTAACCAGACCCGCTTGTGAAAGCGTCGGCTTCAGATCGGCACTGTAATCAATCAGCGCGCGGGTGATGCCGTGGCGAACTGCGCCAGCTTGCCCGGATTCACCGCCGCCGGAAACGTTGACCATGATGTCGAAGGTGCCGAGGTGGTCAGTGAGCACCAGCGGCTGACGTGCGATCATGCGACCGGTTTCGCGGGAAAAAAATTCGTCAATCGGCTTACCGTTGACAACAATGCTACCGCTGCCTTGTTTGATGAAAACACGGGCAACCGAACTTTTGCGGCGGCCAGTACCATAGTAGTAATTACCAATCATAGTTATTCTCAGACTTCCAGGGGTTTGGGTTGCTGCGCCGTATGCGGATGTTCGCTGCCTGCGTAGCATTTCAGTTTTTTGATCATTTGATAACCGAGCGGTCCTTTGGGCAACATGCCCTTGACGGCTTTTTCAAGCGCACGTCCTGGGAAGCGCGCTTGCATGTCGGCGAAATTGGTGGTGCGGATACCGCCCGGATAGCCGGTATGACGATGATAAAGTTTATCTTGCGCTTTATTGCCGGTCACGACCAATTTCTCGACGTTGGTGACAATAATAAAATCGCCGGTATCAACGTGCGGCGTGTAAATGGCTTTATGCTTGCCGCGCAACCGCAGAGCGATCTGGCTGGCGAGACGCCCCAGCACCTGATCGGTCGCATCGACAACATACCAGTCCCGTTGGACCTCATGGGGCTTGGCTGAAAAGGTTTTCATAATAATGACTCGCGTCAAATGATTGTTTTAGGGAAACGCGCATGATAGACCGATTCCCGAGAAAAGGTCAATATGTGTGGCCGCGTTTTTATTGTAAAACGGCGGCTACGTGTCATGATGACAGCGAAAAGGGCGCAAAGCAAGCAAGGAAATGAAGAATGAATAATGAAATGTTGGAAAACAGCAGAATGTCGCGAATCCGCGTGGTGTTGGTACATACCAGCCACCCGGGCAACATCGGAGCGGCGGCGCGCGCGATGTGGACAATGGGTTTGTCGGAGCTTTTTTTGGTCGCGCCGAAACGTTTCCCTGCGGCAGAAGCGACCGCAATGGCGTCCGGCGCCGATGCCCTATTGGCGAAGGCGCGTGTGGTGGAGGAACTGCCAGACGCGCTTGTTGGGTGCAAGTGGGTTGCGGGATTCTCCGCACGACCGCGCGAATTTGTCGGTCAGGTGCTTTCGGTGCGCGCGATGGCGGGTGCGGCAGCGCGCATGTTGCAGAAAGAAGAAGGCGATATCGCGTTGGTGTTCGGAACGGAAATGTCCGGACTGTCGAATGAGGAACTGGCACATTGTTCGGCAGCGGTGACGATTCCTGCCAACGCGCATTATTCGTCGTTGAATTTGGCCGCCGCCGTACAGGTCGCGGCGTATGAAATGCGTGTCGCGATGTTGTCGAGCGAGGTCTGGCAAGCGCCTCGTTTTGAACCGGCAACGCACGAAGAAATCGAACGGCTGTTTGCCCATGCGCAACAAACGCTGACGAACAGCGGTTTTTTGAACCCGGCGCGACCAAAACGATTGATGCCGAGGCTACGGCGGTTGTTTGCGCGCGCGCAATTGGAAAAAGAAGAAGTCAATATTTTGCGCGGGATTCTGACGCAAATGGACAAACTTATTGACAAAAAGAAAGAATAGCGTAAAGAAGCACAACGGAAGAGCAAGGCTCGTTACGGCAAGAGACGCAAATATTTGTTTTCCATGTGTGTCAATGATATGCTTTAACATTGAGTTTCATTCAGGGTGCTCGGTAATGCCGAGCAGAATCATTTTTCAATAAAGAAAGGAATAACATGAGTAAAAAGAAAGCCCCGGAAATCAATATTGGTATTAACGCCAAAGATCGTGAAAAAATCTGCAATGGTCTGAATCGCTTGCTTGCCGATACTTTCGCGCTGTACCTGAAAACCCACAATTTTCATTGGAACGTCACGGGCCCGATGTTCAATACGCTGCACGTCATGTTTGAAGAGCAATACACCGAACTGTGGGATGCTGTCGATACCATCGCCGAGCGAGTGCGCTCGTTGGGTTATCCGGCGGCGGGTACGTTTACCGAATACGCCAAGCTCTCAACGATCAAGGAAACAACAGGCGTACCAAGCGCAGAAGAAATGGTTCGCCTATTGGTTGAAGGCAATGAAGCCGCAGCCCGCACGGCGCGCAAGTATTTCCCTGTTGCGGACAAGGCAAGCGACGAAGCGACGATGGATATGCTGACTGAACGCTTGCAGGCGCACGAGAAAACCGCATGGATGTTGCGTAGTTTGCTGGAACAGTAAACAAAAAAAGAAAATTTTTAAAACGGGGTATGAGCCCGTTTTTTTATTGTCATCACGAATGAATGCCGCTAT
>DAISYG010000070.1:0-11507 GCA_036825435.1 Casimicrobiaceae bacterium | reverse complement strand
GGAACTACTTCGAGTCTTGTGGTTATGTATAGAGATAAATCAAAAACGCTCTAGCCGCATTGACTGGATCCCCGCCTTCGCGGGGATGACGGCGAAGTAGAAGCGCTTTTAATACAATCCGTCTATTTGTTTATATTACTGACTATAAATGCCACCAACGAAGATCAAAAAAACAAAACAATTGAGCGAACTGAAAAAACTGGTCGCCGAACAATCTTCGTCAAAGAAAAAACGTGCGCACAAAGTTGCCTTGAAAACAGCACAGAAAAAAACTGCGCCCGCCACCAAAAACGATATCGACTTCCCACGTACCATGCTCGCGCAACAGGTCAAACCATTGCCACCACCGCGCAAGGCGGCACTGGAAACCCCGCGCGTACCACCCGTTCCCCGTCAACGCCTGCACGATGAAAACGAAGTATTGGCTTTGGCCAAATACGGCGAAGAGCCAAAGCCGAGCGAATGGGAAATCGGTCAGGAATGGGAAAACGATCAATCATTTTTGCGTCCCGGTATCTCCGGGGATGTGCTGCGAAAACTGCGGCGCAGCCATTGGGTCATTCAAAGTGAAATCGACCTGCACGGCATGATCAGCGACGAAGCCCACGACGCGTTGGTCGATTTTCTGGTGGAGGCGCGACGACGCGGTTTGCGCTGCGTGCGCGTGGTACACGGCAAAGGCCTGACCTCCCCGGGAAAAACCCCGGTACTCAAACACAAAGTACGCCGTTGGTTGACTCTGTGGAATGATGTACTCGCCTACTGCGAACCACCGCAACACGGCGGTGGATCCGGCGCGGTGGTTGTGTTGTTGCGGGGGCGATAGGGATCAGGTATCAGATGACAGGAATCAGTAAATCATCCGCCACCAAAAGCGTACCGTTTCCACGATATGCTTTTGGTGATTTGACCTTTCTATGAACGACGAAACATCATCGTGACGCATTGCCTTCGCTAACGCCGTCTGGATTGCCGCGTCGCTTCGCTCCTCGCAGTGACCATTTTATTCTTGGATATTTTGGTGAAAAAGGAAATCTCGAAGCAAGCAAAAGATTGCGGCTTTTTCTGATACCTGATGCCTGTCATCTGATATCTGAAATGGAGGCGGAGGTCGGAATCGAACCGGCGTAGACGGCTTTGCAGGCCGCTGCATAACCACTCTGCCACCCCGCCCGGGGAAATCACGAAACGTGATTGCTTGTCATTACGCGAAGGGCAGATTATGGACTAGCTGGACGCGCTTGGCAAGCCAAATGCTATCGGGAAAGCTCTCTAGGCGCTCTTTCGTATCGCTACGGTTTTCGATGTTGCGCAATGAACGCGCGCAATACATCGCGCTGTTTTTCCTGAATCACCAGCGGTATGTTTCGGTTCGCCGCGTTGCGGATGACTTGCGGGATGTCGATTGCCCGCAACTGTTCCAACGCGGCTTTGAGGTAGTCGCCACGCTCGTCAACGCCATGTTTTTCTACATGTGTGTGGCTGTCCGCATACGACGCATCCACCAGCCAATGCAGATGATCGGGGCGACGAATCGCATCGCAGCCGCGTAGCAGCGCCAGCAGCGCGTGTTCGTTGACGTCGAACACCTTGAGCATTTCGCCGTGCCAGCGCGTCACCACCTGCGCGGCTTCGATACATTGTCGAGGCGCTTTCAATCGTACGGACAACGCTTGCGCCAACGACACGCCGCGCTCTTCATGACCACGATGATTGGGCAACACGGCGGCGGGGGTTGTCGCTTTGCCCAGATCGTGGCACAGCAACGCATAACGCACTGGCAATGAAAAAGCGAAACGTGCCGCCGCATCGAGCACTTCTTCGACGTGAATCCCCGCGTCAATTTCGGGATGGTGTTCGGGTTCCTGCGGCACGCCATAAAGCGCATAGACTTCGGGCATCACGTCTTTCAGCGCGCCGCACGCGTACAACACCTGCAAAAAGCGTGATGGCAAATCACTCATCAGCGCGCGCGCGGTTTCCTGCCAAACGCGCTCCGCCGACAGCGTTTTCAATTCCTGCGATGCGGCGATGCCGTGCATCATCGTCATCGTTTTATTCGCGACGGTGAAACCCAGAGACGCGGCAAATCGCGCGACGCGCAGCACGCGCAACGGGTCTTCGGCAAATGCCGCCGACACATGGCGCAAAACACCGGATTCAATATCTGCTTGTCCGCCGAACGGGTCAATCAATTTGCCTTGTGCATCGCGTGCCATCGCGTTGATGGTCAAATCACGGCGACGCAAATCCTCTTCGAGCGTCACATCGGGCGCGGTATGAAAAGTAAAGCCGTGATAGCCGAGCCCGGTTTTGCGTTCAGTGCGCGCGAGCGCATATTCATCGTGTGTTTGCGGATGAAGAAAAACGGGAAAATCCTTGCCGACTGACCGAAACCCCGCATGCAACATCATGCCCGGCGTCGCGCCGACCACAACGAAATCACGATCCGCCACCGGTTTGCCCAGAAGCGCATCACGCACCGCACCACCAACTTCGTACACCTGCACGTTGTCGGGAAAAAGATCATAAGGAAAAGCGAACGCGTTCATCGTCATGGCTGCGGCGACACCTCTGCGGCTTCGTTATTATCGACACTACCTTCGGTGTCGCCGATGTCGTCAGTCAATGGATCGTCGGTGGTGCCATCGGGTGGCGCGACAACGAGATTCAATGAATTCAAAATGGAAAACGTGTCGCCGTTCAGTTGCGCATACACTTTGGTGTTGCTCAATATTTTTTTCACGTAGTCGCGCGTTTCTTCAAATGGGATGGTTTCGACCCACACATCGCCATCGTCGGGCAACGCGGCGCGCCAGCGTTTGGCACGACCGGGACCGGCGTTGTACGCCGCAGCGGCAAGCGCCAATGAGTTATCCAAATCTTCGAGACAATGACGCAGATAAAATGCGCCGAAAACAGCATTCGTCGTTGTGTCGTTCAGGTCAGCGGTTTTGAAATTCTTGATCGAGAGCTGTTTCGCGACCCAACGCGCGGTGCGCGGCATCAACTGCATCAAACCGATCGCGCCCGCGCTCGACACGATTTCCGGCATGAAACGCGATTCCTGCCGAGCGATGGCATACAACCAATTGATATCAATATCCTGCGCTGCCGAGGCGCTGGTGAACGCCTGTGCAAATGGGCGCGGATAACGCAACGTGTAATCGTGTCGCGTTTGTGTGCGATCCGCGGCGGCAATCGCGCGATCAATGATCTGCATGCGCCACATCGCCTGCGCCGCAACATGCAATTCATCTTCGTCGAGCGTGCGCACGAAAGGCCACCACTCGCGCAACATCTCGGAACGCATATCCAATGCGTTCAACTTGATCACGCGTTGCACCACGCGCTTTTTCAGAAACGCATTAATGGTTTCGTCGGAAACGGCGAGCGGCTGATGTCGCAGTGTCAACTTTTTCTGACCAGTGCGTTCGGCGGCCAGCATGCCGTAAAAGCTTTCTTCTCCCGCCAGCGCTTCGTAGAGTTTTTTGCTTTCCGCAAGCGCCGCTTCTGTTCCTTGCTTTTCCAAACCACGCGCGCGCCAATAGCGCCAAACATCCTTGATTTGTTCTTCCAGCGGCAATGCGGCAATCGTATCCAACGCGTCCGCGTAAGCACCGGCATGCAATGCGGCGCGAATCCGCCATATTTTTTGCGCGGTATCCAGCGACGCAACGGGCACTTCCTGATAATAGCGTAGCGCATCGGGGTGCAATTGCCGCATTGCACGATACGCGAGGCGAACGTTGCCGTATTCCTGCTCCGCCTGCGGCCAGGCATCACGGAATGCGAGCCAACTGTGCCGCGTTTTCGCGATGTCCTTGCGCGCGGCGTTTTCCAACGCGAAGAAGGTCAGATAAGCCGCGCCCTTGTCTTTCGGCGTTGGTTTCGCCGCCAGATATTTCAGCGGTTGCCGCTCTGCCTGCGTGAAAGTTTTTTCGTCAACGCGCTCGCCGGCGGGCATCAAACGCCACAACGATTTCATCACGCCCATATTGCCGTTTTCCGACGCCAGCCGCATGCGGGCAACAATGTCGTCGCGCGTCAGCGTGCCCTGATCAATCATCACCGTAATCACATCATCGCATGACTTGGGCAGCGATTTGCCGGTTAGCCACCACGATTTATCGCCTTTCAGCGCGCGCGCACCATCGCGGTCGTAGCGATAACTGATGCCGTAACAACGCAATTCGTTATCTTCGTCGGCAACGGGATAATCCATCGCGAAACGCACCCAATCTTTCTGCTTGCCCAACGCCTTGAGCCATGCTGCGAGCAACGGTTGCGCCAGCGGCGTGTCGCGCTCCGCCGCGATAAATGCGCGCATTGCTTTTTCGTATTGACCAAGGTTGGCGCTGTCTTTTTCAAACGCGGTGCGCAAATACCAATAGGTGACGTACGGCGCCAGAATGTGATTTTCGGCATCCAGTCGTGCGAATGCTTTCAGGTCTTTTTTTTCGAATGCGGCTTTGGCGGCGACGATGGCCTGATCGCCGGTTATTTTTGAGGTGGTTTGTGCGTTGGCTGACCAGCACGCCATAAACGTCAAAACCAACAGCAGGATCACGCGACTCCGCGCTGCAAAGCCTCCCATTTCTTCCTCTTTATTCGTGTTTTTGTTAAAAACCGAGCATGATCATAACAGTATTTGCATCAAAACCAATGACATGCGACATGAAGTTATCGAAACATGCAAAACGATACGTTACGCGGAAAATGATGAGGGTAAAATGCAAAGTTCCCTTTGATAGCCGCGACATGCTTTTCCCATTATGGATCATCCTGCCGATTCTCGTCCCGAATGCCCCAACCCGCTTTATATTTCGCCGCGGCAAGAAGGCTGGTATGACACGCAGCCACAATCGCCGCACACGTTGCAGCCCGGCGCGTGGTTGGCGCTGTTCGGCGGCGGTCAGCTCGGTTGCATGTTCTGCGATGCGGCGCAGCAACTCGGTTTCAAGGTGGTTTCGGTCGACCCCGACCCCGATGCGCCCATCATCAGCCATGCCGACGCGCACTGGACTTTCGATTACAACGATGCGGCGATGCTTGAGGCGGTGGTTCAACAGGCCGCTGCCGCTACCGTCGAATTCGAAAATGTACCCTATGCCGCGCTCGCCAAAGTCGCCCGCTCTCTTCCGTTGCGGCCACCGGTGGACAGCATTCAGATCGCGCAGGATCGCATCGAAGAAAAAACTTTTTTTGCCCGCCACGGCTTGCCGGTTGTGCCTTTTTTGCGCATTCGTGATTTGACGGATATCAACAGCGCGCCCGAATATCTGTTTCCGGGTTTTTTGAAAACAGCGCGGCTCGGCTATGATGGCAAAGGCCAATATCTGGTCGAAATTCCGCGCAAACTCCGCGCCGCCTTCGAGCAAGCCGGCAGCGTTCCCTGCGTATTTGAGGCGCTGATCGATTTGAAGGCGGAAATTTCCGTGTTGATCGCGCGCTGTCCGCAAGGCGAAACCGCGCTGTGGCCGGTCGCCGAAAATCATCACCACAACAATATTCTCGACGTCACCATCGCGCCGGCGCGCGTGTCCGATGAAATCGCCGCTCTCGCCTGCCAACACGCACAAACCATCATTGAAGCGCTCAGCTATCAGGGCGTGCTCTGCGTCGAATTTTTCGTCGATGAAGATGATCGCCTGTTCGTCAACGAAATGGCGCCGCGCCCGCACAATTCGGGGCATCACACCATCGAGTCATGCGTAACCTCACAGTTTGAACAACAGGCTCGCACGACTGCCGCGTTGCCGCTGGGTAGCACAGCGCAAAAAACACCGGCGGTGATGGTCAACCTGCTCGGTGATTTGTGGTTTGCGCACGGCGACGAGCCTGCTGAACCCGATTGGGCGATGCTGCTGACCGGCATCGACAACGCGGCACTGCATCTGTACGGTAAAAAAGTCGCGCGACGCGGACGCAAAATGGGGCACGTCACATTCTGCGCGTCCACTATCGAAGAAGCCATCGCCTCTGCCGACCTCTTTCGCGCCGGTCTTGGTTTGCCTTCGATTGCCGCCGCCCGTTGATGGTCATGACGTGTTTCCCATCGCTGTACCGCACTGAACAACTGTCGCGCTTCGAAGAACAGAAGACCTTGTTGCGCACACAATGCAACCCGCTGTTTGTCGTCGCTTTTTTCTGCGCTGAATGGTGCGCCGTGTGCCGCGACTTCGCGCCGTTGTGTGAACAAATCGCGTCGCGCTATCGCCAACAGTATACTGACACATTATTCGTTTTATTGGATGTTGAGGACGACGCGTCGTGGACGGGTGAACTGACCATCGACGATTTTCCGATGATGGTTATTTTCCGCAATCATGATTTGGTTCACTTCGGCGTCGTCCGTGCCCACGAAGACGCAATCATGCGCGCACTGGAAACATCGCGCGGCGTTTCGCGCGCGCTGAACGGTTATGCCGAACTGCAACGTCTGCAACAAATATTAGTTTCTTCCCTCCCTTCTTCAACGGTGAGCCCATGATCAAACGGTTCGAACAACGTCTGCGCCGTCTCACGGAACAGAATCACACCACCGCCCTTCAAAAAATCATGGTCGGTCTGGAGCGCGAAAGCTTGCGCGTGACGAGCGCTGGCTTGGTCAGCCGCCACACGCATCCGGCAGCGCTGGGCAGCGCGCACACCAATTCGCTGATCACCACTGATTACGCGGAATCTCTGCTCGAATTCGTCACCAAGCCCAAACCTTCCCCCGACGAAGCGCTGGCGCAACTGCGTGACGCGATGCAATACACGGCGTGTCACATCGGCGATGAATACCTGTGGAGCGCCAGCATGCCCTGCGATCTGGACAGCGAGGCTTCGATCCGCATCGCCGAATACGGCACCTCCAACAGCGCGCGCCAGAAACATTTGTACCGCGTCGGGTTGGCGTATCGCTACGGCAAAGCGATGCAAATGATCGCCGGCATCCACTATAACTTTTCTTTCAATGACGAGGTGTGGCCAATATTACGCATGATCGACGAAAGCAACGAATCCGACCACGATTTCCGCTCGCGCCGCTATCTCGACCTCGCCCGCAACATTCAGCGCACGGCGTATCTCGTGCCTTATTTGTTCGGTGCGTCGCCGGCGTTAAGTCGCTCATTCCTGATCGACAAGCCCGACAACTTGCCGGTGTTTGATGAACACACGCGCTATTATCCCGATGCGACATCGCTGCGTTTGTCCGACCTTGGTTACAGCAACCGCAAATGCCCGTTCTCGGTTTCCTTCAACAGCCTTGATGAATATTGTCGCAACCTTTATCAGGCGACGCATACACCCTGCCCAAACTTTACCCGTATCGGTTTGATGAAAAACGGCGAACGCATCCAACTCAACACCAATATTCTGCAAATCGAAAACGAATATTACGCGCCGGTGCGCCCCAAGCAACCACCGCGAAACGAGAGCGAAGTGCCGAGTCAGGCATTGCAACGACGCGGCGTCGGTTATGTTGAGATGCGCTTGCTTGATGTTTCACCGTTTCACCCGTTGGGCGTCGACGAGGAAACCTTATATTTCCTTCAAGCATGGATGACCGCCTGCTTTCTGCTCGACGCGCCCGCGTTTGACGATCAGGAACGCGCGGCGTTGGAGCACAATTTGTCGAACGCTGCGGCGTACGGCCGTGATGCGCAAACATGGATCATCCACGCCGATGGTCGCCGCATGCCAATCCGCGACGCGCTTGATGCATGGTTTCCATGCATCGGTGTCATCTGCGATATCCTTGGTGCACCGTATCAAAAAGCTTTTGCGCATCAGCAGGAAAAATTACTCTATCCCGAATGTACACCTTCGGCGCGCGTGTTGCAGGAAATGCGCGACAACCACGAATCTTTTCAGGCTTTTGCTTTCCGCTACGCGCAACAACACACACAATGGCTGCGTGATCAGCCGCTTTCTCTCGCACGCGAACAATTTTTTGCCGATCTTGCCGCCATATCCCTTCAAAAGCAACAACAGATTGAAGCGAATGATCGCCTTTCTTTTGATGATTACCTCAAATCGCGCGAAGTCTCTGCCAGCCAATATCCACTGAGCGAATAACACCATGCCTCAAAAAACGATGCCCTCCGATCTGGCGATCTCCCGCCGTATTGCGTTACAACCGATCCAGAATATCGCCGCCAAAATCAACATCCCCGAAAAAGCGTTAATTTATTACGGCCACGACAAAGCCAAAATTACCGCCGACTTTCTTGCCGCGCAGAAAAACAACCCGCTCGGAAAATTGGTTCTGGTCACTGCCATCAATCCGACTCCGGCAGGCGAAGGGAAAACCACGACGACGATTGGTTTGCACGATGCGCTATGCTGCATCGGCAAACGTTCATTGGCGTGTTTGCGCGAACCGAGCTTAGGGCCGTGCTTCGGTGTCAAAGGCGGCGCGACTGGCGGTGGTTACGCACAGGTTGCCCCGATGGACGCGATCAATCTTCATTTCACCGGCGATTTCCACGCCATCACCAGCGCACACAATCTGCTCTCGGCAATGATCGACAACCATCTACACTGGGGCAACGAACTCAATATTGATGCGCGCTGCGTTCAATGGCCGCGCGTACTCGATCTCAACGACCGCGCGCTGCGCAACGTCGTTATCGGTCTGGGCGGCACGGCGCATGGCATTCCACGCGAAGATGGTTTCGATATTACAGTCGCTTCCGAATTGATGGCGATTCTCTGCCTTGCTCAAAATCTGCGTGACTTTGAAGAACGTATCGGTCGTATCGTCATCGCCTACAACCATGAAGGCGCGTCGGTTACTGCCGCCGACCTCAAAGCCGTCGGCGCAATGATGGCGTTGTTGAAAGATGCATTTTTACCCAACATTGTGCAAACGCTTGAGCACAATCCGGTTTTGATTCACGGCGGCCCGTTTGCCAATATTGCGCACGGCTGCAATTCGGTAATGGCAACACGCTCGGCATTGAGTCTTGCCGATTACGTTATCACCGAAGCAGGCTTCGGCGCCGATCTCGGCACCGAAAAATTCTTTGATATCAAATGCCGACAGGCGGGATTGACGCCTTCTGTCGCCGTCATCGTCGCGACCATCCGCGCGTTGAAAATGCACGGCGGTGTTGCCAAAGAAAATCTCGGCAAACCCGACGCCGAAGCCGTCACTCGTGGCTGCGCCAACCTCGCCCGTCACATCGACAATATTAACCAGTTCG
This sequence comes from Casimicrobiaceae bacterium, assembly GCA_036825435.1. Lineage (GTDB taxonomy): Bacteria > Pseudomonadota > Gammaproteobacteria > Burkholderiales > Casimicrobiaceae > UBA931. Next base: position 2,310 of record DAISYG010000070.1, on the reverse strand, counting down.
GTGTGCCCACCGTGATCGCCGTCAACCATTTCGACGGCGACACCGAAGAAGAATTTACTGCGATTCGCGCTGTCGCCGAACAGCGCAATACACCGCTGGCACGTTGCACGCATTGGGCAAATGGTGGTGCGGGCGCAGTAGACCTCGCTGAAAAAGTCCTCGCACTGACGGAAAAGAACGATACCTCTTTCACATTGCTCTACCCCGATGCAATGCCGCTCGTGGAAAAAATCCGCACCATCGCCAAACGCATTTACGGTGCGGCAGATATCGAACTCAGTGCAGCAGCACGTAAACAATTCGCGCAACTGGAAAATGACGGGCACGGAAACAAACCCGTGTGTATCGCCAAAACCCAATACAGCTTTTCAGCCGATGCGCAACTGCGCGGTGCGCCTGAAGGACACATTCTTCCCGTGCGCGAAGCGCGACTCGCCGCAGGCGCGGGGTTTGTCGTCGCCGTGTGCGCCGACATCATGACCATGCCCGGCTTGCCGCGACGCCCGGCGGCGGAACAGGTGCATCTGAATGAAGCAGGGCAGATTGAAGGGTTGTTTTGAGACATGCTTGCAACAAATGAGCTTTCTTTCACTTTTGCCTTCATAAAAACATCGCTTCGCGTTAAAATTCAAAAGCGGTTCTCTTTAACGCCACGACATGACAGACGCGACAAGTAAATTACTGACCATCAAAGAAGCCAGCCAATGGGCGAGCAGCCACATTGGCAAAAATGTGACGCCATCGAACATCGCCTATCTCATTCAATATGGTCGGGTTCGAAAAATTGGTGAGAATGGTGCAGCGCGGATTGACTTAAAAGATCTCCAAAACTATTACCTATCATATAATGGTTCGCGCGAGCTCAATTTTCGACAACGATTGGGCGATGACCTCAATTGGGCTTTGTCTTTTGATCAGTACAAGGAGGCAGAAACCACGAAGCATGTGCATCGTCTGCACCCGTACAAGGGCAAATTCATTCCTCAGCTTGTTGAATATTTCCTAGACAGTCATACCGATCGCTTCAAAACAGAAACCTATTTCTCCAAAGGTGATATCGTTCTAGACCCCTTTTCTGGAAGTGGAACCATGATGGTGCAAGCATGCGAACTTGGTATGCATGCAATAGGTGTTGATGTTTCGGCATTCAACGCGCTGATTAGTAACTGCAAAGTCGCGCACTATGATCTTGAAGAAGTACGATTTGAGCTCGATCGTATCACAAAAGAATTAGCCGCCTTTATTCAGAACACGAACACTGTTGCTTTTGAAGAAGCCCTTTTGCAGGAATTGGCCGCGTTCAACAATGTTCATTTCCCTTCCCCTGAATACAAATACAGGTTGAGAAACAAAGAAATTGATGAAATGTCTTACGCCCCGGAAAAAGAAAAACTCTTTCTCCCGATCTATCAGCGTTTAGTTAAGCAATATAAAATTGAACTACGACAAAAAGCTAACAATTCTTTTTTGGACAAATGGTATTCTCAGCATGTCCGCGATGAAGTCGATTTTGTTTTTGGTGAAATTAAAAAAATCAAAAGCATTAAAGCCAAAAAAATTGTCAGCATTATCCTAAGCCGAACGATCCGCAGTTGCCGCGCAACGACACATGCCGATCTCGCAACACTTTTGGAACCTGTAACGACCACATACTACTGCCACAAACACGGTAAAATTTGTAAACCACTGTTTTCTATTTTGAAGTGGTGGAAAACCTATTCAAAAGATACAGTCGCTCGGTTGAAACAGTTCGACGCGCTGCGTACGGATACCTTCCAACTCTGCTTAACCGGAAGCAGCCAAAACATTGATCTGATTGAGCAGGTCAAACAAAAAAATCCCGCTTTTTCACGACTGCTTAAAGAACAAAAAATCAGGGGAATATTTTCATCCCCGCCTTACGTCGGCTTGATTGATTACCATGAACAGCACGCCTATGCGTACGATTTATTTGGTTTTACGCGCAACGATGAAATGGAAATAGGCCCTTTGTTCAAAGGCAACAAAAAAGAAGCGCGCGTCTCTTATGTTCAGGGGGTTTCTGCCGTATTGAACAATTGCAAAAAGTACTTGTCTGATAACTACGATGTTTTTCTAGTAGCGAATGATAAATTTAATTTATATCCAACCATTGCTGAGAATGCCAGGATGCACATCGTCAACCAATTTAAGCGTCCTGTATTAAATCGCACGGAAAAAGACAAAACTGCCTACTCGGAAACAATATTTCATTTGAAGGAAAAGTAGCCGTGGCTCTAAGCAACAAGCAAAAAGTGGATGTTCGTCAGGTCATTGTGGATAGCCTGCGCA
>DAISYG010000069.1:0-11586 GCA_036825435.1 Casimicrobiaceae bacterium | reverse complement strand
CTTATGCCGCATGACTCAAACAAAACTGCCTCCGAGAAACCCGGGGCGGTTCATTGAGAAGTTTCGACGATCAAGGCAGGTCGCGCCGCCCGGTGTCGCCAAGCATTGAGTTTTTGCTGAACCGGATCTGCGGGTATGAACATAAAAAAGAGGCTGATGCGGACTAACATGATGCTAATCTACTTTTAGTCCTTAGCTTTTTTGCAGCGCGGTCATACTGCGTTGTTTTTGTTATCATCGCTGGTTTTCAAGTACATTCAGGATTTCCATGGCGCAATACGTTTTCACAATGAATCGGGTCGGCAAAACCGTGCCGCCTAAACGACAAATACTGAAAGACATTTCACTGTCTTTTTTTCCAGGCGCCAAAATTGGCGTGCTTGGTTTGAACGGCGCGGGAAAATCAACGCTGCTCAAAATCATGGCGGGTATTGATACCGAGATCGACGGCGAAGCCGTTCCGATGCCCGGACTGAGCATTGGTTATTTGCCACAGGAACCGCAACTTGATCCGCAGAAGAACGTTCGCGAAACGGTTGAGGAGGGCATTGGCGGCATTTTGGCGGCGAAGAAACGTTTGGAAGAAGTGTATGCTGAATATGCGGAACCGGATGCCGATTTTGACAAACTTGCTTCCGAGCAAGCTGAACTCGAAGCGATCATTGCGGCGGGCAGTGGCGACAGCAGTGAAGCGCAACTGGAAATTGCGGCAGATGCTTTGCGTTTGCCGCCGTGGGAAGCGCAGGTTGCGACGTTGTCCGGTGGTGAGAAGCGTCGCGTGGCGTTGTGTCGGTTATTACTGTCCAAGCCCGACATGCTGTTGCTTGACGAGCCGACCAACCATCTGGATGCTGAATCGGTCGATTGGTTGGAGCAATTTTTGTATCGTTTCCCAGGCACGGTGGTTGCAATCACACACGATCGTTATTTTCTCGACAATGCTGCCGAGTGGATTCTGGAATTGGATCGTGGCTATGGCATTCCGTGGAAGGGTAATTACAGCAGTTGGCTTGAGCAAAAAGAACAGCGTTTGGAACAGGAACAGCGCGGCGAAGATGCACGTACCCGTGCGATGAAAAAAGAATTGGAATGGGTGCGACAGAATCCGAAAGGACGGCAGGCAAAAAGCAAAGCCCGATTGACGCGCTTTGAGGAGTTGTCAACGCATGAGTATCAGAAGCGCAACGAAACAAATGAAATATTTATTCCGGTTGCCGAACGTCTGGGTAATGATGTTATCGAGTTTGATCACGTCACCAAAGGTTTTGGCGATAAAATTTTGATTGATGACTTGAGTTTCAAAATACCGCCGGGCGCGATTGTCGGTGTGATCGGTGCGAACGGCGCGGGAAAATCAACACTGTTCAAGCTGATTACCGAAAAAGAAAAACCAGATAGTGGTGAAGTTAAAATCGGAAAAACGGTGCAATTAGCCGTAGTCGATCAGAGTCGTGATGCGCTGGAGGGCGATAAAACCGTTTGGGAAGATGTGTCGGGTGGGCTGGATAATTTGACGGTCGGTCGTTTCATCATGCCGAGTCGCGCTTACCTTGGCCGCTTCAATTTCAAAGGTGGTGATCAGCAGAAACTGGTGAAGAATTTATCAGGCGGCGAGCGCGGACGGTTGCATCTTGCCAAAATGCTGGCGGCGGGCGGTAACGTTTTGCTTTTGGACGAACCGTCCAACGATCTTGATGTCGAAACACTGCGCGCACTGGAAGATGCCCTGCTTGAGTTTGCCGGTTCGGCGATGATCATCAGCCATGATCGCTGGTTTCTTGACCGTATTTGTACGCATATCCTCGCCGCTGAAGGTGACAGCCAGTGGGTATTCTTTGACGGTAATTATCAGGAGTATGAAGCCGATAAAAGAAAACGATTGGGTGAAGAGGGCGCAAGGCCGAAGAGAGTGCGCTATAAAGGGCTTAAATAGCCGTTGTTTCATGACTGTGTGCTCGCGACATGAATCAAAACTATTCGAAAAGTAAAGATGATGGAAAGTAAAACAATTATTGATTTCTGGTTCAATGAAATTGACCCGGCACTGTGGTTCAAGAAAGATGACGCATTTGATGCTTTGATCAAAACGCGTTTTTTGACATATTACGAAGCCGCTTTCCGCGGTGAGCTTTTTGTCTGGCGCAAGGATATCGAAGGCCGTTTGGCGGAAATCATCGTGCTTGATCAATTTCCGCGCAACATGTTTCGCGATCGGGCTGCCGCCTTTGCCGGAGACGGCATGGCGTTGATCTTGACGCAGGAAGCGATTGCAACCGGCGATGCGCACAAGCTGCCAACAAAAATGCGTGCGTTTCTGTATATGCCGATGATGCACTCCGAGTCGTTACGTATTCACGAAGAAGCGGTACGCTATTTTTCCGAGCCGGAGCTTGAAAATAATTTAAGTTTTGAACTCAAACACAAGGCAATTATTGAGCGTTTTGGACGTTATCCGCATCGCAATGCCGCGTTGGATAGAAGATCAACCGAAGAAGAAAAATTGTTTTTGCAGCAGCCGGGTTCATCTTTTTGAGATTAAAAATAAGGGCGTACGGATCTCGTACGCCCTGTTCGGAAAAGCCTTGTGGGCTTTCAGTTCTGAATTTTGTTCATCAACATGGTCAGTATTATTGGGAAACGCTGATCCATTCTTTCTTCAACGCCCGGTTGACGGCGCTGATCACGGCTTTGAGTGTTGAGGTGACGATGTTCGGATCAAGTGCCACGCCGAACAGCGAGTTTTCTTCGCCGAAGCGCAGTTGCACATAGGCAGCGGCGGTGGCGTCTTCGCCGGTGCCGGTGGCATGTTCACTGTAGTTCAATACGCGAATATCAAAGTCGAAGCCGTCGCGCAGTGCCTGAATGAAGGCATCAACCGGGCCGTTACCGACACCGTGTATGGCGCGCGGTGTGCCGTTGACCAGGATGGTCGCATCGAACGTTTCTACGCCGTCTCCATTGCCATTGTGCACGGAGCGGTGTGATTGATAAACAAGCGGCGCATCCTTTTGTGCCAGATATTCGTCGGAAAATATCTGGAAAATTTCTTTGGACGGAAGCTCTTTGCCGGTTTTGTCGGTGACGGTCTGGACGATCTGGCTGAATTCAATCTGCAACAGGCGTGGCAGCGAAAAGCCGTGGTCGCGTTCGAGCAAGTAGGAAACACCGCCCTTGCCGGATTGGCTGTTGACGCGAATCACTGCGTCGTAGGTACGTCCGACATCAGCGGGATCAATCGGCAGGTAGGGCACTTCCCAGACTGGATTGTGTGCAGCCAAACCTTCTTTGCGTTTGTTCATGCCTTTCTTGATCGCATCTTGATGCGAACCGGAGAACGCGGTGAAAACCAGATCGCCACCGTAAGGATGACGCGGATGTACTGGAATCTGGTTGCAATATTCGACAGTGCGCACGACTTCATTGATGTCGGAAAAGTCGATTTCGGGATCGACACCGTGCGTGAACAAATTCAATCCCAATGTGACAAGGCAGACATTGCCGGTGCGCTCACCGTTACCGAACAGACAGCCTTCAACCCGATCCGCACCAGCGAGCAGCGCAAGCTCCGCCGCGGCGACGCCACAGCCACGGTCATTGTGCGGGTGTACGGAGATGATGATGCTGTCGCGTTTTTCGAGGTGACGGTTCATCCATTCAATCTGGTCGGCATATACGTTGGATGTTGTCATCTCGACGGTGGATGGCAGATTGAGGATGATTTTCTTTTCCGGCGTTGGTTGCCAGATGTCAATGACGGCATTGCATACCTCGGCGGCAAAATCCAGCTCGGTGCCGGTGAAGCTTTCCGGAGAATACTGAAAGACCCATTCGGTTTCGGGATAGTCTTTGGCGATGTCGCGCAACAGTTTGGCGCCGGAAACGGCGAGGTCGCGAATCCCGTCTTTATCCATCCCGAAAACGACACGACGTTGCACTTCGGAGGTTGAGTTGTACAGGTGGACGATGGCGCGTTTTGCACCGTGCAATGCTTCGAAGGTTTTGCGGATCAGCGGCTCGCGCGATTGCGTCAATACCTGCACGGTGACGTCCTCGGGAATACGCTTTTCGTCGATAAGACGGCGCACAAAATCGTAATCGGTTTGCGACGCGGCAGGGAACCCGACTTCGATTTCCTTGTAGCCCATGCGGACAAGCAATTCATAAAGCTGCATTTTGCGTTTGCTGTCCATCGGCTCAATCAGCGCCTGGTTACCGTCGCGCAAATCGACGCTGCACCAGATGGGGGCGTGGGTAATCGTGTTGTCCGGCCAGGTTCGATCCTTGAGATGTACCTGTGGGTACGGATGGTATTTGGAGGCAGCGGGTTCCTGAGAAACAGTTTTCATAATCATCACCTGATAAAAGCTAATCAATGAAAATACGCCTTTCTTGTGGAAAGGAATACGTCAAACAACAGAAGGGGAGTGGAAATTTATGCGCGCGCGAAGCGCAGCAGGAGCAGCCCGCTCAGCAGCAGACCGAAAAAGGAAGCGTCAACAAATGAAATGAAAGTACGCATGAGTTGGAAAATAACGGATTTTTGCGTCGAATGCAATCATTTTCTGGCGACGGAAGAAATGAAAATGTTTTTTTGTGTCATAAATGCTGCCGTTGCGATCATGAAACATCATCTTTTTCTTTTTCCGGATTCTCCTGTGGTTCTTGCGCTGACGATTCCCGCATGTACGGCATTGCCAGACGAAGATAATGAAACATCGACCATAGAGTCAGGATCACGGCGATCCACATCGCGATCGTGCCAACCCACACCGTCGAAATCCATGGCAGAATTTGCTCATGCAACAACAGCGCGATGATGGCGACCATCTGCGCCGCCGTCTTGATTTTGCCGATCATCGCGACGGCAACACTTTTGATTTGTCCCAGCTGCGCCATCCATTCGCGCAGCGCCGAAATGGTGATTTCGCGACCGATGATGATCATGGCGAAAACAGCATTGGTGCGCTCAAGATCGACAAGAATGATCAACGCCGTTGCCACGATCAGTTTGTCGGCAACCGGGTCAAGAAAGGCGCCGAAGCGGCTGGTTGCACCCAACGCGCGTGCGAGGTAGCCATCAAGCCAGTCGGTGACCGACGCCAACACGAAAATTCCCGATGCAACCCAGTTGCGCGCTTCCGGCAGCATCCACGAATCGGGCAGATAGCAGACGACCACCAGCACCGGAATCAAAAGAATCCGCAGCCAAGTGAGGGCAGTGGGCAGTTGGAGAATCATGATATTGGATGCGTTTTCAGATATTTTTTTGTATTCTACCGCGAGCACAAGCGAGAAGCGACCCTGTGGTTACTGCCGTTATTCAATGCCTTCATGCAGTGCTCCATAAATTCTCTGCGCCAACGCCTGAGAAATGCCGGACGCACGCATCAGATCATCAACACTCGCCGCACGCACGCCTTTCAGTCCGCCAAAACGATTCAGCAATTCGCGGCGGCGCTTGTCGCCAATACCGGGGATTTCTTCCAGCGACGACGACAAGCGTTTTTTTGCTCGCCGTGCGCGGTGCCCCTGAATTGCAAAACGATGTGCTTCGTCGCGAATCTGGTGCAGTAGCTGAAAGCCAGGGTGGTCTGGCGGCAGACGTAGCGGTGTGTGCTGATGTGGTCGCCAAATGTCTTCGTCACCTACTTTGCGCTCAGGTCCTTTGCTTAAACCGATGAGCGCAAAATTCAGTCCTAAATCTTCGAGCATTTGCTCGGCAATGGCAAGTTGACCTTTACCGCCGTCGATCACCCACAGATCGGGCATCGGCGATTCACCTTTGGCAATACGTGCGCCGCGTCGTTGCAGAGCTTCACGCATCGCGGCGTAGTCATCGCCTCCGGTGGGCGGCGAAACATTGAAGCGACGGTATTCATTATTGCGCAAAGTGCCTTTGTCGAATACCACGCACGACGCGACAGTGGCTTCGCCCATCGTGTGCGAAACGTCAAAACATTCGATGCGCTGCATGTCCGGCAACGCCAGCGCTTCTTGTAGCGATTTCAAACGCATGTCCAGCGTGGCTTTTTGCGCCAACCTTTGTCCAATGGCAAGGTGTGCATTATGTGCCGCCATGCGCATCCATACACGCTTTTCACCGACAGGGCGCGTGATGATCGAAACCTTGTGTCCGGCTTGTGTGCTGAGCAATGTTGTGAACGCTTCGCTCAAAACGTAGCCGTCAAGCACCAGCAACGCGGGCGCAATTTTTTCCAGATAATGCTGTGTCAAAAACGCTTCGATGATTTCATCAGGCGAGCGATCAGCCGCTTGTGTCGGAAAGAAGGTGCGGTCGCCAACGTGTCGCCCGCCGCGAACCATCACCAAATTGACGGCGACAATACCGTCCTCAATCACGACTGCAATCACATCGGCGTCGCGTGTTTTGTTGCTTTCGACAAACTGCTGCGCATGTAATTGTTGCAGGCGCTGCAATCTGTCGCGGATCGCGGCGGCGCGTTCAAAATCCAGATGCGCTGACGCGTCTTCCATCTGCTTTTGCAGAGCATTCTGGATTTTATCGACTTTGCCCTGCAAGAAAAGCGTTGCCGCTTCGACATCTTCCGCATACGCTTCTTCGCTGATGTAGCCGACGCACGGCGCCGTGCAACGCTCAATCTGATACAACATGCACGGGCGTGAGCGGTGCGCGAACACGCTGTTTTCACAGGTGCGCAACTGAAACACTTTCTGCAACAACGCCACACCTTCACGTACCGCACCAACGTTGGGGTAGGGACCAAAATAGTGATTTTTTTTATTCAACGTACCGCGATGCAGACGGATTTGCGGAAACGGATCGCCGGATACGCAAAGGTAAGGGTAACTTTTATCGTCGCGGAATAAAATGTTGTAGCGCGGCGCAAGCGACTTGATCAGATTGTTTTCCAGCAGCAATGCTTCCGCTTCCGAACGCGTAACCGTCGTTTCGACATGCGCAACCTGCGACACCATCAAACGAATGCGCGGCGCGAGATCGCTCTTTTGAAAATAGCTGGACACCCGCTTTTTGAGATTCAACGCTTTGCCCACGTAAAGCGTTTGCCCGGCGGCATTTTGCATTCGGTAAACGCCCGGCTCTTGCGGTAGCGACGCGATCAACGCACGCGCATCGAAAGGCGGGGCATTGTCGGGAGCGGCAGGTTTTGAAGAGTTGGGCATTAAAAGACAAGGAAATTATTTGCGTTTATTGTACCGGTCAAGTTGCGCAAAAACACGATACCGCATCTTTTCGCCTATAATGAACGAGCAGAGCAGGCTAGGCTGCCGCTCTTTTCTCATGAAAAGGGAGGAAAGTCCGGGCTCCACAGAGCAGGGTGTCGGGTAACGCCCGACCGCCATACGTTGACGGCATCGCCGCAACCAAAGCGAGGAACAGGGCCACAGAGACGAGTCGCTTTCGCAAGAAAGCGGGTGAAACGCGGTAACCTCCACCCGGAGCAACGCCAAATAGGCAAACGATGACGCGGCTCGCGTAGTTTGCGGGTAGGCGGCTAGAGCAATGCAGTAATGTATTGCCCAGAGGAATGGCAGCCCCATCCTCTTCGCAGGATGACAGAACCCGGCTTATCGGCTTGCTCTGCCTTTCAGTTGTCAGGGTACGGGAGACAGAGATCAGTGAGAGCGATTTTTGATCGTGCAACATCTCGCGGTTGTTTTCGGTTTTCCGAATCCGCTATAATCCAGCGACCTTGATCAATGCGAGAGTGGCGGAATTGGTAGACGCACTGGATTTAGGTTCCAGCGGGTAACCCCCGTGGGGGTTCGAGCCCCCCTTCTCGCACCATAAAGAATAATAAAAACAATGGGTTGGTGTTGATCGGTTGAATGAAAAGAGTGAGTAAAAGGCTAAACAGCAGCAGGCTCAACTTTACAATACAATCAAGTATACTTTACAATAACCTCATTATTGTCTAGTAACGTTTGTCATGAAAACAAGAAAGTTTGACGGGCTGGCTGGTACTGATTGGCTGATTAGAGAAGTTTCAGTCAGCGATAAAGGGTTGGCGAAAAGGTTTGCCGAAAGGTTCGGCGTTTCGAGGGCAGCGGCGAGTAATTTCATTAAAACCAACGTCGGTAATGGCTTCTTGATCAGAACGGGTTCATCAACACGCCCAAAATATGCTTTGGGCGTGAACAGAATGCTCACGAAGAGTTATCGGATCAACGAGCAGTTGGACGAAAGCCTGATCTGGGCCAATGATTTTCTGCCTTTCCTTGGGGAACTGAAAAGCAATGTCAGCCAAATTTGCGATTACGGGTTTACCGAAATGGTCAATAATGCCAAAGACCATTCGGAAGGAGATGAGCTTTTCGTATTGGTTTTCAAGGAAGAGGAGGAAATTACAATATTCGTTAAAGACGACGGAGTCGGTGTTTACCAAAAGATTTCCGACAAATTCAATTTGGGCGATCTGCGACTGGCGCATTTTGAACTGTGCAAAGGAAAGCTGACGACCGATAAAAAGAACCATACTGGCGAAGGCATTTTTTTTACTTCGCGATCATTCGATATTTATTGGTTAATGGCAAACGGACTCTATTTCGATCATCAGGATGAAAGTGAACTCGATTGGTTGCATGGTTTTGATCGCACAAAGAATGAGGGAACCACTGTGCTCATGATGATTCATACGGATAGTGATCGCGATTTGACGGAAGTGTTCAATAAATTCACGTCGGATGATGGTGATTTTGCATTTGATAAAACAGTGATTCCGGTTAATTTGGTCAGAATGGGCGAAGAAAATCTGGTTTCTCGTTCACAGGCGAAAAGATTATTGAACCGCATTGATGCGTTCAAATTTGTTGGACTCGATTTCAAGGATGTCAACTTTATCGGACAAGCATTTGCCGATGAGATATTTCGTGTTTTCCAAAACAATCATCCAGAAATTACTTTCCGTGTCATGAATGCCAACGATGGAGTCAAGGCGATGATCAATAGAGCAAAGAATAGAACAAATTAGTCTTTCCTCGGCTGTAACCAGCGTCAAATTACTTTGTCTTATATCAGGGAATGAAAAGCAATATTAATGGCGCAAAGCATCAGCCAAAAGAAATATTGGTGGAGGTGGCGGGAGTCGAACCCGCGTCCGAAAGCTCTCTACAGTCGGGACTACATGTTTATTGTTTCATTTGATCTTGCCTATCGACCGCCGAAACACAAGCTGCCGATAAACCAGTCACCTTGATTTAACGCCGTCCCCAAGTGACCCGAAGCGGCGCGATCGCTTTGATTGTCCTTGCTGCTTCTTGCGAAGCCCGGGTCAAGCGCTACCCGGTGCAAGGTCCGGCGGGGTTAAGCCGCCAGAGCGTAAGTTTCTTCGTTCGCAGTTAAATTTGCGATTGCTCGTGATTAACGAGGTCAAGCGCCTCGACATGCCCCGCGCTGCGTCAATACCCCCGTCGAAACCGGTACACCCCCGTGTTTGATGGCGCATGAATAAACGCGAATATTCATTTTATCACGCACACTATTTTTGAAATGCGGTTTTTACGCGGGGATTCAAGAGACAGTTTGTACCGTTTGAACACCTTGATTGGCGAGCTCGTCGGCGCGTTCATTGCCGGGATGGTTGGCGTGTCCTTTAACCCAATGCCATTCGATGGTGTGGCGCGTGGTTTCTTGCTCAAGTGATTGCCAAAGATCGCTGTTTTTGACGGGTTTTTTATTGGCGGTTTTCCAGCCGTTTTTTTTCCAGTTGTGAATCCAGGCTTCGATGCCGTTTTTGACGTAGGTGGAGTCGGTGTACAGCCGCACGATGCACGGGCGTTTGAGTGCCTTGAGCGCTTCAATGACGGCGGTGAGTTCCATGCGGTTGTTGGTGGTTTCGGCTTCGCCGCCGAAGAGTTCGCGGCGTTTGTCGGCGTAGGTCAGCAGTGCGCCCCAGCCGCCCGGGCCGGGATTGCCTTTGCATGCGCCGTCGGTGTAGATGTCAACAATCATGCTTCTCTTGATAAGGTTCGCGATGCGCGGCAACCCAGTTGCGGCGGCGTGCGTCGCGTTTCCATACGGGGGTGACCACGCGCATGCCCGCTACTTTCTTGACCGCGTGCAAAAAGTAAACAGCGCCGGCAATTGGCCACCAGCGATCTCCCGCTTCTTCCAGCCATGCGGCGCGATTCAGCCAGCGTTCGGTTTTGAACGGCGGTGCATAGACGGCAAAAGCGCCGCCCACAATATCAAAACTGAGCAGAGAAAGCCAATCTTTCACGCGATAAGGGCTGATGAAGCCCCCCATCCACGGCGGCGTTTGGTTGTGGCCGAAGCGTCGTCGTAAACCGAACAGTGAATAAGGATTCAGCCCACTGATGAGAAGGTGTCCTTCGGCGCGCAGTGCGCGCCACGCTTCGCGCAAAATCTGGTGCGGATCATCAGTGAATTCGAGTGCGTGCGGTAGCGCAACCAAATCGAGTGAATCTTCGGGGAAGGGCAATGCATGTGGGTCGGCAAGAATCTGCGCGGGGGCATTGAAGTCAAGCGTCCAATGATTGGGAATGCGCGTCTGGCATAGCATCGGATGTTGCGGCAAGCCGATTTGTAGCGCATAAAAACCGAAAATATCGGGGATTGTTTGATCAAAATATTCGAGCTCACGCGCGAGCATATAACGCACCAGCGGCGAATCCCAGCCGTCAGCGGCAGTGCTTGACAGGGGCGGTTCGTGAGCAGATGATTCGTTCATAATCAAAAGGATGAAACGATGGATGCTTCAGCATATGCGCAACCAGCATATCAGATTACGCCGATTCCGGTGTTCAAAGACAATTATATCTGGATGATCGACGATGGGCAGCACGCCGTGGTGGTGGATGCCGGGGATGCGATGCCGGTCATTGAGCGTCTGGAGGAGCGCAACCTCAAGTTGGAAGCGATTCTGAGTACACATCATCATCACGACCATGTGGGTGGCAATGAACTGCTGGCGGCGCGGTATCGCCCGGCAGTATATGGCCCTGCTCAGGAGAATATTCCGACGTGCACGCATCCGTTGCGCGGTAATGAACGGTTGTATTTCTTGCATGAGCGTGTGCGCTGTGATGTGATCGCAGTGCCCGGGCACACACGCGGACATCTCGCGTTTGTGTTAGAGCGCGAAATGGATCAGCGCAAAGAAGCAGTGGCTCTTTTTTCGGGCGATACACTTTTTGCCGGAGGTTGTGGGCGCGTTTTTGAGGGAACGCCTGAGATGATGTTTCACTCACTGCAAAAACTCGCAGCACTGCCACCGCCGACGCGTGTTTATTGCGGGCACGAATACACGCTTTCGAATTTGGCTTTTGCACGCACGGTGGAACCGAATAATCCGACGCTGATGGCGCGCGAAGTGCACGTAGCGCAAATGGTGGAAGATGGCGCACCGAGCGTGCCATCGTTGTTGTTTGAAGAGTTGCAAACCAACCCGTTTCTGCGCACGCACGAGCCTGCGGTGCAGAAGGCCGCGCAGGAATATCATGGTGCGCCGTGTGCGACGGAAGAAGAAGTGTTTGCGGTGCTACGGCAGTGGAAATCGGATTTTAGTTGAGTCCTAGATTCAAGTACGAAGCGCAACGCGGTTAAATGGTCTCATAAAAACCTCA
>DAISYG010000068.1:2425-11824 GCA_036825435.1 Casimicrobiaceae bacterium | reverse complement strand
AAAAAGGCGACCAATGTATCGTATGTCAAACAGGGCGATAGCATTGGTGTAACCATTACGTATAACCCCAACGATTGGACCAATAAAACCGTTGAGGCGACGATTGCCGTCACGTCCGCTTTGCCGCTGACAAAGTTGAATGTGGGTACTGTGGATGTATTGGCGAGTGCAACTAAGGTTGGAAACAACTACACTGCCAAATATACGTTTAACGCCAATGAAAGCAAAGCAGTGGTGGCAGAAACAGCTGATCCAACGTATAACGCGAATGTCCAGGCAAAGGTCAGCTGGATCGATACAGTAGCGCCGACCTTTGGCAATTTCCCGGACTTGACCGCAGCGACGAGCGATGGTGTGCTGGATGCAACCAAAGTAAAGACGATTACTTTTGCTGATACCGCTGTCAATGCGAATCATAACGGAAATACAGAGTCAGGCGTTGATAACGCGACCAAAGAAATCTGGCTCTATGTCTCGGAAAATGGCACAGTATCCACCACTCCTATCAAAATTAAATGGGCGGATTTGGATACAAAGTGGCAGACAATTCCGGAAGGTAAGTACTACTACGATATAGTTGCTAAAGACGTAGCCACAAACCAAGGAAAAGCCAGTGATAAAGGTAGCTTGATTGGTGGTGGCGGCAATCCTAATCCGACCAATCCGGTGACGCCGGGTGGCCCAGATCCGGTCGATCCGACCAATCCGCCAGTAGTTGTCAATCCGAAGGGCCCGAAGGTAGTCTTTACGGGTATTACGCCAGCAGGCTGGACGAATCAAAACGTCACAGTATCTTTCAAGGCTGAGAGCAAGGCGGATATCACTAACGTTACCATCAAAAACGCCAATGGTGTAGTGGTTTATACCAAAAATAACGCAGCGGGACTGGGAAGCGTATTTACCGATTCGTTTGTTACCGCAGTCAATAGCAATCCCTTCACGATCACCGCAACGGATAAAGTGAAGAAGAACGCAACGGATACGACTGCTGTCACTAAGATCGATAAGTATAAGCCGTTGATTACGCCGAGTGCAACGAATGGTAATCTGGATGATCTAACCGTAACGGTTGTGGATGACGCTCAGGTTAAGGCGGATAATGGTGTTTCCGGTATCAATGCAGCCAAGACGCTGTACACACTCAAATATTTGACCGCGACGTATACCGGAAAAACATTGGCTGAAGTAAAAGCGAAGGCTCCGAACTATCTCTCGATGACTTTGTCGGTTTCCGCTACAGACAACGCTGGCAACACAAACACCAAAAATATTGGTACGTTTGTAAATGGCGCTAGGGTTGAGCCGCCGAAGGTACAGATTATAAGTGGCGATGCTATATTAGCTAAATTGACATTGAATGGCTCTTTCTCAATGATGGTTACGGATGCTTCTAAAACGGCAACATGGACTGTCAAGCAGGGGAATACGGTTCTCAAGACGTCGGCACAGGCTGGTTGGAGCATGACAGCTTCACCGTATACAAGTGTTTTAAAAGTAAGCAACTTAGGAATCACGAAGGCAGGAAAGTATACTCTGACCGTATCAAATAGCAAGGGTTCTGTGGTCAAAAGTCTGACAGTAAAATAAGTTAAAAAGAGGGGGATTGAGGGGAGAAGGCTCTCCCCTCTGCATTCCTCTGTGTTCTCGGTTAACATAGTATAGTAAAAGGAGGAACGATGAAAAAACGATGGAAAGCATCCATATGGATGTCTCGAATGGCAGTGGTACTGCTCTGCATGACGATCGGCCTATCGGCGATGGCGGCGCAGACAAAAACAGTGGCGCGTCCATTGATCCATCTGCCGGGCGGAAAGATGATGCAGTCCGCAAAAAAAGCGCCGAAAAAAATATATATTACCGTTACGAGCGAAGACAACATCCAATTCGTGGGTCTCGTCGAAGCGAAGACCTATGGAAAAGACGATGAAAAAATAGCGGTAGAGCCAGAAAAAATGGAAGTTCCGCAGGCGAAAACAGATAAGAAAAATATGTCCGCCTATCAGTTTGATTTAGCCAAAGCAGCGCTGGAGCCAGGTGCTTACTACATCGTAGTGCGAACGGAAAATGGCCAAGAGAGCGTGAGACGCTTCAATATCAAGAACTGATATGTATTTTAAATTGTTTATTTTTTGAAAGTGATGTATCGAAAGGAGTTAGCATGTTGCGAACAACATGGAAAAAGCGCATCGCAGCGGGCGCATTGTGCCTGGCGATGGCTAGCGGGGCGGTGATGCCCACGGTTGCCGGGGCAGCGGGCGCGGACAATAGCGCTAAGCCGACACAGGAGGGCTATGTATCTCTGCACCAGTACATTTCCCCCACGGATCAGGAGGATGTCTATCAGGTAACATTGAGCATCAAAGGCGATCCGGGGCAGATTCCAGAAACGGAAATCGCGATACTCATCGACAGCTCTACGTCGATGAATGAAGTCGGAGATAGCAATACATTTTTGGACACATATCCAGATAAAATAATGTGGGATGCTCTTTTTGGGACAGTACTGCTTGCTCCACTCCCATTTTATACTCGTGAGGCTATGGACAAGTATCATATGAGCCAAGGGAATCCGGCGCTAATGGGAAAATCCATCCTCAATGGGTTTAGTTCCCATCCAACGGATCACACCTCTCTGGCGGGTTGGGTAACTCCCTTGACGGCGGGGCACGACACGCGTATTCGGGCGGCATTGACAGGCGCACAGGAGGCAGTAGATATTTTTCTCAATCCTGCGATCAATGCCGGAGCGAAAGTGACCTCCGCTGGCATTGTGGTTTTTAATGATGTTGGAGATACAAGCCTTGAGCCGTATGCTACGTTAAACCAAGCAGTAGTGGGTTTTACATTCGGATACGGATATATGGAAGAGAGTAAGCAGGAAAGGGATTCGATTGTTTTTTCGTCCCGTATGTTCCATGAAGACAATGTATTAGCAGCCGGTGTAGGGTTGGGATACAACTGGGCGGCTCAATTGGGCGGAGACCCTTTCGCGAAATCAGTACTCAACCAGCCCTTGCCAAAGCTGATCGACACGGTGCTGGCAGATACCACCAATCAGACATACACCAAAGAAAATCAGCAGTCAGCATCGCGCGGCATGATTTTTTACGATGAAAAAGGCGAAAACAAAACGTTGCTTCAAAATGCGCTGAAGGAGGTCAAGGCCAGCACGGCTGATTCGGGAACTGAGCTTGCACATGGATTGGCAGAAGCGGCTATTATGTTGGGCGTAGATCTTATTGATACAGGGGCGCCTTCTGTAAAGCTGGGTACACCGCCCAGTGCTACGGACGGAAAACGACGCTTCGTCATTCTATTATCGGACGGCGAAGATAGCGGTTGGCTACCGGCGACCTTTGAAAAAGTTTCTGAAATGAAAAACGCAGGTGTCCAATTCTACACCATGGGCATCCAGACAACCGGCGAAGCTGTGCAGAAAACCAATCATACAGGAACGGGATACCGAAAAGATGGATCAGCTTGGCCAGGAGCGATCTATATTGATGTAACCAATTCTTCTTTGCCCGCAAATTGGAAAAATTGGGAAGGCACCAAAAACGTGAGTGCATCCGAAATGCTGAAGGACGCCAGCCCAGCGTTGAATTCTGAATTTGAACAACCCTTGGTGTTCATGGCGACGGATTATCACGTCGATCAGCATCCATTTTCTACCACCTACGCTACTTGGGAAGATGTCGAAGCGGATTATCTTGGCGGACCTTCGAATGGTAAGCCGGATTGGAATCGCGCTGATCCTAAATATTACTATGTCGGAAAAACAAACAATATCACGGCGGAAATCAAGGATACGTTTGCAGAAATCGCGAAACGAATCATTCAATTCGGCGAAAATGCTCAGACCCAAATCAAGCTGAATTCTAATTTCACGCTTTATCAGTATCCGGGTAAGCCGCTGTTTGAAAAAGGCGGCATCGAAAATCAGACGGTGATTAACAAAGGTGGTTCGATTAACTGGAACTTCAACGGCGACGGCATTCCTACGATGAAAGAAGCGACGCTGACGTTCTACGTGAAGCTGAACAGCAAGGCAGTAAAGGCGGGCGAGTTCCAGTCGCCGCTCGAAAAGCTCGTTTTCTCGGCTACCGGCCCCTTCCCGGGCGAAGGCGCAAAGCCGCGTTACGGTTGGCCAGAACGTGATGTCACGATTGCTTTCCCGCAAGCGTACATCACAGCCGCTGGAGGGATTACGTCAGAAGACGGTTCGGGAACCGAAGTCGAAGGCGAGAAGCAGGCAGAGGTGAAGCCGGATCTGGAATTTGAAGATTCACCGACTATTAGCGCTGCTTTGCCAATCGCTGGTGGGCTGGGAAGCTATGCCGCGCGTGAAGATGCACAGATCACTGGCGTCGAGTCAAAAAAATTAAAGACTGGAAAAACACAGGTGCAGGTCGCGGTGAAAAACGGTTCGGAGATGTATTATCAGTGGCAATATCAGGATGAAAGCAAGAATTGGGTGGACATCTTTGGTGCAAATGGATCCACACACACATTGGGTAAGAAATTCAAATCTGGAAAAAAATATCAGTTGCGGTGCGTTGTCAGCAACGCAGCTGGTAAAAAATTCGAGAGTGATACGCTGGAAGTGACGGCAACCAAGGCGGATATCGTAGGCGAAACGCTGCAAAGCACCAGCAAGTAAGGGTATTTTAGAAATATAAGCGAAAAAATGAGCGTGTGGGTTGGGCAAATCATCCGACCCACACAGCCTTCGCTTGTGCGTCGGAGAAAAAAGAATAAACAGAATGTTATGATAAAAAAATAGTATTTATTTTTTTATCATAACAGTTTAAAGATCGCATCAATAAAGAAAAAACGTGAACTGAGGAGGAGATTGTATGGAAAGTATCGTACGAAGGAGAATGTGCACATTCTTTGCAGCACTGCTTGCTTTGATGTGCGTTGCATCGCTTTTTTATACGGCGGGAGCCGCCGATACGACGTCGCGCTACACTATTTCAGAAGAAAAAGTGGCTGAAATCATCCGCGATTTAAACGCGCAATATGTTGAAGAAAAAAGATTGGCGCCCATCGAAGAGGTGGAAAAAGCGCTGCGTCCATATATCAACCCTAACTATGAGCCGCCCGCAAGTCGCTCTCGTGCATCGGGATTGACCATTGCAGGAACGAAAAAGATTTCGGAGGTCTTTCCCGACCCGGCGCTGGCCAAAGAAGTGGCTCGCATTCTGGGAAAGGGAACAAATATAGATGCACCGATCAGCCAAGCGACGTTAGATGGGGTGACCTACCAACTCACTATCAATGGAACAGGCATAAAGAATTTATCTGGTGTCGAGTATTTCAGAAGAACGAACTATTTGAAGGTTACTGGTGGAGAATTCACTGAGTTGCCCGCTAATATCGATAATATGACAGGACTGCAATATTTTCAGGTAACCAACGGAACACTTCGGCGTCTACCTGAGTCCTTTTCAAAATTATTGTATCAATTGATCGCAGCGGACACGATGTACAATGAGATCGACGAACTTCCCGCATCGCTGGGAACACCGGATCCGCCCAACTTATACAATTGGGATTTGAAATACAATAGATTGACCACATTAGGCGCTTTCACTAAAATGACCAGAATACAGGCTGTCGATTTTACCAATAATTTATTGACAGAGATTCCTGACGATTGGGTGAGAAACCGTAGAAACCTGACCTTCGTGTATCTTTCAGATAATCAGATTGAACACATTCCCCCTGCCTTTGGAAGTAGAACCATTTATGACTTGCATTTTGGAAATAATAAAATCAAAACAGTGCCTGCCGAATTGGCCAATTTGAAATTTATTAACTACGGAAGCGGTAGGTTCAATGTGTTAAATTTAGGTGGCAATGAAATCCAGACGCTACCACCCAACATAACGAGAATTCCGAATGTTGTTTTGTTCAACTTTGAAAACAATAAGTTGATCGAATTGCCAGCGGACGTCATTCAAACCATGAAGAGTACGCCTGCCAAAATTAAAATTTTTGGACAAAAAAACGAACTGCCCGACAAAACGCTCGCTGACGACACCATTACAGTAGCCAGTGTAGCTCCGGCGATCCTTTCACAGTTAAACAGCGTCAAGGGATCGGTGATCGACGGAACCATCACCGTTACCAATAAAGCGGATGGAAGTGACAAGAGTGTACCATTGAGTACGCTGTTTGGTGCGGGATACGATGCTGGAAATTTATTTGGAGAGAGCGGCAACTACCGGGTAGAAATTCACACACCCGCTGGAACTAGCTTTTATTCCGATCATTATTTTGCCTATGACGCCGATTGGACGCGCGGATATATTGAAACCGAAGTGCAATTCGACAAAACCGACTGGACGAATCAAACTGTCACGGCGACCGTTACCGTCACGTCAAATGTGGTCATGCAGAGCGGAACCGTTAAAGGGCAGCCGATGACGATCGACGCTAGCATGAAAAAAGCGACCATATCGTATCCCTTTACGGCAAATGACACCGCAAATATTGCGATACTGCGCCCCAGCGGAAGAACCATGACGGACAGCATCAAGGTCACATGGATCGATAAAGACAAGCCGACCGTCGCTGGCTTGCCCAACGTCAGCACCGAAGATATTCATGCATTGACCGCTGCCGATCTGGCGAGCGTGACTGTCAATGATCCAGCGACTGCTGGAGCCAATCACAATGGCAAAGATAAGTCGGATATCAAAACGGGAACGCAATCACTCTGGCTATACAAAGTCGAAAACGGTAACACCGCTGCGACCCCCAGTCGAAAAATTGCCTGGAATCAGATCGGCTCGCAGTGGGGTTCCATTGCTCCCGGACGATACTATTATGACGTGGTGATCGAAGACCATGCAGGAAATCTCGGCAAGGCGAGCGACGCCTACAGTGGAAAGCTCATTGGTAATACCGGTGCAGGTGGCACAGTACCTAGCGTGACCATCAATGCGAGTCGGCCGACTATCGTCCTCTCTGCCGACGGAACGACGGGCAACAACGGCTGGTATAAGAGCCCTGTGATCGTGACCGTAGACAGCGACAATGCCAGCGGATTGAAGATTATTGATGTCACTATTCAAAACAGTGGAACATCAGTCTATCAAAAGGTGCCGAACAGTGCCACGGACAAGGGGACCTTTACACTGAATGACGGCGTTCATGCGCTGACGGGCAGTGCCGAAGATGAAATTCAGCTTACGGCGACTCTTGCGCCACAGACCATCAAAGTCGACACCACCGCGCCCAGTGCGCAGGCGACGGACGGTGGAAATGGAATGTTAAACAATATTCAAATCGCGGGAACCGAAGTAGTTCCCTCCGGTTTGACTTTGGCTGATACATCGGATATTGATGCAAACGGTTATCAACTGACCGTAACCAGCTTGAATGGGCAGACGACGAGAAGCTACACTGGTTCCGTTGCGGACATACAGGCGGCCATTACCGCCGACACAACGCTGTCGACAGGCGTATATACTGTTTCGGCCACGGCAAACGATCAGGCTGGAAACACCTCTTTGCCCGACAGCGCGGGTGGTGCGCAGTTCATGCATGAGAGAGCGGGAGATACGGAAATCGTAGTCGTAGCAGCGACGTATTCACCTGATGGACGTGACACATTGCCGGGGAATCGCATTTACACCAATGGTTCTGTGGTGGTCGATTACGTCGTGACATCCAAGCTACCCTTACATAAAGTCGATTACAACAGCGTACAGGAAGCCAATTCGCAGGTCACTACGCCAGATGGCAATAGCCTGTATTGCTATCGTGGGCAGAAGATATTTGCTACCAATGATGTAGTCAACATTCAGGCGACGACAAAGGGGTTAACTCAACCAGCGCCGGTTACCATTGATATTCACTGGATCGATAAGAAACAGCCGATCGTTACGCTACCATCGACTCCGGCAGAGATTTCGGCTATGCCAGAGCTGACGACGCCGGGAACAGATATTGTGATTACTGACGACACAGAAACCTCGATGTCCGGAAAAACTGTACAATCCGGCGTAGCGACCGAAAAGACCCGTTATCAACTGCGGGGATCGAGCGGCGTAGTAACACAGGAGTGCACCACACTCAAGGCGGCATATGATGAGGCTGTGGCCAACAGTGCGGCGTTCCGCGGAAAGGTCGAATTGATCGTTACTGCGTGGGACAATGCAGGCAATCGAACCGTTGCCACCAGCGGTCTAGTGCATTCGCTTGAAGTTATTGTTCCGCCAGGCAACCATGTGACTGACGCTCCTGCGGGCTTGGATACCAGCAAAGAACCGCCGAAAATGTTATTCCCGGGCGGCGAAGCCATGTTGACCTCCATGAAAAAGGGAGGACAGGCGATCATCACCTACATGGATGCGAGGGTCTTCAACCGATTGGTCGTCTGTGCGCGTGGTGATAGCTCGTTTACGCCGGTTGCTGGCGTGGTTAGCAGCACGATAATCGGAAATCGCATTATCCTAACTGCACAGAGAGCAGGCAATTATGACTTATACGTTGTCGGTGCAGACAACAGTTTCCGCAAACTCGCGCTAAAGATTCAGTAAAATACATCGAAAAGAGATAAAGGAGAAAAAATGAAACGTTATCACACACTTCATCCCGGCCTGCTTGCCGTTGCCGTGTGCGCTGTGTTGGCGCTGTCCTGCCCCATCACGGCGCTGGGCAACGCGCGATTGACGCCGATTTTACCCGAATCTTATTCTGCCGACAAAGAGGATGCGCCGACCACCGGGCTGCGCGTCCTCGGCGGAGCAGGCGTGATGGAAAAAGCGGCGGCGGGCAGCAAATTGGTTTTTCAAGTCGTGGATGCCAGTCATGCTATCAAGAGCATAAAAGTCCTGAACCCAGACAGCAAAGACATCACCAAAAAAGCCATTGTGCCCATTCAAAATAACAAGCGCAATAAGAATATTTATAAATTTATCGTTCAATTTGATGATCTGGGTGAATATATCATCGAAGTGACCAATGGCGCAGGAAAAACGAGTGCATTTTCTCTTTATCTGCGAGAAAACAGCGATTCGTCCTTATTTTGAAGATGTATGCTGAAAGAAAGGAAACGATATGCTCAAAACATATTTGAATAAGAGATGGGCTGTGCTCTCGCTGGCGCTTCTGTTTAGCGTATTGGCTGTTCTGCCTGCATTTGCGGCGACGACGCCGGGTCTGGCGCAGGCGGGGGAGGAAACCTATATTTCTCTGCATCAGATCGTGTCGCCGACCGACGAAGAAAACGTATACAAAGTCACGCTGACCATTGACGCAGGAGAAAACAAGGCATTATTACGCAATTTAGATACACGCACCGAGGTAGTCGTCGTGATGGAGCAATCCAAAACGATGAACCTCAATGACAAAGGAGCACAGTACAACTCGCTGCCAGGAAACGAC
>DAISYG010000068.1:0-2325 GCA_036825435.1 Casimicrobiaceae bacterium | reverse complement strand
TATCTACGCGACGGCGCAGGGAGTGGTCGACATGATGAAAGCATTGGCCGATCCCGGAATAAATGCTGGAGTAGATACCACGACGATTGGCGTTGTATCCATGAGCGGCCCGATGGACAGTTCGTTCACACCCTATTATGATCCGGTGGTGGATCTAAACAACAGCGGCGTTATGTGTGCTTATGGGTATGGTCGCCTCTATTCGGGCGTATATGTCCCCGGAATGTATACGCTGGGGCTTCCTATCGGAAATATGGGCGTTTCCGCCGTGCGTTATTCGACGCGACAGGTCACCGATCCCAGCGGAAAAAATCCGTGGACGACCAGCGGCTATAGTGAAAGTTTTCATGATTTTCACACGAATATTATCTCCAATGCGGCATATGCAGGGCACTCGATCTTATTAGAATCTAATGAAATGCTCACCCGCGGGCAAACGACATTGCCCTATGCCGATCAGAAATACCCTTCTGCTGACGTTTCGACCAAGAGCGATGGAGGACTGATTCAGGCGACGGAATACAAAACCATTCAGGCCGATTTGCAGAAACATTTCCGCGCGGCCACCGATCAGGACGACGACGCTTGGCTATACGACGGCATTGCCGAAGCAGCCATGATCTTCTTCGGCAAAGAAGCGGATGAACTGCTCGCCGATCCGCTCGCACCCACCAACGGCGCAAAAGGGGGCGCGTATGCAGCGATCAAAAACGATCCCGACGACATCGTTACGCGCTATGTCGTGCTGGTCAGCAGCGGACGGGATAGCAACGTCTACAACCCCGATTTTCAGCAGGTACAGACCATGAATTTGGTCAACGGAATGAAAAATTCCGGCGTGCAATTTATGGTCGTCAGCGTGGCAGCGGACGGGGGCGACCCCGAAAGCAGCTCGACCCTTTCACAAAAATACAGCCCTTATCTGCTGTCGGACATGCTGAAGAAAAATCGTTTTGGAGCCGGACAAGAAGGCGATCCAACGGCAACCACGGCAGTGATGGATGATAGTGCGTGGCTTGCGCTCATTGCCACACCGATGGGATACAAAAGTTCATCGGAAACGGTCGTCAGCGTTGGCGATCCGAACGTCACCGCCTCTGCGTCCAATGCGTTAAAAACAAACTGTACCTCGTGGGCTGATGTAGCGGCGGTATACAACCAGGCGGCGAACATCGTTCAATACGAAAAAATTCCCACGATCTTCACTTATGTTCCGGCCGATAAGCCTGAGTTAATTCAGGATGTTTTGAAAGACTATACGGATGAAATGGTTAATTTCGACCGGAGCGGGAAAACTGTGCTGGAGATCGGCAGTGACTTTGATCTATACCAATACCCAAACCACTCGCTTTTTAAAACGTCAACGGGTGTCGTGCAGCGCAGTGGCAAAAAACTGACATGGGATCTGAAAGACGGCATTCCGCAAGATGGCCATGCTTCGTTATCCTTCTATGTCAAACTTAATACAGCGTTGGCTGCGCCGGGAGAGTATTGCCAAGTGCTTTCTTTCGCGGAATTTAGTTCCACAGGAAAATATAAAACTGCAACGAACACTCGCTTAAATCCTCGCATCGTTACGATTCAAAAGGATTTCCCTGTGTGTTATATCACGGCGGGCGGCGAGATCAAGACCGACGCGTCGGAAGAGAGTGGTGCCGCCGATCTCCCGCCAGAATATGGCACAGTGCAGGATCAGGTGGTGAACGAAAGTCGCTTTGACGAGGCATTATTGCCGATGCAGATTTCTGCACAGCAGAGTGGTGCGGCACCGGATATCACTGCCGTCGAAGCAAAAAAGACAAAAGATGGCCGGGGGCAAGTGTCCGTATCGGTTAAAAACGGCGCGGACATGTACTTCCAATGGCAATATAAAGATAAAAACGAGAATTGGCGCGATGTATCAGGCGCAAACAGCTCGGTATATACGTTAGGACGGTTTTTCCGCGCGGGCAAGAAATATCAGTTCCGCTGCGAGATCAGCAACCGGGCGGGGAAAAAGCATTACAGCGACGTCATCGATCTGGTGGCCAGCCGATCCGCCGCCGCAGGCGAAGGTCTGCAATCCGGTGCAACCCATTGATTGCGCCCTGACTATCGACATAATACTTTCCTTTCAAGTAACTCCTTTTATACCGAAAAAAGCAGCCCGTATTGGCTGCTTTTTTTGTTGGCGATGGAGAGAAGGACAACTCTCTGGGAACCAACTTTTGGAAAAAAGACTTTGGATATCGTTCCAAACCCTATCAAGAGAAACCTTTTCCCTTGGAATCATTCACTATCAATCTTAATTTTTTTATTATGAAATTTTTGATCCAAACTTTTTAA
>DAISYG010000067.1:0-11839 GCA_036825435.1 Casimicrobiaceae bacterium | reverse complement strand
GGAACTACTTCGAGTCTTGTGGTTATGTATAGAGATAAATCAAAAACGCTCTAGCGCTCAAGCAAGATCAAGCAAAAATATTTTTTGGCGCGCCCAATCTTTTTGCAGTTCATCGCGAAAGCCGTTCTTCACGAATAATTGCCAACGTCCAACAACGAACGCGAGTAGCACCGTTGCGCACACCGCCGCGTCGAGTCCGCGCTCAATCTGTCCAGACGCCTGCGCCACACGCAACGACTGCCGAATCGCCGCTTCGATTTTATCGTGCACCTGATTGATGCGCTGTTGCAAACGTTCGTTTTCGTGCACCAGCGCTTCGCCTGTCAGCACCCGCATCATTCCCGGATTTTTTTCGGCAAATCCGAGCAACACAAAAACAATCTGCTCCACTTGTGCCGCACCATCATTACGCTCATTCTGAATTTTGTTGATCAGCGAAAAAAGTGTCGTTTCGATGAAATCAATCAATCCTTCAAACATTTGCGCTTTGCTGGCGAAGTGCCGATAAAGCGCTGCCTCGGAAACATCCAGCCGTTTCGCCAACGCCGCCGTCGTGATTTTTTCGCCGCGCGGATTTTCCAGCATGCTCGCCAGCACCTGCAAAATTTGTGTGCGACGCTCTCCCTGTCTAGCCGCCATATCGTTCTTCCTGAATCAATTACTCGGTTTGATCTGCTGAAATCTTCGTGCCCACACCCGCATCGGTCATCAATTCCAGCAACAACGCATGCGGAACACGACCATCGATGATGTGGGCGCTTTCCACGCCACCTTTGACGGCATTCAACGCCGAACTGATTTTCGGCAACATGCCACCATGAATCGTGCCATCTTCAAACATTTTCTCAATTCGGCTTGCCGTCAACCCCGTCACCAACTCGCCCGCTTGGTCAAGCACGCCAACCGTGTTGGTCATCATGATCAATTTTTCGGCTTTCAGCCATTCGGCAAGTTTTCCGGCGACTAAATCGGCGTTGATGTTGAACGCCTCGCCATTCGGCCCCATGCCGATCGGGGCGACGACCGGGATAAAATCTCGCGATACCAACAAGTCGATCAGCTCCGGTTCGATTTTTTCGATTTCGCCGACCAATCCCAGATCAAGATCGTGACCATCTTCCTTGTTGATCAGTTTCATGCGCCGAGCGCGAATCAATTTGCCGTCTTGCCCGGTCAAGCCAACCGCGCGACCGCCGTGCAGATTGATCAGGCCAACGATTTCCTGATTCAATTCGCCGAGCACCATTTCGACAACAGTCATCACGCGTTCATCGGTGATGCGCATCCCCTGCACGAAAGCGCTCTCGATTTTCATTTTCTCCAGCAACTCGCCGATTTGCGGACCGCCGCCGTGAATGATGACCGGATTCATTCCGATCAGCTTGAGCATCACCACATCGCGCGCAAACCCCGCTTTGAGTTTCGGCTCGACCATCGCGTTTCCGCCATATTTGATGACGATCGTGCAGCCATGAAAACGCTGAATATAGGGAAGCGCTTCCGACAAAACCGCCGCCTTGTGCGCAGGAGAAGTGACATCGGTGTTCATAGAGAAAAACAAAGAAAGTCGCGACGCGACCGATACCGCCGATTGTACTCCGAATCCGCGACGCGACGCGGCTGGTTACAGCAAAAGGCAGTGCGATTAACCACCATGACGTATTATTAAGGAAGTCAAGAAAATGTCGCGAACGTGTGTCAAACAAAACAAATTTCGCGAAAAGTGTGGATTATTCACGGAACCGCGTGCATTTTGTGAGAAATTCCAATGGAACCACTGGTTCATTACTGCGCACAAGTAATACGGCGTTGGAATTCTCCTCAAAATGCTCATTTACATCCGTGTAAACTCCGCTTTTTCGTCGAAATTCCGCCTTGTCTTGCTTGCGCTCGTGACATGAATCATGTGATTCCAATATTCATGGTTTGCATATCGTTGTTTTCAACTTTTCTTGTCGCTTCGGAAACCGTTATGGATCTTTTACTGTTCAGCAATGCCCAGCCCGCCAACGGCGGTTATCTTTCACACGCCGCAACAGAAATGATCAACGTATTGGGTGATCGCCGCCGAACGTTTTTTATTCCATTCGCCAGCGTCACATTGTCGTGGGACAATTATTTCGATCGCGTTCGCGACGCGCTCAAGGAAGCCAACTTGGATATCGTCTCTGCACACCATACCGTTGACCCGCTCGGCGAAATCGCACGTGCCGAATGTATTATTGTCGGTGGCGGCAACACGTGGCAATTATTGAAGGAATGTCGCGACCGCGCTTTTCTCGACGCCGTCGCCCGTCGCGTGCGCGAAGGCGCTCTGTACATGGCTTGGAGCGCAGGCGCCAACATGGCGTGTCCGACCATCGCCACCACCAACGACATGCCTATTGTTGATCCTTGCGGGTTGACCGCATTCCATCTCCTTGATTTTCAGATCAACCCGCATTACACCAACGCCGTCCCTGAAGGTCATCAAGGCGAAACGCGCAATGAGCGCATCGCCGAATTCTTAATCGCACACCCGCAGACGCGTGTTTTCGGTTTGCCCGAAGGCGATTGGTTGCGCATTTCCTCAACCGCTACCTACTTATGCGGCGATAAAAATGCCGTGATCTTCGTCGCCGACGCCGCGCCTCGCGAAGTCGCGCCCGGTTTACTGCCACCTTTTTAATAACGCTCTCATCGCCATGAAAACTCTTTTTGTTCTCGATCCGTTGCCCCATCTCAAAGCTTATAAAGATTCCAGCATCGCAATGATGCGCGCACTTGTACAACACGATCACGCGGTTTTTGCCTGTGAGCCGTGTGACTTTTGCGCTGACGGCAACGATGTACAGGCGCAAGTTTGTGCGCTTGAACTTTTTGCCGACAATACGCGTTGGTACGAAGCAGGTGCGCCACAAACGTTACCGATGACTGAGTTCGACGCCATTTTGATGCGCAAGGATCCGCCGTTCGACATGGAATACGTTTACGCGACTTATTTTCTGGAGCTTGCCGAACGGACGGGCGTTCCCGTGTTCAACAAGCCGCAAAGCGTGCGTGACTTCAACGAAAAAATGGCGATTCTGCGCTTCCCCGAATTTATCGCGCCGACGCGTGTCACGCGCGATCCAAAACAGTTGCAGGCATTCATTGACGAACAGCAAGACACCATTCTCAAACCGCTGGACGGTATGGGCGGCGCGTCGATTTTCCGCGTGCGCGCCAATGACCCCAACCGCAATGTGATCATCGAAACGCTGAATGCGTTCGGCACACGTACCGTGATGGCGCAGCACTTCATTCCCGAAATCAGCGACGGCGATAAGCGTGTGCTGGTCATCGATGGCGAAGTTGTGCCTTACGCGCTGGCGCGTATTCCGCAGGATGGCGAAACGCGCGGCAATCTGGCGGCGGGTGGGCGCGGCGTTGCGTTGCCGCTCACGGAACACGAGCAATATGTTGCCGAACAGATTGCACCACAGATGAAAAAGTACGGTCTCATGATCGTCGGTTTGGATATGATCGGCGGCTTTCTCACCGAGATCAATGTGACCAGCCCGACATGTTTTGTTGAAATTCACGAGCAAACCGGCTTCAATCCCGCAGAATTGTTTGTGCAAAAGCTGGAAAGCGCGGTAAGCTAAGATGTTCTGTTTAATTTGTATTCGCGCATGAAATCGTCTGTTGCTCATCCTTCCGTTGGTGTTTTGTTGTTCATGCATGCGCCGCTTGCCGAATCTTTTCTGGCGGTTCTGGCGCATGTGCTCGGCGAAGCGCCGGATAATTGCGCCGCACTCTCCGCACAAATCGGCGACGATGTGCCACAGCTCGCCGAAAAAGTTGTGCGTACGATTCACGAACTTGATCAGGGGATGGGCGTTTTGATCGTTACCGACATTTGCGGCGCGACACCGTTCCGCGTCGCACGTCAATTGCTCCACCCGGGGAAAGTCGAATTGCTGTGCGGCGCCAGCGTACCGATGCTGGTGCGCGCGTTGACTTATCGCGAGCACGGTTTGAACAAGACCATCGAAAAAGCGCTTTCGGGTGCGCATGAAGGGGTTTTGTTTTTGGATCACAGTGAAGAAGAGGAAGAACGCCGTGTTGCGCCGTGATGTCGAGATCGTCAATAAATTGGGTTTGCACGCGCGCGCTTCCGCCAAACTGACGCAACTCGCTTCGCGGTTTCCCTGCGATATTTTCATGGAACGCAATGGGCGGCGCGTTAACGCCAAAAGCATCATGGGCGTGATGATGCTCGCCGCGGGGCGCGGCTCTGTCGTCACGCTGGAAACCAGCGGTCCGCAGGAACAGGAAGCGCTCGACGCGCTTGAAGCGCTGATAAACGATTATTTCGGCGAGGGTGAATAATGCACGAGCAGAAAGGCCATGACCACCTGTAGTTTTTCTCTTCACGGCATCGGTGTTTCCGGCGGCATTGCCATCGGAAAATCGCGCTTGATTTCCCACGCCACGCTTGACGTTTCGCAATACGCCATCGCCCCCGAACATTTTCCCACCGAGCTTCGTCGCCTCGACAACGCAATCGCCAATGTCCGGCACGAACTTCGTTTGTTGCGGCAAGACATGGCGGAATCCGATCTCGCCGATGACATCGACGCGTTCATCGACATGCAGGAAACGCTGCTGAATGACGTTGCGCTCAGCGAGGGCGCCAAAGCTCATATTGTCGAACACGGTTGCAACGCCGAGTGGGCACTGGTGCAAAAAATGGATGCCTGGGTTGCTCAGTTCGGGCAAATCGAAGACGAATATCTGCGCGAGCGAAGGTTCGACGTGATGCAGGTCGTCGAGCGCATTCTCAAACAACTGATGGGACGCGTCAGCGATTCGTCGCCTGAAGCAGGCCCTGACCCGCACACCATTCTCATCGCACACGATCTGTCGCCCGCTGATTTATTGCAATACAAACGCCGTCGTTTTGCCGCGTTCGTCACCGATCTCGGCGGCGCAACGTCGCACACCGCGATTGTCGCCCGCAGTTTGGGCGTTCCCGCGCTCGCCGGGATGCGTACCGCGCGGCAGATGGTGCGCGAGGGTGAAACCGTTATCGTCGATGGTGATCAAGGCTGCATCATTGTCAACCCGAGCCGCGTGGTGCTGGCGCAGTACCGCGAACTGTATCAAAAACAGAAAGCGCGTCGCGAAGCGCTGATGTCGCTGGTGCGTCGCCGTCCGAAAACGCGCGATGGCATCGATGTTTCACTGGCAGTCAATATTGAAATCCCCGATGATTTGCCGTTGGCGCTCAAAGTCGGCGCGCAGGGCGTCGGTCTGTTCCGTACCGAATTTCTTTATCTCAATCAAGACGAGTTGCCCGACGAGCGTACGCAGTTTCTCGCCTACCGTCGCGTGCTGCGCGGCATGAAAGGCAGGCCGGTGATTGTGCGCACGCTCGATCTAGGCGCCGACAAAATCAACACGCAGGTGGATGCGCTGGCACGCGTCACGCCCAACCCCGCGCTTGGTTTGCGCGCGATTCGTTTGTGTTTTGTCGAGCAGGCGCTGTTCACGACGCAACTGCGTGCCATTTTTCGTGCTTCCGTTTATGGCAAGCTGAAAATCATGATCCCGATGCTGTCGTCGGTCTCTGAAATCGAACAGGCGCTCGACATCATCGAAACCGTCAAAAAAACGCTCGATGAAGAGCATATCGCGTTCGATCGTAATGTCGAAATCGGCGCGATGATCGAAGTTCCCGCCGCCGCGCTGGCCATCACGCCGTTTCTACAGAAATTTTCGTTTTTGTCCATCGGCACCAACGATCTTATTCAATACACGCTCGCTGTCGATCGTTCCGATGAGGCGGTCGCTCAGCTTTACGATCCACTGCACCCGGCGATGATCAAACTCCTGGCACACGTCATCAAGAGCGCGAATCACGCCAAGGTGCCCGTTTCCATGTGTGGTGAAATGGCGGGCGACCCGGAAATGACGCGCCTTCTGCTCGGGCTCGGTTTGCGTCACTTCTCCATGCCCGCCTCTGCGCTGCTCGCGGTCAAGGAAGGCGTGATCAATACCGATGTTTCCGAATTGAAGGCGTTGACGACGCGCATCGTACGCAGCAATCATCCGACCAAAATCCGTGCGTTGGTCGCGGAAATGAATTCCGTTCAGTAAGCAATTATTGCTTTTTCTTCAGGAAATTGGTTACCGCAAAGCTTCGCGCAAAAGTTCGGCCTGTTTTTCAACCGCGCGCCGTCCTTCCAGGATTCCTTCTTCGGCACGCTCGAACTCCATCGCCGTGATATGCCCGATCGCGGGTGCGATCATGACTTCCGGCGGGTCGCCCGACTGACGACTGCGCGCGATGCTGACCTGCATGATGTTGATGCTGTTGACGACCACGTCAATCAGCGATGGCAGCGGTTCTTCGCTTTCCGACCAGCCTACCATTTCCCTGAATTTGTGCGCCCAATGATTTTCACCGTTGCTGCGCAACCGCCTACCGACAATACCGGCACTCAAATCAACCGCGATGACGATATCCGCACCCATGGCGCGACACAATGAAACGGGGACGGGATTAACGAGCCCTCCATCGACCAAATTTTTCCCTTGATAGCGTGCCGGTGAAAAAAGACCGGGCAATGCAATCGACGCGCGCACGGCGTCGGCAAGCCGCCCTTCGCGCAGCCACACTTCTCGACCATTGGCGAGATCCGTGGCAACGCACGCGAACGGTTTTTCGACGGAATCAAAGTCAGAAGCAAAGAAGTGCTCCTCGCAGTATTGAACGACACGATCGCCGCGAATCAGTCCACCGCGCAGATTGACATCAAGCATCGACACGATATCACCACGCGTCAGTGTCAACACCCATTCTTTTAAAGCGCCGACCCTCCCCGAAACGTACGCCGCACCGACCAAGGCGCCGATTGAAGTGCCGCAAACAATGTCGGGACGAATGTCAAACTCAGCGAGCGCGTCGAGCACGCCCAAGTGCGCCCAGCCGCGTGCCGCGCCGCCACCCAGCGCCAAACCAATATTATTTTTTTTCGACGGCGCGTGGTCTGGCATCATGCCAGCACGGCATCGGCCTTGATACCCAAACGCTGCTGCATCGCCTCACGATCGGCGATCGCGTCGGCCAACGTGTACTGGTTCAACGTGTGATACATCGCTTTCACACCTTGTTGCAGAACGTGTTGCAATTCGCATTGTCCAACCAGGCGACACGCTTCTTTTTTCGTTTTTCTCTTGTCCGCAAAGCAAACCACCAGCGGGATATCGGCCTCGCAGTCGTGCACCACTTCGCCGATCACGATTTTTTCCGGTATATGCGCCAGACGCATGCCGCCATTCTTGCCGCGCACGGTTTCAATATAGCCATTGCGCGCCAGAAAATTGACCACCTTCATCAAGTGATTGTCGGAAATTCGATAAGCTGTCGCGATTTCGTGACGCGTGGTCAAGCGTCCACTACTCACCGCGAGATAGATCAAAACACGCAAGCAATAATCCGTAAAAATATTCAGCCTCATATCGCCTCCCTTATTATTTTATTTATCACCGTTGTCAAGAACAAAAGCCGTACTGCGCATGTCCTCTTTATTGTCATTCACTTGGAAAGGCGTGTCAATGTTTTTTACCTTTTTCCTTCGTCGAACCTTTCTGCATATCTGTTTCATTTCCGTAATGTTTATGTAATATTAACTTTTCGCTTTCTTACATCAACATATCACCAGCGGATAAGCGATACCCAGCCAGATATGCGGACGCGTTCATGCGTTTGCTGTTTTGTGGTTGCAGCTCAAGGAGACGAAGCGTGCCGCATCCGCACGCGACATCAATGCCATCGCGCGAGCACGCGCAAACAGTCCCCGGCGCTGCCGCAGTCTCTTGCGCTTTCTCTTGTGACACATTTTGTGCGCGCCAGATTTTGACCGGCGCACCACGCCACTCGGCAAATGCCGTCGGATACGGGTTGAATGCGCGCACCATGCGCTCAATTGCGCGCGCATCCTGCGCCCAGTCGATTTTTCCGTCGGTGCGTCCGATTTTGTCGGCGTAGGTCACACCCTCTTCCGGCTGTGGCGTGTTGCGCAATTCACCTTTTTGTTCCAACTCGCATAATCCCGCAACCGCAATCTGTCCGCCAAGCTCCGCCAGCCGATCATGAAGAGATCCGCCCGTGTCGTTTGCGGTAATCGGCGTCGTCAGCGCGCTGATGATCGCGCCGCTGTCCAATCCCGCATCGACCTGCATCAGCGTCACGCCCGTTTCGGCATCGCCCGCCAACAACGCACGCTGAATTGGCGCCGCGCCGCGCCAGCGCGGCAACAGTGACGCGTGAACATTGAGACAGCCGAAACACGGCCAATCGAGAATTTCCTGCGGCAAGATCAGGCCATACGCAGCAACCAAAAAAACATCCAGCGGCTGTGCCACGAGCGGCTGCCGCGCCTCTTCTTTTTTCAGCGACGTGGGCGAAAACACCGCAATGCCGTGTTTCTGCGCCAGTTGCTTGACTGGTGATGGCATCAGCTTCATACCGCGACCCTGCTTGCGATCTGGCTGAGTAAGCACAAACTCAGGAATATACCCTGCCGCCACGATCGCCGATAATACCGTCGCCGCAAAATCCGGCGTTCCTGCAAAACCTATGCGCATTTTTTCTCCTCTCGACGCCGTTGCCGAAGTTACATCGTGATCTGTCTTTGTTTTTTCAGCTTTCGGGCGATCCGCGAGCGCTTGAGCGGCGACAGATAATCGACGAAAAGGATGCCGTGCAAATGATCCATTTCGTGCTGAATACATACGGCGAGGATTCCTTCCGCGTCGAACTCGCGCGTGCTGCCGTCTTCGTTCATTGTGCGCACGGTGACCTTTTCCGCACGTTTGATTTCTTCGTAGTAATTCGGTACCGACAAGCAGCCTTCTTCTCCGTAAACCTCGCCCGACTTTGCCAGAATTTCGGGGTTAATCAGCACCAAAAGATTGTCTTTCTCCTCGGAAATATCGATCACGATCACCCGTACATGAACGTCCACCTGCGTTGCCGCCAACCCGATGCCGGGCGCGGCGTACATGGTTTCCGCCATGTCGCGGATTAGTTGACGAATTTCCTCGGTGATTTCGGTCACCGGTTTGGCGACCGTTTTGAGTCGCGGATCGGGATATTCGAGGATCGGAAGCAGAGCCATTACAACACTCCTGAAATTAAAATTTAAGAAATTCCATGCAAAATGCCTTGCAAGTCTTTATTTTGTGGTAGTTTATTCTGAAAATTATATTGTTTTCCCGCTTGTGGAAGGGTTCTAATATGTGTCCGAAGTTTATCACGCTTGGAAAAGTGGCTGCTTTTTCTGTGGCATTCTGTTTTTCATTGGGCGCTTTCGCGCAAACGCAAGATGACGCGCTCACCATTCGTACCGATGCCCCCGGTACCTACACGGTTAAAAAAGGAGATACGCTGTGGGATATTGCCGGGCGTTTTCTCGACAAGCCTTGGCGTTGGCCGGAAATCTGGAACATGAATCGTGACCAGGTCAAATATCCGCATCTCATCTATCCGGGTGATGTCATCAACCTTTCGTTCATCGACGGCAAAGCGCGACTGACCATTGAGCGTTTGTCGCCCGCGGTGCGCGCTTCCGTGCTTCCGCATGAAGCAATTCCCAGTATTCCGCCCGGCGACATTGAGCCGTTTTTGACGCGTTCATTCATCGCCGAACAACAGGCGTTGTCGAAAGCGCCGGTGATTATCGAAGGACGCGACCGCGAACGTTTCCTGCGCGCCAACAACGATCTTGTTTATGTGGCGGGGCTTGATGCCAACAAAGGCACACGCTGGAACATTTTCCGTCCTGGACAAGCCGTGCGCGATATTCGCGGCAACATCATCGGCACCGAATATCGCTATCTCGGCACGGCTGAAGTAGAACGTTTTGGTTCACATGAAAACGAAGCCAGCACCGTGCGCATCGTCAGCGTGCGCGAAGAAATCGGCGTCGGTGATCGTTTGATTCCGATGCCCAAGGAAACCATGGTGCACTACGCACCGCATGCGCCGGATCAGTCCATTGAAGCGTACATCGTCAACTCGCAACATGGCGGGGCTGAAATGGGGCGCACCGACATCATCACGTTGGACCAAGGTACGCGCCAAGGCGTTGAAGTTGGTCATGTACTGGCCGTTTACCGCCAAATGGCGCCGATTCCCGACCCGCGCCCGAACACCGGGCAGGAGCAAATTATCAAGGGCTTCGACCAAACCACGTTTTATCTCAAGCCCAACATGATCGAAGTGCCGGATGAGCGCATTGGTTTGGTGTTTGTATTCCGCGCTTTTGATAATGCGTCTTACGGCATGCTGCTCAACATGACGTATCCCGCCAAAGTGGGTGACGCGGTTCGTAACCCGTAACCTCATTATCTGCAATGCCTACCGACGCCACGCATGCGCAAGCTTGGGTGGCGTTGGCGCTTTCGGGGCTGAATACGTCACAGCTTGCCCGTTTGTTGCGCGAATTCGGTTCCGCACAGGCGGTGCTTGACGCGCCATGCGCGCAGATCGCCGCGTTGGTTCCCGAAGCCAAAGCACAGTTCAAAGCCCCCGATCCCGAGCGTCTGGAAAACACGATGCATTGGCTGGCTGAAGATGATCACGAATTGATCACCTGGGCAGACACCGATTATCCGTCTCTGCTGCTGGCGCTGGATAACTCTCCACCGATTCTGTTTTTCGTCGGCGATCGCGAACTGTTGCATCGTCCGGCGCTGGCGATCGTCGGTAGCCGCAACGCCACACCGCAGGGTTTGGATAACGCCTGTGCATTTGCCGAAACGTTGGCGCGCGCCGGGGTTGTGATCGTTTCCGGCATGGCTCTCGGCATCGACGCTGCCGCACACGATGGTGGATTGCTCGGCAGCGGCAACACGCTCGCCGTGATCGGCACCGGCCCTGATCGTGTGTATCCGGCGCGACATCGCGATCTGGCACATCGAATCGCCGAAAAAGGCGGCATCATCAGCGAATTTCTGCCCGGCACGCCGCCACTGCGCGAAAACTTTCCGCGTCGTAACCGCATCATCAGCGGATTATCGCAAGGTGTTTTGGTGGTTGAAGCAACACTGTCGTCCGGTTCGTTGATCACCGCGCGTCTTGCCGCCGAGCAGGGGCGCGAAGTATTTGCCGTGCCCGGCTCGATTCACTCGCCATTTTCCAAAGGCTGCCACAAGCTGATCCGCGAAGGTGCAAAACTCGTGGAAACCGCGCAGGACATTCTCGACGAGTTGCCGTCATTATGTTCGTCGTCACAGTTTGATCTGGCGTTGGCGCACGCTCGTCCGCGCCCGCAATCATCGCCCGCCAAACGCACGAAAAAAGCGAATGCAACTGTACCCGCAGCCACGATGAACGAGAAGCACCCCGTGCTCGCTGCGCTCGGCTATGATCCGGTTGATTTTGATGTGTTGATGGAACGCACTACGTTCAGTGCTGAAGCGCTGTCAGCAACGCTGACCGAGCTCGAACTCTCGGGTGATGTGACCATGTTGCCTGGTGGACGCTGGCAACGGCGCACCACTGCGTCGTCTCACTCTCCCTGATACAGTGGATAGAGTAGGCGTTCTTCGCTTTTGATGCGACGAAGCAAGACTTCACCGATTCCGTCCAATTTTTCTTTCAATATTTCCTGCTGTTCCGGATGCTGGTCAATGTCGATGTATTGCGCGATGGTCTTTCGCACGATGACGCCAATATCGTCCATCTCTTTGCGGAAAGCACGCATTTGTTGATATTCTTCTGGTTGTTCTTTGAGAAGATTTTGCAGATAGATATAAGGAACCGCTGATCAAATCGCATCTACCGCATTTTTCTTCTCTCAAATTT
>DAISYG010000066.1:0-12394 GCA_036825435.1 Casimicrobiaceae bacterium | reverse complement strand
CTAAGCAACAAGCAAAAAGTGGATGTTCGTCAGGTCATTGTGGATAGCCTGCGCAAGAAGTTCAAAGGTTATAAACCTGAAAGCAACAATATGCCTTTCCATTATCGCCTACTCGGCAAAGACCGGATGGCTTTGTTTTCGTTTATTCAATCCTTGAATACGACGTTTGGCACGTCTATTTTTGAACCTGTTGCCGTCGCTCTGGCAAAAGAAAACTTCAAAGAGGCCAAAGCACAATACGTTGTTGGAAATACAATTTTCAGTGATTGTCAGCGAACAATACAAACCATCATCAATCGCCTAACGGTGGATCCTATTCCAAATAAAACTAAAGAGCTTGCTGCTTTGAAAAAAGCGCTGTCTGGCGACATCAATAAACTGAAGTCGGTAAAAGTCGATCTGTTTTTGGAAACACGATCAGGCGAACAATACCTTTTTGATTTGAAAACCGCCAAACCGAACAAGGGCGATTTTCAAAAGTTCAAGCAAACGCTGCTTGAATGGGCGGGTATCGCTTATACCAACAACAAGCGCGCAAAAGTTCATACTCTGATTGCCATCCCGTACAATCCTTATGAGCCTAAGCCTTATCAACGCTGGACCATGGCAGGCATGCTCGACGTCAAGAAAGAGCTCTTGGTTGGTGATGAATTCTGGAATTTTCTTGGTGGAGAAGACGTTTACGCCGATTTGCTTGATTGTTTTGAAGCGGCAGGCATTGAACTGCGGCCAGAAATTGATGCGTATTTCA
Source organism: Casimicrobiaceae bacterium (assembly GCA_036825435.1). Classification (GTDB taxonomy): domain Bacteria; phylum Pseudomonadota; class Gammaproteobacteria; order Burkholderiales; family Casimicrobiaceae; genus UBA931. Next base: position 11,643 of record DAISYG010000066.1, on the reverse strand, counting down.
AAAAATTTAGCCTCTCTTGAAAAATAAAGAGCGCTTATAAACAATCACCCCAACCGCTTCAAAATTCCATCCAACACATCAAGATTGGTATAGCGAATAATGAGTTTGCCGCCGCCTTTTTTGTCGGCGTCGATTTGAACGTTGGCACCGAGTTTTTCGGATAATTCTTCTTCAAGCCGCGCGGTATCAACGTCCTTTTTATTTTTTTTCTTGGGTGCGGCTACCGTTACTTTTTGCATGCGCTGCACCAGTTTTTCGGTATCGCGCACGTTGAGTGCTTTCTGAATGATTTGCGTCGAAGCCAATATTTGCTGTGGTTCCGGAAGCGGCAACAGCGCTCGTGCGTGCCCCATTTCCAAGCGTCCTTCGGCGAGATGGGTTTGTACCGCTGCACTTAGTTGCAATAAGCGTAAAAGGTTGGTCACGGCGCTACGCGAACGCCCAACCGCTTTGGCAACGTCTTCGTGCGTCAGGGAAAACTCGGCGACCAACCGCTGCAAGCCCTGCGCTTCTTCAAGCGGATTAAGATCTTCGCGCTGGATGTTTTCGATCAATGACCACGCCAATGCCGTTTGATCGGGGATGCTTTTGACCAGCACCGGTACTTCTTTGAGCCCGGCTTTTTGCGCGGCGCGCCAGCGTCGTTCGCCGGCAATGATTTCATAGCGTTGATTGCCGACATCGCGCACGATGATCGGTTGCATCAAGCCTTGTTCACGAATCGACGCCGCCAATTCGTCAAGTGAGGTTTCATCCATGTGCGAACGCGGCTGATATTTGCCGGGCTGCAAACGTGCAACGGCAACCGTTTGAAGTTCGGAGGATGGCTCAGAAATGTTCGGGCTGTCGTCGTCCGACCCCAGCAAAGCGTTAAGGCCGCGACCCAATCTTTTTTTCGGCTGTGCCATGTTTTTATTCGCGCTCGCCTGTTTGGCTCGGTGGCGCGTCGTCAAAGGTCAAATAACGCGCCAGCGCGACGCTGATCAACTCGGACAAGCGCGTCAGAAACAGCGTTCCCATGCCATCGTGAAACCGCTTTTCATCGGGACTGCCCAACGCCAGAAGACCAAACACTTTACTGGTGCGCAAAGGCAACAGCGCAAACGACCCTCGATCCAGTCCGCCCTCTTCGATGAACCAGTCGCGAATTTCTTGCGTGGTTTCGCGCCCGCAGTAGGGTGCGTCGAGCATTTCGGTGTATTCCTGCACTGCCGGTGATACGGCGATCAACGACGCCACGTTGCGCGCACCCCAAATACGCACGGCGACCTGCGGCACCTGAAAATCTTCCTTGAGCGTTTTTTTCAATATTTCAAGCGTTGTCAACAGTGAGTTCGCCATGAAAAGCGCCAGCGTTGTGCGATGCATTTTTTCGCTGGTCGCATCGTTTTCGTTACCGGCACGAACCAGTTTGCGCATTTGCTTTTCCAATTGCATTTTGTCTTCGCGCAACTTTTTCATGTGCAGCTCGGTCAATGAAACGGCGTTGCCATCATGTTCCCCTGGCGCGAATAAAAGGTATGCGTTTTCTTCGAGAAAATCGGGGTGTTCCTGCAGAAACTCGATCACAACACTCGGGTTCATTACATGTCCTCTCGGCTTTTACGCGGACGGCTGCCAGGTGCCTTCGAAAGTCATGACCGCGGGACCACGCATCATCACCGGCGCATCGTCTGCTGCCCATTCTACCGACAGAAAACCGCCATTGGTTTCGACCGATACTTTGTGATCCAACAACCCGCGCCGAATACCGGTGACGACTGCCGCACATGCGCCTGTGCCGCATGCGAGCGTTTCACCTGCGCCGCGCTCCCAGACACGAACGCGAATACGCTCGCGATCCAGAATTTGCATGAATCCGGCGTTGACGCCTTGTGGAAAGCGGACATGCGTTTCGATGAACGGGCCTTGCGTCAGCACCGGCGCTTCCGCCACATTCGGCACGACTTGTACCGCGTGCGGGTTACCTACCGACAACGCCGTAATCGGTACACTTTCGCCGAGCAAATCAAGCGACTCTACAATCGCCCCCAATCCGCCGGTAAAAGGTATTTGTTCAGGATCGAACGACGGCTGCCCCATATCAACGGTCACGTCGCCATTGTCTTCGATGAATGCTTCGATCAACGACGTTTTCGTTTGCAACCGCAAACGACGTTTGTCCGTCAACCCCTGCGTATAAACAAACACCGCAAAACACCGCGCGCCGTTACCGCATTGCCCGGCTTCGCTGCCGTCGCTGTTGTAAATCCGATAGAAAAAATCCGCGTCATCGCGGGAAGGCCGCTCCACCACCAGCACCTGATCGCAACCCACACCCAAGCGACGATGCGCCAGCTCGCGAATCATGTCCGGCGTCAAATTGATCGGCTGCGTAAAGCCGTCGAGCAAGACAAAATCGTTGCCCAACCCGTGCATTTTGGTAAACGATATGGATGACAAGGTGCTCATTTGGAAACACCGCCTTGGCTGAAAAAAATCAAAGGATTGCTCGCAATCAGGCTCATGACAATAACGCGTAATTTACCTTACTTGCTTGAGCATGACCAGTAATCGCGGCGAAAAAACGGCATGAAATAAAAATTTGCGCCGCCAAAAAACAAAAAGAGGCGCTTGATATCGCCTCTTTGTTCCGGAAAAACATGATGACAATCAGCGCATTTCAGCACGGTTTTTGTATTTACGCAAAATGTCGATTTGCGCGACAGCTGCCGCCAATTCCGCCTCGGCATGTGCAACCGAGGCCGAGGATTGACGATTCGCCATCGCTTCTTCGGCGTGTTGTTTGGCTTCGAGCGCGGCTTTTTCGTCGAGATCCTTGGCGCGGATCGCTGTATCTGCCAACACGGTGACAAAGCTCGGCTGTACTTCGAGAAAGCCGCCTTGCACGAAGATGACTTCCTCTTCTTCCTTGTCTGGCATCTTGATGCGCACCGCGCCCGGCTTGATTTGCGTCAGCAGCGGCGTGTGGCGCGGCAGGATGCCGAGCTCGCCACCGACACCCGGCAACGCAATGAACTCGGCCTCACCGGAGAAAATCAGTTCTTCGGCGCTGACGACATCGACTCGTAAAGTTGCGGCCATACGGATTCCTTCAATTACTGCATTGTTTTCGCTTTTTCGAACGCTTCGTCGATCGTGCCGACCATGTAGAACGCCTGTTCGGGCAATTCGTCGCATTCTCCATTGACGATCATGTTGAAGCCGCGAATCGTATCCTTGAGCGACACGTATTTGCCTGGCGAACCGGTGAACACTTCCGCAACGAAAAATGGCTGCGACAGGAAGCGCTGAACTTTACGCGCACGGGCAACGACCAGTTTATCTTCCGGAGACAGTTCGTCCATGCCGAGAATGGCGATGATGTCGCGCAATTCTTTGTAGCGTTGCAACATCTGCTGCACGGCGCGCGTGGTGTTGTAGTGTTCTTCGCCGATGATGTGCGGATCGACCTGCCGCGAGGTGGAATCCAGCGGGTCCACCGCCGGATAAATACCGAGCGATGCAATGTCTCGCGACAGCACAACGGTGGCGTCCAGGTGGCCGAAGGTGGTGGCCGGCGATGGGTCGGTCAAGTCATCGGCAGGCACGTACACGGCTTGGATCGAGGTGATCGAGCCCGACTTGGTCGAGGTAATCCGTTCTTGCAGTTTGCCCATTTCTTCGGCAAGTGTCGGCTGGTAGCCCACCGCCGACGGCATCCGCCCGAGCAATGCGGAAACTTCGGTACCCGCCAGCGTGAAACGATAAATGTTGTCGATGAAGAGCAGCACGTCGTTGCCTTCTTCGCGGAAATTTTCTGCGATGGTCAGGCCGGTCAGCGCCACGCGCAGACGGTTGCCCGGCGGCTCGTTCATCTGGCCGTACACCAATGCCACTTTATCGAGCACGTTGGATTCTTTCATCTCGTGGTAGAAGTCATTGCCCTCACGAGTACGCTCACCAACACCGGCGAAAACGGAATAGCCGCTGTGCTCAATCGCGATGTTGCGGATCAGCTCCATCATGTTCACGGTTTTACCCACGCCCGCACCACCGAACAAGCCGACTTTGCCGCCCTTGGCGAACGGGCAAACCAAGTCAATAACCTTGATGCCGGTTTCGAGCAGTTCGGTCGATGGCGACAAGTCTTCAAAAGAGGGCGCAGCACGGTGAATCGACATGGTTTTTTCGGCGCCAATATCGCCCGCTTCGTCGATCGGACGACCCAACACGTCCATGATTCGTCCGAGGCATTTGGTGCCGACCGGAACCGAAATCGGCGCGCCGGTATTCAGCACTTTCATCCCTCGACACAATCCGTCCGAGCTTCCCAATGCGATCGTGCGCACCACGCCATCGCCGAGCTGCTGCTGAACTTCCAGCGTCAACCCGATGTCTTCCATCTTGAGCGCGTCGTAAATTTTGGGAATATCGCTACGCGGAAATTCCACGTCAACCACAGCGCCGATACACTGAACAATCGTTCCTTCGCTCATTACCTAAACTCCTGCTTTCGCTTAAATCCTGTTTGTTTCGACAAATCCGGTTTCGTCAGTCCGGCTCTTCGGTTCTTTCTCGATTCTTTCTTTACACAGCGGCTGCGCCGCCGACAATTTCGGTCAATTCCTGAGTGATTGCTGCTTGGCGCGTCTTGTTGTACACCAGCTGCAATTCGCTGATCACCTTGTTGGCGTTATCCGATGCAGCCTTCATCGCCACCATCCGCGCCGATTGTTCCGATGCCATGTTTTCAGCCAACACCTGATAAATTTCCGCTTCAATGTAGCGACGCATCACACCATCAAGCAACGTCTTCGCATCGGGCTCGTAGATATAATCCCATGGTCCGTGTTGTGCCTCGACTTTTTTAATTTCACCAGTTGGTGTGTGAAACTCCCGCGGAATCGGCAGCAGTTGATCGCAACGCGCTGTCTGCTTCATGGTGTTGATGAAGCCGGTGGAAAACACAAAGATTTCGTCGGTGCTTCCGTCGATGTAGCTGTCAAACAGCGGCTTGAGTGGTCCCACTAGTCGATCCATGCGCGCCACATCACCCAACTGCGTTGCCGATGAAATCACGTTGGCGCCCATGCGACACAAAAAGCCGAAGCCCTTGTTGCCCAGCGCCACGTATTCCACTTCTTTGCCTTGGCTGAGCCACTCTTTGTGCTGGTTAATCACCATCCGCTGAATGTTGGTGTTCAAGCCGCCGCACAACCCTTTATCGGTCGTGATCACGATCGCCGCGATTTTCTTGACTTGCTCGCGCTTGACCAGAAACGGATGTTTGTATTCGGTATTGGCCTGTGCCACATGCGACGCGATGTAAAACATCCGCTCAAGATACGGCCGCGACGCGCGCATGCGATCCTGCGCCTTCTTCATTTTCGACGCCGCCACCATTTCCATGGCTTTGGTGATCTTGCGCGTATTTTGTACGCTTCTGATCTTGTTGCGAATCTCTTTTGATCCCGCCATCGCTCTTATCCTGCTCTGTCGTTACTGTGGTCGATCAATACGTGCCGGTTTTCTTGAAATCTTCGACGGCGGCGGCCAAAGCCTTGTCATCGTCGTCCGATAGATTCTTGGTCACTTCGATGCGACCCATCAAATCCGCATACTTGCTCTTCATGAACTGCCGCATCGCTGTTTCGAACGCCAACGCTTTTTCCACCGGTACATCGTCGAAGTAACCACGATCCACCGCGAACAGCGTTAATGCCATTTCGTTGACCTGCAACGGCGCATACTGCGGCTGCTTCATCAATTCCGTCACCATCTGTCCGCGATCCAACTGCTTGCGCGTTGCGTCGTCAAGGTCGGATGCGAACTGCGCAAATGCCGCCAATTCGCGATACTGCGCCAGCGCCAGACGAACACCGCCGCCAAGTTTCTTGATGATCTTGGTTTGTGCCGCACCACCCACACGCGATACCGAAATACCGGCGTTAATCGCCGGACGGATACCGGCGTTAAAGAGGTCTGTTTCCAGAAAGATCTGGCCGTCGGTAATCGAAATCACGTTGGTCGGCACGAACGCAGTCACGTCGCCCGCCTGCGTTTCGATGATCGGCAGCGCGGTCAGCGAACCCGTTTTGCCTTTGACTTCGCCTTTCGTGAAGCGCTCCACGTATTCGGCATTGACGCGCGCAGCGCGTTCCAGCAAACGGGAGTGCAAATAAAATACGTCGCCCGGATAGGCTTCGCGTCCCGGCGGGCGGCGCAGCAGCAACGATACCTGACGATACGCCCACGCTTGTTTGGTCAAGTCGTCGTAAATGATCAGCGCGTCTTGACCGCGATCGCGGAAATATTCGCCCATCGTGCAGCCGGAGTATGGCGCGATGTATTGCATCGCCGCCGATTCGGATGCCGTCGCCGCGACGACGATGGTGTAATCCATGGCGCCGTGTTCTTCGAGCTTGCGGATCACGCTCTTGACCGACGACGCCTTCTGCCCGATCGCAACATAAACGCAGATCAGATCTTTGCCTTTCTGGTTGATGATGGTGTCGATGGCAACCGCCGTCTTGCCGGTTTGCCGGTCGCCGATGATCAGTTCGCGCTGTCCGCGCCCGATCGGCACCATCGCGTCAATTGATTTCAAACCTGTTTGCACCGGCTGCGACACCGACTGACGCGCAATCACGCCCGGCGCAACTTTTTCGATCACGTCGGTCATCTTGGCGTTGATCGGGCCTTTGCCGTCGATCGGGTGACCGAGCGAGTTGACCACGCGACCGATCAGTTCCGGTCCCACCGGCACTTCCAGAATGCGTCCGGTGCACTTGACCGTATCGCCTTCGGTGATGTGCTCATATTCGCCGAGCACCACCGAACCGACCGAATCACGCTCCAGGTTGAGCGCCAGCCCGTAGGCGTTGCCGGGGAACTCAAGCATTTCGCCCTGCATCGCGTCGGAAAGCCCGTAAATGCGGCAAATACCGTCGGTAACGGAAACAACGGTTCCCTGTGTTTTCATCTCGACGCGATTGTCGAGATTCTGAATCTTGTTTTTAATCAGTTCACTGATTTCGGAAGGATTCAATTGCATGGTTTCCTCTATTTTCTTGCGCCACGTCCGGTCAAGTCCGGCTCATGAGTAAGATCATCATCAACATAAAATCAAAAAATCCGTCAGGCTTGCAGTGCGCGCGCCATCTCCATCAAACGCCCTTTGATCGACGCGTCGATCACTTGGTCGCCAACACGAATACACGTTCCGCCGATCAGATCCGGATTGACGCTGACCTCGGCGTCAATATCCTTGCCGGTTTTCTGGCTCAGCAGTGTTTTGAGCATTGCAACCTGCGCATCGTCAATCGGCAACGCTGTTTCAATCAGTGCATGAACGGTGTTTTCCGCGTTGTCCTTCAACTGGTTGAACAGCGTTTCGATTTCCGGCAGCAACTCCAAGCGCTTGCCGCGAACCAACACATCCAGCAAACGCTCGCCTTCGCCGCCCAACTGATTGCCACATATGGAGACAAATGCTGCAATCTTGTCGCGCGCATCAACATGCGGTCCATCCAGAAAAGCGCGCATCAGCGTATTGCCGTTGACCATTCGCATCAGCGCCAAACGTTCCGCCCACGGTGCAAGCGTCTTTTCTTCCTGCGCCAACGCAAACACCGCTTCAGCGTAAGGTCGGGCTACTGTTAATCGCTCTGCCATGGCTGTCGTCTCAGAGTTCTTGCTTTAACGCGCTCAGCAAATCAGCATGCGTTTTGGCATCGACTTCGCGTTGGAGTATCTTGGACGCGCCCGCAACAGCAAGATCAGCCACTTGCTCACGCAACGCTTCGCGCGCCCGCGTCGCCTCCTGTTCAACTTCAGAACGCGCCGCCGTCATGATGCGCTCAACTTCTTCGCGCGCCATGGTTTTGGCTTGATCCAGCGTTTCCACTTTCAACCTCTCGCCCTGCGCGATGATCTCGGCTGCTTTTTCCTTGGCTTCGCGCAACATGTCGGCAGAACGCTTCGCTGCCAGATCCAGATCGCGTTTGCCGCGCTCCGCATCCGCCAGCCCGTCGGCGATCCGCTGCTTGCGCGCCTCCAGCGCGCCGATGATCGGCGGCCAGATAAACCTCATGCAAAACCAGACCAACATGGCAAACATGATCGTCTGGCCGAGTAGGGTCGCATTGATATTCATGCTGTAACCTTTTCAACTCTTTGAAAAACGATACGTCTGCGCGATTACACCACCGCGAATAGAACGTACATGGCCAGACCGACGGCAATCATCGGCACTGCGTCAACCAAGCCCATCATGATGAAGAATTGGATGCGTAGCGTCGGGATCAATTCCGGCTGGCGCGCGGCGCCTTCCAGAAAACGGCCACCAAGAATGCCGATGCCGATCGCCGCGCCCAAAGCGCCCAAGCCCAGCATCAGCGAGCCAGCAATGTAAAGCAAAGCGGTTGCGAGTTCCATCTTTCGAGTCTCCTGTTAAAAAATCAAATATTCGAGGTCAGTGTTGTTTCCGATGCGCCATGTCAAGATAGACGATGGTTAGCATCATGAAAATAAACGCTTGTAGCGTAATAATCAAAATGTGAAAAATTGCCCACGGCAAGGACAACGTCCATTGCAGGTAGAATGGCAGCAACGCGATCAAAATGAAGATCATTTCACCGGCATACATGTTGCCGAAAAGCCGTAGCGCCAGTGAAACGGGCTTGGCGATCAGGTTGATGCCTTCCAGAAAAAGGTTGATCGGTAAACCGAATTTGCCGAACGGGTGCAACGTCAATTCGCCGATGAATCCGCCGAGCCCTTTGATCTTGACGCTGTAAAAAAGTACCAGAATGAAAACCGCGATTGCCATGCCAATGGTCGCGTTCGGGTCAGCCGTCGGCACCAGCTTGAAGGCTTCGAGACCCATGAGTTGTGCCAGAACCGGAATGTAGTCCACCGGAATCAGATCCATCAGGTTCATCAGGAAAATCCAGACAAAAATGGTCAGCGCCAACGGCGCGACCAGATTGCTGCGACCGGTGAATGTCCCTCGCACACTGTCGTCGATGAACTCAATGACCCACTCGACAAAATTCTGCGCGCCACCTGGAATGCCCGTCGTGGCTTTTTTTGCGACACGGCGAAACAGGAAAATGAAAAACAAACCCAGCACCAACGAAACGCCGAGCGTATCCACGTTGATCGCCCAGAACCCCAATTCTTTGGCTTCTTCCGCGCTATGGGCGCAATGAATGCTGCCGTCGCGCACCCCGCAGGTCAAATTCTGCAGGTGATGCTTGATGTACTCTGTCGAAGTCAACGTTCCCGTCGTCATTTTACGTTCTCAACTCTCATCCAGATCGGGGCAATCAGCCACGCCGCCTGCCCGCCCAAGAATCCGGCCAGCATCCACAGCGGCACAAACTCCAGCAACTTGAACCCGACAATCAGCATCCCCACCGCCCATACAAATCGCTCAAAAGCAACACGATAGGCTTGACGCAGATGCCATTCCGCGCTCGCGTTTTCATTACGTTTTCCCCGCTGAAACCGCCAAGCGAGAAGCAAGGTGCTTGCCAGAGCGATGCTGCCGCCAAAAGCAACCGACTTTGCCACCAGATAGGAAACCGCGAAATAGGCAACCGTTGCGCCCGCTACCGCGATCACGCTCTGCAACCCAACCAAACGTCGGTATTCAGGGCGCACGGCACTCTTCCAAGGAAATTCCGTCGGTTCTATCAACATCACTCGATACCGTCAAACGCGCGGCGGTGAATCCGCTTACGATTGCCATGCTCTTGTTTCCTCAAAAATCAACACCCAACAAGAGCACCAGCACCAAGTATCCGACTTTCGTTCGTCAACACCAAAAGCAACCGCTTAACGCGACGCTTTTCAGAGGAACGAAAGGGATTTGTACCATTACTGCCATTCGGTTCGGCAGCAATCCGCACTGCTCTCTTGCCAACGTCCGCCGTCGCCGACGAACGCATGAAATTAATCGCCGGATTGTAAAGGCTTTTAACGTTATGCGCAACATGAAAACGCATGAAATTCGGGAATCTTGCGTTTTCTTTGCCCTTGTTTTTATTGCGGATTTAGTCGGTGCGCCATCCCTGTGAAAATATGACTGCGCGCCGTAGTTTCAGCCTTTTATTTTTTGAGCTCGACCATATGAAAAAATTTCTTTTCCGGCGGAACGTAAAGCCCGCACAGCAGTTCAACGACTATGCTGACTTTATGGTTGTCCAGCCGATAATAAACTTGTTTGCCTTCCCGACGGTTTTTGACAATTTCGGATAACCGCAAAATACGCAACTGCTGAGAAAGCATCGGCTGCCCGATGCCCAACTCCGTTTCCAATTGCGAAACATGGCATTCGCCCTCGGTTAATCGGCATACCAACAACAGCCGGTGTTTATTGGCAAGCGCCTTGAGCAAGTCCGTTGCACCATCAGCGCCGCCGAATTCTGCTTTTTGGGGTTTCTTTCGTCTCACGCTGTTTTCTCCCTTTTTCATAGCCAAACGTCTCGAAGGCTATAAACCGCACGAAAATCAAGAATCCTTGAAGAATGCCGCGAGTGAAAGCTGAGCGGAATTCCTTCCGCGCAGCCTCGCTATTTCAGCGGTTTTTTAGTCCTTCTGTACTTGAAGACCGCCTTTGCCTGTTCCCAGTCCCCCTTCGACGTTTTGCATGGTGTAGCTCTTCGCAGCACGGACGATGTTGTTATAAGAGTCCGTCAGCGCCGCAACGATGACTTTGCCTTCTGCTGTATTGGTATAACCGCCCAGAGCACCGCCTGCCGAACTGCCGAACAATGCGCCAATCGCGCCGAAATCGGTATTGCGTGCACTACCTTCTGCCGCTGCCAATTGAACACCCGAACGGTTATCCACCAGCGTCAACAAAGTGCTTGCTTCTTTGACCTTGGCGCTGCCAGCCAGCCCCGCTAACACACCACCCCAGCCGCCAATGCGAGCAGCAGCGCCTGCGGCCGCGCCGCCTGCGTTTTCATTGCTGAACGTGATCGATGGACTTAACGAGTAATCCGCCGCGACCATCTGCCCTTTGCCGAAATTGGACTGCTTCCGCAACTCGCCCGAGTCTGCCAAGGCACGCTCCTGCATCATGTTGTCCATCGCACGGCCGCGCTCAACAATCACAAAGCAATTCGATTGCTGCGCCAACAGCTTGAGCACCGGCGCGGTCGAACCCAATTTATATTCGCTCGATAAACGACGGTACCATGCCGCATTCATATCTTCGACAATCGCCATCGTCCCTAATGTTTTATCGCATTTTTCCAGCGCCGGGTTTTCGCCCTGCGCCGTCGATCCGCCCGCGGAACCCGTCGCCGTTGTTTTGGCAGACGAAGAACCCATGTCCATACTCGAGCATCCTGCGACCAGCAAAACAGCAACCGGAAGCGCCAATGCTTTAAATAACAAAGTTTTATTCAAAATTGTCTCCTTGAAAAACAGTCAGCCCCTAAAATGTATGTTTTTTGCAACGATCTGGTGACTATCTTCTTTATATCACTAAAAGGAGAATGGGATCCCAACTATTGAGGCGATAACATGGCTTTTTTTGCGAAAGTGTTGCACAAAAACACTTAACGAAATAACGTAAGTGAGAAACCCTCTGTTTTTAATCCCTTCGGGTTAAATTCCCCGCCGCTTGCGGCGTAAACTTGGTTGATG
>DAISYG010000065.1:0-12537 GCA_036825435.1 Casimicrobiaceae bacterium | reverse complement strand
CCTGACCCTTCTTCCTGTTGTCAAAATTGCACTTCGTGGTTGAATTCAAGCTTTATTATTCTGCTCGGCAATGGACAGCCTTGCAAACGGCAAATCAATCAGGGTTTAATCTGGTTTCATGTTTTTTTCCGTTGCCTCATAACTTACTCCGATCAGGTATTTTGGGCTACTGATTTTGAAACGAGTTTTGACGGGCTAGGTAAGCGTGCGGCTTACGATCATGGCTGAATATTTTTCAATCATGGTTTCTCACGAAAAAATATTTGACAGAAAATGAATCAATCATCAAACAGCGCATTCTGATCTTCCGGGCGTTCTTCGCGATCAGGCTGACGGAAGGCAAGCTTCTCAAAATCAAACCACTGTTGATCCAGCAGGTGTGACGGCGCGATATGTGTCATCGCGGCAAAAATGGAATCAATTCTTCCCGGGTATTTTTTCTCCCACTCGCGTAACATCTGTGCAACTTGTTGACGCTGCAAATGACTTTGAGAGCCGCATAAGTTGCAAGGAATAATCGGGAATTGTTTCAAATCTGCGTAGCGAACGAGATCGCGCTCACGAACATAAACAAGTGGGCGAATCACAATGTTTTTTCCATCGTCGGAGCGCAGTTTTGGCGGCATGGTTTTGATCCGCGCGGCAAAAAACAGATTAAGGAAAAACGTGGCGAGGAGATCGTCGCGGTGATGTCCGAGCGCAATTTTGGTTACGCCCAACTCTTGTGCAACGCGGTAGAGCGCGCCACGACGCAACCGTGAACATAACGAGCACATGGTGCCGCCTTCGGGGATTACACGCTTGACGACGCTGTAGGTGTCTTGTTCGATAATGCGATACGGGATGTCGATTTCTTCGAAGTAACGCGGCAAAATATCGGGTTGAAATCCGGGCTGTTTTTGATCGAGATTAACCGCGATCAATTCAAACGGAATCGGCGCACATGCTTTGAGAGTCATCAGAATATCGAGTAGAGCATGACTATCCTTGCCGCCGGATAGACACACCATGACGCGATCGTTCGCCTCAATCATGGAGAAATCGGCGATGGCTTGCCCGACCTGACGACGCAGACGTTTTTGTAGTTTGTTTGCTTCGTAAACAACGCGGCGCGGGTCTTGGTGTTTTTGCTCAGACATAACAAAGGTTTTTCGTGTTTGCGCGAATTGTATCAGCAACTTTGGCATAACAGGATTACGGTAAAATGCGTTCTTTTGCCAAGGTTCTCTGGCGCTATGGATAAAGCGCATAAGTTACGCAGCACAATCACCGATGCATTAACGCGCGATCAGTTCAAGCTGACTGCACGGCTTAATCGTGCGTGCCAGCAAAATGCTTCAGCAGAGGTTTGGCAACAGCTTGAACGGGATATTGAGCAATCCGTTGCGCAAAAAAACAAGCGGGTCTCACAACGCCCACATTTTACTTATCCTGAGTCATTGCCGGTCGCGCAGCGCGCCGGTGAAATTGAAGCATTGATTCACGCACATCAAATCGTGATTGTGTGCGGTGAAACCGGTTCGGGAAAAACGACACAACTGCCGAAAATCTGTTTGGCGGCGGGGCGAGGTGCTGCCGGGTTGATCGGCCATACGCAGCCGCGGCGCATGGCGGCGCGCGCGGTGGCAACACGTATCGCTCAAGAATTGAATACGCCTTTGGGCGATGCCGTTGGCTACAAAGTGCGTTTTCATGATAAAACCAGCGCCGACGCTTATATCAAGCTGATGACGGACGGCATTCTGCTTGCCGAGGCACAGCATGATCGCTGGCTGTCTTCATACGATACGATTATTGTTGATGAGGCACACGAACGTTCGCTCAATATTGATTTTCTGCTGGGCTTTCTTAAACAGCTTGCCGAAAAACGTCCCGAACTGAAAATCATCATTACATCAGCGACATTGGATGCCGAACGCTTTTCTCGACATTTCGCTATTAACGGAAAGCCTGCACCGGTTATCGAGGTATCGGGACGCACATATCCGGTCGCTATCCGCTATCGGTCTTTGCATGATGCTGGTGATGATTCAGAAAGTGATGACGAACGCGATGTAGAAGAAGCGATTGTCGATGCGGTTGAGGAACTGTGGCGCGAAGGCGGCGGCGATATTCTGGTCTTTTTGCCGGGTGAACGTGAAATTCGAGAAACGGCGAATACTCTGCGGCAATCGTTATCGTCGCGACCATACGCATCACGAATGGAAATATTGCCGTTGTTTGCTCGTTTGTCGATTGCAGAACAACAGAGGATTTTTGCACCGAGTGATGGTCGTCGTATCGTACTAGCAACGAATGTCGCCGAAACATCATTGACGGTTCCAGGCGTCCGTTATGTCATCGACAGTGGATTGGCGCGCATCAAGCGTTATAGTTTGCGCAACAAAACGACGTTGTTGCACATCGAAAAAATTGCGCAGGCGGCAGCGCAGCAAAGGGCAGGGCGTTGTGGTCGCGTTGCCGACGGTATTTGCATTCGCTTATACAGTGAAGATGATTTCAATCAGCGACCGGAATATACCGAACCGGAAATTCTGCGTTCATCGCTGGCGTCGGTTATTCTGCGTATGGCGGCGCTGAAGCTGGGCAGTGCGGAAGATTTTCCGTTTGTTGAGGCGCCCGCTACGCGCGCGATTGCAGATGGCTATCAGCTCTTGCGCGAACTGGGCGCGATTGATGCATCGGGCAAATTGACACCGTGCGGACATGCGCTTGCTCGTTTACCGCTCGACCCGCGCATCGGCAGAATCGTGCTGGCGTCGAAAGAAAAAGGATGCGTTGCCGAAGCGTTGGTAATTGCAAGCGCATTGGCGGTTCCCGATCCACGCGAGCGACCATTTGAAAAACAGCAGGCTGCCGATCAAGCGCACGCACGCTTTCATGATGACCGTTCTGATTTTGTCGCGTTGCTTTCGATCTGGCGTTTTTTTGCTGATTTGCTCGATGAAAAGTTATCGCGCCACAAAGCGACGGAGCGTTGCCGAGAAGTATTCATCAATTACTTACGAATGCGTGAATGGCGCGATGTTCACCAGCAATTGATAAAAGAATTGAATGATGCCGGTTGGCAATGGCAAATCCAGATCGAGAAAAAAATATCGACAGAAAAATATCGAGCGCTTCATGAAGCATTATTGAGCGGATTGATTTCCAATATTGGCTTAAAAACTGAGCAGAATGGCGAATATCAGGGCGTACGCGGCATTCTTTTTCATTTGCATCCGGGTAGCGGCATCAAGAAAGGTGCACGCTGGTTGCTGGCTGCGGAGCTGACCGAAACCACGCGACTTTTTGCGCGCTGTGCGGCGAAGGTCGATGTGGAATGGATTGAAGAAGCGGCAGGCGACTTGGTGACACGAGAATATTTTGAACCGCATTGGGATGAAAAGCGCGGCGATGTTGTGGGTTATGAGCGCGTTCGTTTACTCGGATTGACTCTGATCGGGCGACGACCGATCGCTTTTACTCGTGTTGCGCCAGACGTTGCGCATCAGGTATTGGTGCGCGAAGCGCTGGCGACAGGACGCATTCGCACACGTGGCAAATTTCTGAAACACAATGCGCAATTGATTGATGAGATTGCCGAGCTGGAGCACAAAGCGCGACGGCAAGATGTATTGGTTGATGAGGAAACGATTGCGCGCTTTTATTTTGAACGCGTTCCGGTAGAAATCACGACGGAAAAAGCATTCGAACGATGGCGCGAAAAAGTTGAAAAGGAAAAGCCGCAATATCTTTTTCTGGAGCGCGACTATTTGATGCGTCATTCGGCGCGCTGGATCACGGAGGATTTATTTCCCGAGACGATGAGCGTTGAAAATTATGCGCTATCGTTGACATATCGTTTTGAACCGGAGCATCCTTGTGACGGTATTACCATCACGGTTCCGCTGCCCTTACTCAACAAAATTGATCCTGCGCCACTATCGTGGTTGACGCCGGGCATGGTTCGCGAAAAACTTGCCTGGTACATCAAGGCGTTGCCAAAAGCACAGCGCAATCGTTTGGTTCCCGTGCCGCCGGTCATTACTGCTTTTCTGGAGGCCGTACCTTTCGGAGAACAGCCATTAAATGTGGCATTCGCTAGCTGGCTGCGCAAAACCTATCACATGCAAGTCGATACTGATATTTGGCGCGAAAAAGAAATGCCAGAGCATCTGAAGATGCGTTATGTCATCGTTGATGCCGAACAACAGGAGCTGCAAAGCGGGCGTGATCTCAACATTCTGCGACAAGAGCTGAAAGAAACGGTGCAGATGAGCTTGAGCAATGATGATGAAAATCAAGCTTTTGAAAAGCATGGGCTAACGCGTTGGGATTTCGGCGAGCTGCCGGAAAGCATCAGTGTTCGTCGTCATGGCAAGTCGTTGACGCTTTATCCGGCGCTGATGGACATGAAAGACAGCGTTTCTATGCGCTTGCTGGATACGTTACCGATGGCGGAAAACGAAACGCGTCTTGGTGTTGTTCGTTTGATGCGACTCACATTGAAAGAGTTGCTTCAGTTCTGGGGGAAAAAACCGCCCATGTTTCAGCAAAGCGCACTATTGCTCAAGCCGCTGATCGCGACCAATATTTTGCTCGACGATACATTGAATGCGATTTGTAATCGTGCTTTCATTGGTGATGATGCGTTGCCGCGAAATGAAAAAGCATTTCTTGAGCAAGTGAAACGAGCGCGCGCACGCTTTCCGGCTGTTGCCGAAGGCGCGTTTCGCTTGCTGCATCAGATCGCCGAAGAAAATCAACGTCTGACGCTGCGTATTCAATCAGCGCCGCCCGCGTTGAAGCGGGTTGCCGAAGAAGTGCGCGCACAGCGCGATACATTGATTCATGCCGGTTTTTTCTCGCAAACACCGTGGGCGCAACTGACCCATTTTCCGCGTTATATTCAGGCGATGGATCGCCGTATCGCCAAATATGCGTCGCGCACGCTGCGCGACCAAAAACATGGTGAGCAGATTGCACATTTATGGCAGCGTTATCAGGAACGGTTGGCACGCAATCGGAAAATCAATATTGATGAATCTGCTTTGGAAGAATATCGTTGGATGATTGAAGAAATGCGTGTGTCGCTTTTTGCGCAGGAATTGAAAACGCCTTATCCGGTTTCATTTCAACGCATCGAAAAATTCTGGAATACGCGTGTGAACGTTTGAATCACGTTCTTTTTTGCCAAGCCGAAGAAAATCGCTTGACAATGATTCGCGTGGAAGGATGCTGGCGCAGAGAGCCGACCAACAGCTTCATGATTTTGCTTGCCGAATCGCGAGCGCCGGAAAACAATAACGAAATTGCTGCATAGCCGCTGATTTGTATGATCAACGTGATGATCAGAGGGTTTTCTTTGATGATTGCGTTCGCTTCATTTAATGCGCGCTGATAATGCACGAGCGCATTGAAAAAATCCTTGTACAAGGCGCGAACCAAACCTTGCGCAAAATAATAGTCAATCCGTGCTACCTCGGAAAGCGAAGTTTCATCGATGTCTTTCAGTATCTTTTCAGCCGACACGGCATCCTTTCTGTAGTGCAGCAACGCGACCACCAGATCAATGGCGACGCCATCATTGTCAGAGTCTATCTCATGGAGCTTACGCAGACTTTCGATCTGTTCATCGAAGAGTCCGGCCGCATCATAGATCTGCGCTAACTGAATATAATAGGTGTCGTCGTTGACGTTTTCTCGGTAGTCATTCCACAGCTCAACCGCACTATCAATATCATCCTGCATGGCGTAGAACTTGCTTCTTTCCGCTGCCAGAAAATCTCTGTCGATGGAGCGTAGCAGATCAAGGTGGCGCAACATGTTCAATAGAATAAGTCCCGTCTTCGGCTGCCGGTACGCGTGGGCAAACAAAACTTGACGATAGAGAAATGCCGGGATCACCGAGAAAATCAAGAAGACAAAAGCCAATAATGCGAACCCGTAAATCAACACGTTCAACCAACTGCTCAAATCGGCAGTGAAGGAAAGAAGAAGAAGTCCCAGCGGCAACAACCAGACCCAGATATTCTTCCAGACGATCCGTCCGCCTGTTTGTGATAGCGCATTTTTCGTCATCTCGAGAATGTCGTTGCCGATTTCTTCCTTCTGCGCCTTGTCGCTGATATGGTGTTCCGCCGGTTGCGATAACGGAATTGTCGCCGGTATGGCATCCGTGTCTTCTTCGTACGTAACGTGTTCGGGGACATAAATCAATGCGTAAATCGGACGGTGTACTTCGCCCGCCAGTTTGTAGCGCTGATTTTCCGGTAATAGCCTTTGCACTTTTTCGTAAAGCTGCACGCCGCTCAGTTCGGTTTTGCCGATTTGTTGGATCAGGCTATTCACTCCATCAAAATCGGAGAACATGTTTTTCAGGTTAGCTACTTCCAAAAAATTATCGACCACATGCGCGTGCTGTTTGATCGTTTGCCAGTTGTCATCATCAATATTATTGTCGAGCCGCCAGTGATCAAGCGCCGCCTCATTCATGCGTGTGCGCCACAGCGTCGAACTGGTTTCCATCAATTGATCGACAAGTTCTTTATCGGGCTTGATTGACAATGAGTCGAGATGGCGGATGATCTTGTCGCGGGTCAACATGCCAGAGACAATTTCAGCATCGGCGTTTTGCGCGAAAATACTTTCCCAGATCATGCGCAATAAACGCGTGTCGGGATTCATCAAGGTTTCGCCCGTGACAGCTTTTCTGACACCGTCGAAACAGGCCTTGGCGGAATAACCAGGATGCATGACCCAGTGCGTCGTGCCGATGGAAAGATCGACTTCGCGGCCGTTGCCGCGTGCTTCAACATGGTTGCTGCTGGTTACCGCGATAACAACGCCATACACACTACCGTCTTTTTCCTCGACGAGAATCCCTCCGATCTTCAATGCGGGATGACCGGCGAGGCGAATGTTGGCGATAACATTATTGCGTTCCGAATAATCGGCGAGCATCATGAACCCGAGTTGGTCGAACTCGCGCCATAATGCCATCATCTTTTCGCTGGCATTGAAAGCGCGGCTACGCTCCAGGTGAAGACGAGCAGGGCGAGACAGCGACTCCGGCAATAGCGTCGAGAGCGATTGGCTGCGTTTGATTTCTTTTTTGACGAAGAAGCGGGATATAACAAAACCGACGATAATGACGAGCAGAATCGCAATAATTAAAAACGCTATGAGTTTGGGTAAAAAGCTCATCTTGATGTACCAATAACCGATGTTTTCATGTTGTCCGGTCGGCGCGTCGGTCGCCGTCAATCAATTTGATTTTATCGGAATAGAACGTTTGCAAATAGTGTACCATCCATTTTGAATCCCACATTATTCGTGTCAATAAAGCGGAGAAGAGCCGTATATTTGAAAAATCTGTTATGTTTGACTCAATAATCATTAATTAGTTGTCCCATGGCGAAAACAAAAACCGTTTTTCAGTGCAACGAGTGCGGCGGGCAGACCACGAAATGGCAAGGACAGTGCCCGCACTGCAATGCTTGGAACACCTTGATCGAAACAATTGTGACACCGCCGTCACGTCGTTTCGAGAACATGTCCGGCGCGCATTCCGAAATCCGTCAACTCAGCGCCATCGAAACCGCGACTGCGCCGCGCATTGTCACGGGCATGAGCGAATTTGACCGCGTACTCGGCGGTGGCTTTGTTTCTGGTGAAGTGGTGTTGCTCGGCGGCGATCCCGGCATCGGCAAATCAACGCTACTTTTGCAAGTCGTCGCCGCGCTGGGTGCGGGCAAACAGGCGCTTTACATCACCGGTGAAGAGTCTGCCGAACAGATTGCGCTACGCGCACAGCGACTGGGTTTGATTAACGCGCCGGTTACATTGCTGGCGGAAGTGCAATTGGAAACCATTCTCGCCACGCTGGAAATGAGCAAGCCGGAAATCGTCGTTATCGACTCTATCCAAACGATGTACACCGAAACGCTCAACTCTGCGCCCGGTAGCGTTTCACAGCTACGCGAATGCGCGGCGCGCTTTACTCGTTTCGCCAAAGAGCGTGGCATCGTCATGGTGCTGATCGGGCACGTCACCAAAGAAGGCGCGATTGCCGGACCGCGCGTGCTCGAACACATTGTCGATGCGGTGCTGTACTTTGAAGGCGATACCCATTCCAACTACCGCCTGATTCGCGCCGTCAAAAATCGTTTCGGTGCGGCGAACGAACTGGGCGTTTTCGCAATGACCGAAAGTGGTTTGAAAGGCGTTAACAACCCATCTGCATTGTTTTTATCGCGTCACAGTCAACCGGTTTCAGGTAGCGCGGTGATGGTGACACTGGAAGGATCGCGTCCATTGTTGGTTGAAATTCAAGCGCTGGTCGATCCCGCCAGCGGCGGCATGGCGCCCAAAAGACTAGCGGTAGGTGTTGACGGACAACGACTCGCATTATTGTTGGCGCTGTTGCATCGACACGGCAATGCTCAATTCGGTAATCTCGACGTATTCGTCAACGTTGTCGGCGGCGTGCGCATTGATGAACCCGCTGCCGATTTGGCGATTCTGATGGCACTTTATTCATCGTTTACCAACAAACCGCTGGACGACAAACTTGCGATCTTCGGCGAAGTTGGTCTGGCTGGCGAAGTACGACCCGTGCAACGCGGACAAGAACGAATCCGTGAAGCCGCCAAATTGGGGTTCAAGAAAATATTGATGCCGGTGCTCAATAAACCGAAGCACACGATTGAGAATATCGAAATTATTCCGGTTGATCGGATTGAGACTGCGGTGCGAGTGGTGGGATGATTTGAAATTGTTAATCAAATAAAATATAAAGACCAATATTTACTTTTCGCTATACGTAAGAAAATAACATTAGTGAAGATATTGAATAGGCGCTGGCGGCACAAATTCAGTTGCGTTTTGACTCGTTAACGATTTCAAAAACTCAACTAAATCCGCTTTTTCTCTTGGAGTGAGCACCAGAGGTTGGATAGGGTTTTCGCTGCTTTTCCAGCTTCTGAAATAGGTTTCCCATTCAACAGCATCTTCAAGAGTAGCAACACTTCCATCATGCATATATGGTGCGGTAAGCGCGACGTTTCGTAAGCTGGGTGTTCTAAACTTTCCTATATCCGAAGGTTTTAGTGTCACTACAAAATAGCCCAGCTCTGCAACATCTTCATCGCTTAGGATAATCTCGTCTAAGCTATCCCCACTTTCTTTTGCTGCAGTAAGTCGAGAGGTTACTAATGGGAGAACCTTTTCAAGGTTTTTCCAACCGACATTAAGGCTATGGAATTTATTATCGGTAAAAATAGCGTCTTTTTCGCCGACGGTGTGGCAAGTTGCGCATTGTGCTGCGCCTTTGAATAAATGCCAACCCCGTTTAGCGCTTGGGGTCATGGCATTTTTTTCTCCATTGAAAACATGGCGATCAAACGGAGAGTTGCCTGTGATTAAGGTTCTTTGGAATGCTGCCAAAGCTTGTCCGACATGCTCTGGGAGAACTTCTTTCGTTGAAACGTTGAATACCTCTCGAAATGCCTGTTGATAATCACTATCCTGTCGAATGATCTGCAACAAAGCATTCAAGTCGGGCAACCCATGCTCTTTCGGATTGATAAATGGATCTAAAGATTGAGTTTCTAAGGATGGACGGCGGCCATCCCAAAATTGAGAAGTGTTGTAGGCGGCATTCAATACCGTTGGGGCATTGCGCGTTCCTTTACGTTGGAAAACGCCTTCCGCTAAAGCCTTTCCATCAGCAAATCCTAATTCTGGCTGGTGACAACTGCTGCAACTGATCGTTCCATCAGCGCTAAGGCGATTGTCAAAAAATATTTTTTTCCCTAAAGCGATCTTTGACGAAGTCATGGGATTATCTGCGGGTACTTCGAGGGACGGTAGCCCTAAATGCGTCTTATTCTCTGTAGCGAAAGCGGATGACATTAGGTATATAAAACAAGCTGGCATAGAAAAGAGATAAAAAAGAATTTTAACGATACTAGGACATTTATTTGATAATAAACAGTATTTTTTATATTTGAGTAAGCCAATTTTCATGAAATATAACTCCATTCAATGACAGTAAAATACAAGAGCATATTCAAATTAAATCATGTGTTTATATTTTTTTGTAAAAAAAGATGATTGGCATCGTATTTATTGTATGATCCCGTACTGTAACGTTTATAACACAAATTTAAAACATTTTTCGATTTTTCCAAAATGAATTTGTTTCAGGAGAATTTTATGCGTAAGTTTTTATGCGATAAAAATAGGTCAACACCGAGGCAGCAGGCTTACGTAGAACAAATCCTCTTTTTCTCCTTTCCATATGCCGTTTTATCGAGTATTCGCGCGTTATGCGAACAAGCGTTTTTTTCTGGCATTTTCTGTTTTATTGTTGCGCTAGGTTTTGCCGTCTCGCCAAACGTTCATGCGGCAACCGATATTCAGTATGTTTATGATCCTGCCGGAAGGTTAATACAAGCGATCCAGCCAGATAATACAAGTGCCGTTTACCAATATGACGCAGTCGGAAATATCCTTAGCGTTCAGCAACTGGCGGCGGATGATCTAGCCATTATCCGGTTTACACCAACATCGGGCTCCATTGGTACTTCAGTCACAATCTACGGGAGCGGTTTCATCCCAACTCTTGAAGGTAATTTGGTCAAATTCAATGGCGTAGACGCGGTACTGTTGGGAGCAGGTGCCACTGAGATTGAAGCTATTGTTCCGGCTTCGGCTTCAACAGGCCCAATTTCAATAAGCAATATCAATGGGACAGTCACGAGTGCAGATTCATTCGTCGTCGGCTCTTTTTTGGAATCAGGCATTATTTCTGCACCAATCAGCCTTTCTCGAAATGAAAGCAAAAGCTTTACCTTTTCCGGCGAGCATGGGCAAGGGTATATGCTGGGATTCACAGACGTGATCGTGGGCAGTGGTGGTAGTGCAAGAGTTACAGTAAATACCCCGAATAATGCAAATTTAGTGACATGTGGAACTATCAATAAAACGGCTAGCTGTGCCATTCCTTATTTACCGGAAACCGGAATTTACACGGTTACTGTTACTGCTCAAAACACCTCTATTTCATTAAGTGTTGTTTTGAACCCCGATATTGGCGGTGCACTTACTACCAATGTGCCTGAAACATTTGTCGCAAACAAAATTGGACAGGCCGGAACATACTTTTTTGAAGCAACAGCAGGGATGCTCGGTCGTCTGTACATTACAAAAGACACCATCCCTGGAAATACAACGGTTCAATTGTACAGGCCGGACGGTGTGCTGCATCAGTCAAAAACCGTGGGATCAAGCGCAGGTAACGAAGGTAGTACCACATTAGATTTCATAAACCTTCCTGTTGATGGAACATATCGTGTTCGCTTGATACCTCCATCGGGGAACGCTACAGGAACCATGCAGATCATACTTGTTGAAGACATCACAGGTATTTCGATAACAGAGGGAGCAACCCAAACGGTTTCTCTTCATGAAACGCAAATTGCGCATTTCTCTTTTGAAGGAATGGCTGGGCAATGGCTAGGAGTTGGTTTTGAGGATCTGGAAGTTGCTCCATCAAATGGTAGCTTGAACGTGACGATATTTAAGCCAGATGGTAGCCAGCTAGGTTCTTTTGTCGCTAGGTCACCCGCTTCAGGGTATGCGTTACCGAAATTGCCGGTAACCGGGAACTATAGAATTCAGATAGCGCCGGGAAGCAATACGGCCACATTCAAACTGCTATTGACGGAAGACGAGTCTGTTTCGTTAGAATCGAATGGAGCGGCACAAACATTCAATTCGAATCGTATTGGTCAATCGGCAGTGTATCGTTTCAATGGAATAGCTGGTCAAAATATTAATATTTTAATAGGAGACAACACTTTTTTTGGAAACACCTATTTTTATATTTATAAACCAGATGGAGAGCAATTAGAATATACAACCATTAACTATTACAGTGGAGCAGGTACTTCAAAGATATGGACTATAGTAGGACTACCATCAACGGGGCAATATGAAGTCAGACTTGTTCCGCCGAGCGGGAAATTGGGCGCCATCTCGGTTGCTCTTCGTTCAGAAGACACGGGATTGCTCAATATTTCCGGCACGGGAGAAGAGGTTAGTTTACTTGCGGGTCAGAACGCGGCATATACCTTTGAAGGTACAGAAGGACAATGGCTGGGTATTGGTTTAGATGACCTTGAAACCACGCCGTCGAATGGATACCTGACGGTCAAGATTCTGAAACCCGATGGTAGTCAGTTGGGTAGTTTCTCAGCGCGTTCTCCAGCGGCTGGTTATGCGATGCCGAGGCTTCCGGCAAGCGGGATTTACAAAGTTCAGATTGAGCCGGGCAGCTATGCGGCGAGTTTCGAGCTACTGCTATCGGAAGATATTTATGGTGTATTGGAAGCGAACGGGGCGGGGCAAACATTCGATTCTCCGCGAGTTGGTCAGTCAGCGACATACCGATTCCAAGGCGTATCAGGGCAAAACATCAGCTTTCTGATTGATGGAAACTGAACCGCCCCGGGTTTCTCGGAGGCTCCACCTTTTGAGAGAATGGAGCTT
>DAISYG010000064.1:0-13061 GCA_036825435.1 Casimicrobiaceae bacterium | reverse complement strand
GTTTTTATGAGACCATTTAACCGCGTTGCGCTTCGTACTTGAATCTAGGAAGTTTGATCGAACGTTGTTCAAAGGAAAAAAATGCGTATTCTTTTGGTGGAAGACGATACTTCGTTAGGCGACACGATCGCGTCATGGCTCAAGCTCGATGGCTACGCGGTCGATTGGGTGATCCGTGGTGACCATGCTGACACTGCGTTAAAAACGCATACCTATGATTGTATTCTTCTGGATCGCGGGTTACCGGAATTGTCCGGCGACACGGTGTTGCAGCGGTTGCGCGAGCGTCAGAACTCCACACCGGTTTTGTACATCACGGCGCGCGACGCGCTGTCGGATCGCGTCGAAGGTTTGGATGCTGGCGCTGACGATTATCTGGTCAAACCATTCGATCTCAACGAATTATCGGCGCGCATTCGCGCGGCGATGCGTCGTCATCATCAGCAGCCGGACGCCGTATTGACGCAGGGCGGCATTACGCTAAATCCCGCAACCAAACAAGTATGGCTCAACGACGAGCCGGTCAGCATCACGGGGCGCGAATTTGCCGTACTGCACGCGCTGATGCTGCACAAGGGTCGCCCGCAATCGCGCGCGCAACTGGAAGAAACCTTGTACGGTTGGGGTGAAGAAATCGGCAGCAACGCGGTCGAAGTTTATATTCATCATTTACGGCGTAAGCTCGGCAGCGAACGTATTATTACCGTTCGTCCATCCGGCTACGCCATCGCGCCATGAAGCCGTATTCATTACGCAAACGCCTCTGGGTGTCGGTGTTGCTCACCACACTGTTTTTCTGGTTCGTTGCGCTCGGCGCCATTTTTGGCACAGGCTGGCATATCGCCAATCGGCTGATGAATCAGTCGTTGCACGAATCCGGCATGCTGATTCTGAAAGCGACCACCGATTTCCACGAGCGCGGCATTTTGCCGGAACGATTGCGTCAGGAGCCGGTGCCTTCACCGAGTCACCGCATGCGCGGGATGCAATACCAAATTGTTTCCGGCGGGCAGGTGATCAGTCGGACACAGTTCGCACCGGAAATACCTTTCGTGGCAGATTTTCAGGAAAGACGCGGCTTTGTTGATATCGAAAACGAAGGGCTTAAATGGCGAATCTTTGTCGTCAAAAACCGCGGTGGTAATTTTGAAGTACAAGTTGGGCGACCGCTGGCTCCTTATATTTTTTTACTGCTGAAAATTGGCGAACATCTGATCATACCGGCGTTATTGTTGCTGTTGGCGTTGGCGACAATCAGTTGGTGGATGATCAGCCGTTTGCTGGCGCCGCTGAATCAAGCTGCACAGAAACTGACGGAAAAATCGCCGAACGATTTGACACCTGTTGTCGTCGATCACGCGCCGAACGAAATGTTGCCACTGCTCGAATCGTTGAACAGTGTGCTGTCGCGTTTAGCGACCGCGCTCGAAAGCGAGCGTCGATTTACTGCCGACGCCGCGCATGAGTTGCGTACACCGCTGGCGGCGCTTGGCATGAAGGCACAGTTGTTGGAGCGCCAGCGCCCCGAACTCGCACCCGCGCTGGCGGCGCTGTCTGCCGACATCCAACGCAGCACCGCGTTGATCGAACAACTTTTATTGCTGGCGCGTCTTGATCCGTTGCATCCGCAAGACTCCGGTGCGTTGTTGTTCAAAAAAACCAATATTCACGATCTGCTTGAAAAGCAAATAGCGGCCTACAAAAGCACAGCAGCGCAACGGCATATTACCTTGAAAGTGGAAGCGGATCGTGATTTGGAAGTTGCCGTCAATCCCGACCTGATTGCGATTGCATTACGCAACTTGATCGACAACGCGATGCGTTATATCGATGATGGTTGTACCGTAATCGTTCGCGCCGCGCAAAAAGACACGAGCTGGCAATTGAGCGTTACCGATAACGGGCCGGGCGTTGCGCCGGAACATTATCAACATTTAACGGAGCGTTTTTTTCGTGTACTGGGCTCGGGAAAACCGGGCAGTGGCCTTGGTTTGTCGATCGTGAATCGCGTGGCGGAACTGCACCACGGAACATTGACTTTCACACCGGGACACCAAGGCAAGGGTTTCTCCGCCATCCTGACCATGCCGTTTACCGACAGCACAGAAGCCGAACGATAAATTTCAGAAAAATTCATCGCATGTTGCGCGGTTAAAAGAACAAACCTAGTTTTGTGGAGGTTGGCAATTACCAGTATACTTAAGCCGCAAAACCGTGTGAATAACTATGAAAATCTCCTCCTGGAACGTCAACTCGCTCAGCGTCCGCTTGCCACGTTTGTTGGCGTGGCTGGAGCGTCAGCGCCCCGATGTGGTCTGCTTGCAGGAAACGAAGATGGAAGATCATCGTTTCCCGATGGAAGCATTGCAGGAGGCGGGCTACGCAAGTTGTTGTTATGGGCAAAAAACATACAACGGCGTTGCGATTCTGGCGCGCAACGCGCTCGGTGTAAAAGATGTCCAATGTGCTGTTCCCGATGATAACGACCCGCAGGCGCGGGTGATTGCCGCGACAGTTGGCGGTGTACGAATTGTTTGTCTTTATGTGCCGAACGGGCAAACGGTGGGCAGCGAAAAGTTTGCGTACAAAATGCAGTGGTGCCGGCGCGTTACCCGTTATTTGCAGGAAACATTGGCGGCGCATGATCGAGTGATCGTCGCTGGTGATTTCAATATTGCGCCCGATGACCGCGATGTTTACGATCTCGATGCGTGGCGCGGGCAAATCTTATGTTCCGACGAAGAGCGCGCCGTGTTTCGTTCTTGGCTACGACTGGGCTTTCAGGACAGCTTCCGTTTGTTCGATCAGCCGCCTGCGACATTCAGTTGGTGGGATTATCGCCAACTCGGTTTCGCTAAAAATCATGGATTGCGCATCGACCATATTTTGCTTTCTGAAAAGTTGGTGGCATCGTGCATATCCAGCACGATTGATCGCGATGAACGCAAAGGCGAGAAACCGTCCGACCATGCGCCAGTGATCGCGACGCTTCAGGGGAGTGATGAATAATGGCAGCGCCACTGCTTCCTGATCAGAATTTCTCGACGAACGAGTCCGCTGCTGGCGAGCAGTTGACGCTACCGTTGTCGCAGAAGCCTGTTGAAAAAAACAATCATTTTTTGCGCGCACTCGGCACGGGCGCAGCGCTTTTTATCGCGCTATTATTATTGGTTTTTGCGGTTTACTTTGGCAAAACACTGCCCGGCGCGTGGTTTCCGAAAAGCGATGTGCTGCAATGGGGCGCAGCGGATCTGCAATTGGTGCGCGGCACTTTGCTCGTTGACCGTTCTGATGACGAGCGGCAAACATTTCAAACCGATGAAACGGGGATGGCGGTAATCGCGATCAATCCGCAGTTTTCGGCAGCGCAATATCCGGTGATCAGTTTTGATGTGACGCCGCTTCCCGAAGACAGCGCAGCGCGCTTGATGTGGCGCAGCGATTTTTATCCCAACGAACGGGCGATGATCGACATTGATGTTGTGGATGGTCGCTTGCAGCCGGTCACGGTGGTGGGGCATAAGGCGTGGATCAGCCAGATTTCGGGATTGGCGCTGGTGGTGCAGACTTCGGGGAAACAAATATTTTCAGTCGCTACGATCAGTGCGCACCCGATGGGGTTAAGAGAATCATTGGCGCGCCTGTTGCGCGGCTGGCTGGCTTTTTCGCCATGGACGGGAACGTCGATCGCGCAATTGGATGATGTCAACCCGCCGCTGGCTTATTTCATGGCGGCACTGCTGCTGGTGCCAATGGTGATCGGCACAGGCGTTTTTTTCTGGCGACAACGATGGCGTCATGTGCAAACCGCAGTGACAATACAGTGGTGGTACACGGGTATCGTATTATTGGCTTTGTGCTGGCTGGTGGTGGATGCGCGCTGGTCATGGCAGTTGACGCGACAAACCATGCAAACGTGGCAGACCTATGGCGGCAAGGATATGACGGGAAAACATCGAGCTGCACTCGATGCGCCGCTTTATGCGTTTATTGACAAAGCAAAACCGATATTGGCAGAGCGACCATCGCGTGTTTTCGCACTGGTGCCTGATCCGTATTTACGCAGCCGTATCGGCTACCTACTTGCGCCGTATAACGTATATTTTGATTTGCACCAGAGTGTGCCGTTGAACGGACGCATGTTGAGGCGCGGTGATTATGTGTTGGCGTTTCAGCAAACGGGCATCCAGTATGATGCCGCCAAAAAAATGTTGCGTTGGGCGGACGGCACCGAAATTGCGGCGGAAATCAAATTGCTGGAACCCGGCTCGGCGCTCCTCGAGATTTTATAAACGACAATGATAACCGCGATCATTTCTCTGTTTCTTCCCTGTCTTTTCGGCATTGCCGTTCTGTGGTGCGCAGCGGTTTTTTTGCCACCGCAACGCCCGGGGTTTACTTTTCGTCTGATCGGTGCAGGTATTTGCTTGGGTTATTTATTATTGACGTTGTTGATGCGTGCGTATTCCGCGCTGGGCATCAGTTTTTCGCTGGCAGCACTGGCGTTGCCGTTGCTCATCGCCGCCATACCGTTGCTTATTGTTGCGTGGCGACGGACTCGTTTCTCCTGTCCGATCTGCGCATTGCGCACATTGAGCTGGCCAGCACGACTGATTGCAATATTGCTTTTGTTGGCGTTATTGTTTCGTTTCGCATTGCTGTGGTTGGATATCAGCACGCAACCTCTTTTTCCTTGGGAAGCGATGTTGCAAAGCAGCGCGCAAGCACATGTCTTGTTTTCGCAAGGAAAATTGGTGTCATTCGTCGATGCGTCAACGTGGTTGGCGCAAACGGATCATGATCTTTATTTCAGCATGACGCCGACGCTGTCGCAAACGTTGCCGTTGTTGCAGGCGTGGATGGCGTATGGCGCAGGCGAATGGAATGATGCGTTGATCAATTTGCCGTGGTGGGTTTTGTTTGCGGCGTTGGGGTTCGGTGTGTACGGATTTGTTCGACGCAAAGCGGGGATATTGATTTCGTTGTTCACGGCGTGGCTGGTGACGTCGTTGCCGTTGTTGAATGCGCACGTGGCATTGGCGGGTTTGCCGGATTTGCCGCTCGCGGTTTTTTATACCTTGGCGGCGTTGGCATTAGCGAGTTGGGCGGAAGATAAAAATCCGTGGGACATGCTGGTGTTTGTCGCATTGATGCTGGGCGCGGCACTGCTGTGGCAAGCATCGTATGGATGGTTGATAACGTTGTTCATCGCCATACCGTTTGTCTGGGTTTCAAAATGGCGCGGGCGCTTGGCGGCCATCATTCTGACCGCCGTAATATTATTGATGCTCCTTTTGCCGCAGTTTGGATCATCGTTATCGCCACAGCTTGTCGGTATCACCTTCATGCCCGACGATGATGTTCAGCAATGGCTCGACTTATTGATTGCGGGCAGGAATTGGCATGTGGCGTGGATTGTGGCGCTTGCGGTAATGATTTTTGGCGGGAGGCAATGGTTTAGCGATTCGTGTGATGTACTGACGATGATCGTTTTCAGCGCAGCATTGTTTTGTGTTGCGATGATCGGTTTTCCACAGTTGGGCATACTGGCGCTCGGCGCTGTGCACGCCGGACGGATTGTGCTGATCATGATGCCTTTGCTGATGGTGTGGTGCGTATCGGTTTGGGTAGCTCAGATGTCAGAAGGCAAAGAATTGTAATCGGCATTCTCTTAAGCTCTCGCCGCACGCTTGCGCTCATGCTCCTTCAAAAAGCGTTTGCGGATACGAATCGATTGCGGCGTGACTTCCACCAATTCATCGTCGGCGATGAATTCCACCGCGTATTCGAGCGTTAAATTAATGGGAGGGGTGAGCATAATCGCATCATCTTTTCCAGAGGCGCGCACGTTGGTTAATTTTTTGCCTTTGATCGGGTTGACGACAAGATCGTTGTCGCGGCTATGAATACCAATGACCATGCCTTCATACAATTGATCGCCGGGTGAAACGAACATGCGGCCACGCTCTTGCAAATTCCACAACGCGTAAGCGACGGCTTCGCCGTCTTCTTGAGAAATCAATACGCCGTTACGGCGCTCGGGGATATCACCTTTCACCGGAGCGTAGCTGTCAAATACATGGCTCATGATGCCGGTGCCGCGTGTCAAGTTGAGGAATTCACCCTGAAAGCCGATCAGCCCACGCGCCGGAATGCGATAATCAATACGCGTTCTGCCGCGGCCATCAGACTCCATGTTGGCGATTTCGCCACGTCGTTGACCGAGCGCTTCCATCACGCCACCTTGATGGTTGTCTTCGACATCAACTGAGAGAAACTCATAAGGTTCGCAGGAAACGCCATCGATCTCGCGCAAGACCACGCGCGGACGTGAGACGGCAAGCTCATAACCTTCGCGACGCATGTTTTCAATGAGGATCGTCAAATGCAATTCGCCGCGACCAGAGACAAGGAAAATATCGGTATCGTCGGTGTCTTCAACACGCAGCGCAACATTGGTCAGCAATTCTTTTTGCAGGCGGTCGCGCAGATTGCGTGACGTGATGTATTTGCCTTCGCGTCCGGCGAGCGGCGAGGTGTTGACCTGAAAATTCATCGTCAATGTCGGCTCGTCGATCGTGATCGGCGGCAATGCTTCCGGCTGTGTAGCATCCGCAAGTGTGGTGCCGATGGCCAGATCGTCGATACCGCTGATCAAGACGATGTCTCCGACAGAGGCTTTCTCCAACGGCACGCGTTCCAAACCGGAAAAGCCATACACTTGCGTGATCTTGGCACGCTCCGGTTCATGTCCCGGCGTTAACGCTATAACTTCCTGTGGCGCTTCAAGATGACCGCGTCGGATACGGCCGATGCCGAGCCGTCCCAGATAACTCGAATAATCAAGCGCACTGATCTGCAATTGCAGCGGTGCTTTGGCATTTCCTTGCGGCGCGGGAACATATTTGAGGATGGCGTCAAACAGGCTACGCATGTCGCCTTGCGCAGCTTGCCCCGATTCGACTTCGGCGAGGTTTTCCGTCGCCCAACCATTGAGCGCAGAAGCGTAAATCACGGGGAAGTCGAGCTGCTCTTCCGTCGCACCCAAGCGATCGAAAAGATCAAAAGTTTGGTTGACGACCCAATCAGGACGCGCGCCGGTGCGATCAATTTTATTGACGACAACAATCGGGTGCAATCCTTTTTTCAGCGCTTTCATGGTGACGAAACGCGTTTGCGGCATCGGACCTTCGACAGCATCGACCAACAGCAACACGCCATCAACCATGCCGAGGATGCGTTCGACCTCACCGCCAAAGTCGGCGTGCCCGGGTGTGTCGATGATGTTGATGCGTACATCCTGATAATGAACGGAACAGTTCTTGGAAAAAATGGTGATACCGCGCTCGCGCTCGATGTCGTTGCTGTCCATGACGCGTTCGCTGACGTGTTGATGTTTGGCAAATGTGCCTGATTGCGTCAGCAATTTATCGACCAGTGTGGTTTTGCCATGGTCAACATGAGCGATAATGGCGATATTTCGAATTCGATCAAAAATCATAAAAGTACATCCAAATCAAAAGCGGCGCGGAAAGGTCATTTCCGCCGAAAGGGTGCAAATCGTACCATTTTCGCCCCCTCAACGTGGCGTTTTTCGCGATGACGCGGGGTTTCCTGTATAGTTTGATGGAATTCTGCGCAAAATATTGCACGAAACAAAGGAGTTTTCATTGAAAGAATTTGCCGATCTGGGCTTGTGCCCGGAATTGTTGCAAGCGGTTGCCGACGCCGGGTATGTTCATCCGACGCCGATTCAGGTACAGGCGATCCCGGTTGTTTTGGCTGGGCGCGATGTGATGGGCGGTGCGCAAACCGGCACCGGAAAAACAGCAGGCTTCGGCTTGCCGATTTTGCAAAAATTGATGACGCATGCCAACAGCAGCCCGTCACCGGCGCGCCATCCGGTGCGCGCGCTGATCTTGGCGCCGACACGCGAACTCGCAATTCAGGTTGAAGAATCAATCAAAACATATGCAAAACACACGAAGCTGCGTTCGACGGTGGTGTACGGCGGCGTCAATATCAAGCAGCAAACACCGATCTTGTTGAAAGGCGTGGAAGTTTTGGTCGCGACGCCGGGGCGGTTGCTTGATCATCTGGAGCAGAAAACGGTATCGCTGTCGCAAGTCGAGTTTTTTGTTCTCGACGAAGCGGATCGTATGCTCGACATGGGATTCATTCCCGATATTCGTCGCATCATCAAATTGTTGCCGAAAAAACGGCAGAGCTTGCTGTTCTCCGCAACGTTTTCGCAAGACATCAAAAAACTTGCCGAAGATATGCTCGACAAACCGCAGTTGATTGAAGTTGCGCGCCGTAATACTACTGCCGAGACCGTCAAGCAGAGTGTTTATTTTTGTCCAGCGTTGCAGAAGAGAAGATTGCTCGAACATATTGTTCAATCACGTCAACTGTGGCAAGTGTTGTGTTTTGTCAAAACACGGCAAGGCGCGTCGCGTTTGGCAAGGGCATTGGAAAAAAATGGTATTGCGGCAGATGCGATTCACGGCGATAAAACGCAGTCGGCACGGATTGCAACGTTGGAGAAATTCAAGAACGGCAAAACGCAAATATTGGTCGCGACCGATGTAGCGGCACGTGGGCTCGATATTGAAGAATTGCCGATCGTGATCAATTACGATATGCCGACGGTGCCTGAAGATTACGTGCATCGAATCGGACGCACCGGTCGTGCCGGGTCCGAAGGTGAAGCGCTGTCGTTCGTCACAGCGGATGAGGAGAAATATCTTGCCGAAATCGAAAAGCTGATCGGCAAGAAACTGGAACGCGCAACGATTGATATGGCGCAGATCAAAGCGAAGGAAGAAAAGCCGCGCGACAAGAGCGAGCGGCAAACGTCATCGCGCCGAACCGGCGCGGAAGCTGCGCCGCGTCGCGATGAACGCGAAGCTGCGTATGCGAAAAATCCCGATCAGCCGCTGCCCAAACGCAGAAAAGTTGCCGCGATGGTGGAACAGACGCACGCCAAAAAATCGACGCGTCCGATTCCAGTGTTGTTGATGAAGCCCAATAAAATCGTCGACGCGATTGCGGCGCAGAATGAAGCAAAGGTTGCGCTGACGAGTACCAAAAAGAAAACGCCACGCAAAAATAACCGTTGATGGAGACTGTGATGAAAGTAGTCGAAGTAAAACATCCTTTGGTGCAGCACAAACTGGGGTTGATGCGGCAGGCGGACTTGAGTACGAAAGGTTTTCGCGAATTGGCGGCGGAAGTGACGATGCTGCTCACGTACGAAGCGACGCGCGATTTGCCCACCGAAACGGTTGAGCGCGCCGGTTGGGCAGGTACGGTGCAGGCGCAAAAAATCAAAGGTAAAAAAATCACCATCGTACCGATTTTGCGCGCAGGGTTGGGGATGCTGACCGGCGTATTGGAATTGATTCCGGCGGCAAAGGTGAGTGTGGTCGGCATTCAACGCAACGAAGAAACGTTGGCGCCGGTAACGTATTACGAAAAATTGACTGGCGACATGCACGAACGCATGGCGATGATCGTTGATCCGATGTTGGCAACCGGTGGTACGCTAGTGGCAACGATCGATATGTTGAAAGCGGCGGGTTGCAAACAGATTCGCGGCATTTTTCTTGTCGCGGCGCCCGAAGGGCTGGCGCTACTTGAGCAAAAACATCCCGATGTTGTCGTGTACACGGCATCTATCGACGATGGGCTGAACGAAAACGGTTATATTTTGCCGGGCTTGGGCGATGCGGGGGATCGGATCTTTGGCACGAAAACGTGATGTTCTGTACTTGATCTGCGTGCGTAACATTTTCAGATATATTTTGAAAAGGTATTCTGATACATAATAAGTTGTCATTCCGAGTAAAATAATTCATAATGAACATTCCTTTTGGAATTGTGCTTAAGGAGGAAACCATGAAACATCATCTCGGTGTAATCGTTCCGGCAGCGGTGTTGCTTTTGTTTTCCGTTTCCAGCATGGCGCAGGTT
This sequence comes from Casimicrobiaceae bacterium, assembly GCA_036825435.1. Taxonomy (GTDB): domain Bacteria; phylum Pseudomonadota; class Gammaproteobacteria; order Burkholderiales; family Casimicrobiaceae; genus UBA931. Next base: position 3,086 of record DAISYG010000064.1, on the reverse strand, counting down.
TATCGTTGCGTTGATGATCAAGGGAAGGTTATTTATTCGGACTCCCGTTGCGGTCCTGCCAAGCAGCGCACGGTTGTCAAGATTACCGACAACACAATGGATAACTCCAATCTTGCCAGCGAGGCTGCGATTCGCGGCAGTCTGAATAGTTCGATGAGCGCATCAGGTGGCGGCAAGGTTTACGTCATCGGCAACAGTAGTGGTTCGCCACAAGCATCATCTTCCGGTCAATCATCAGGTACGCGAACGACGACGACTCGTCGACGTTGTGGTGGATAAAGGAATTCTGATTCATTACTGCGCACGCGCAATACGGCGTTGGAATCCTCCTCAAAATGCTCATTTACATCTGAGTAAACTGCGCTTTTTCGTCAAATTCCGCCTTGTCTTGCTCGCGCTCGCAACATGAATCAGTGGTTCCTAAAGTGCACCGTTATTTTTTTCAGGCAGCAATTTTTTCATTGTTTCTGATGCCGATTACGGTTCAAGCGCAGATTTATAAATGCGTGCGCGCCGATCAATCCGTGGTGTATTCCGATAAAAAATGCTCATCGAAAGAAACGCGCGTTTCGCTGCGCATCACCGACAGCGTCATGGATGGCATCGGTTCAACGCGCGACGCCGATGCCGCGGCATTGTGGCGAGAGCGTTTGGCCAACAGTGCTGCGATGCGCGTGACAACCGATGAAACTCTTCCGGATTCTTGGCAGGATGCGGCACCGCAACCCAATGATGATTCGACATTCACGATCTATTCCCCGTTTCTGGGACCGGGCATGATCATGAAACAGTTTTGAAAAGAGAAAAGAACCATAAAAAAAGAGCAGCATTAAGCTGCTCTTTTTTATTATTGGAACCACAGAATCAGCGACGCTTGGCTGTTTTTTTCATGGGCCTTTTCGCTGTTTTCTTCGCCGCCTTCTTAGCGGTTTTCTTCACAGCTTTTTTGGCGGGCGCTTTACGGGCAACACGCTTCACTGTTTTTTTCGCCGTTTTCTTGACTGCCTTTTTGGCTGTTTTTTTCACAGCTTTTTTGGCAGGCGCTTTGCGAACAACGCGCTTCACGGTTTTCTTCGTTGTTTTTTTGGCTGCCTTCTTGGCAGGTTTCCTTGCTACTTTCTTCGTTACTTTCTTTTTGGCCGCTTTAGTGCGGAATAACATTTTTTCAGCCATTTCATTTCTCCTGTCTGAGTTATCGAGATCTTGGTGACTCTTTTTTGCGTACGTCGGATTTCAAAAACACTTGACAAAACCCAATGTCGCTGAACGCATTCTAACCATATCTTTCTTTTTTGCAAATAAATAACGCACATTTGTTTTGCGCGAAATGTAAAGATGTTGCGCTTCGTGCACAATTGGACACGTGTTTTCAGTTTTCATCATGCAACATTTGCTCTTGAGAAAACAACGACGCAACCGTTTCACGCGCGCGAATTTCAAAAGTACGTGCTCCATCAACCATGACTTCGCATGCGCGCGGACGCGAATTATAGTTGGAGCTCATTGCCATTGCGTACGCTCCGGCAACGCCAATAGTCAATAATTCGCCCGCGCGTAATATCAGTTGACGATTCTGTGCGAGGAAATCGCCGCTTTCACAAATGGGTCCGACGATGTTCCAAGAACGTGACTCTCCGTCGGGATCAGGCGCAGTAACTTGCTGTACAGGATGCCACGCTTGATAAAGCGCTGGGCGCAGCAGATCGTTCATGGCGCCATCAACGATGGCAAAGCTGCGCGGCTCGCCCGGTTTCAAATAAAGCACGCGCGTCAACAAGACACCGGCGGCGGCAACCAACCGTCGCCCGGGTTCAAGCAGCAATTGTTCGCGACGCGTGGCAAAGGTTTCCTGACACATTGCGGCGAAAGCGGCGATGGTTGGTGGCGCATCGTTATCGCGATAATGAACGCCGAGACCGCCGCCAATATCAATATGCTCCAGCGAGATGTCATTCTTTTCCAATGTTTCAACCAGTGCGAGCAACTTTTGTGCGGCTTCTCGGAAGGGCGCAATATCAGTAATCTGTGAACCAATATGCATATCGACGCCGACGATGCGCAGCGACGGTATATGTTGCGCGCGTTGATAAAGCGCGAGCGCATTGCGTAATGGAATGCCGAATTTGTTTTCCTGTAGTCCCGTGGAAATATAAGGATGTGTTTTGGGATCGACATCGGGGTTGATGCGCAGGCTGATCGGCGCCTGTTTGCCCAGACGCTGCGCAGTTGCCGCCAGCGTTTCCAATTCGGCGGCAGATTCGACATTGAAACACTTGATGCCTGCGTTGAGTGCGTCTTCCATCTCGGCAATCGTCTTGCCGACGCCGGAAAAGACAACTTTGCATGCGTCACCGCCAGCTGCCAGAACGCGTGCCAGTTCGCCGCCGGAAACAATATCGAAACCGAAACCCAAACGAGCAAATTCGTTGAGAATGGCGATATTGCTGTTGACCTTGACGGCGTAACACACCAACGCATTTTGTGAACGAAAAGCGTCTAAATATTCTTGTGCAGCAGTATGTAATGCCGCGCGTGAATACACATAACACGGCGTTCCGTAACGCTGGGCAATATCGACAAGCGAAACATCTTCCACGTGGAGCACGCCCTGGCGCATGGTAAAAAAACTCATAGATCCTCCGGTGTTTCACTTGCGGGCGCGGCTTGTGTTTCGTTTTGCTGCGGCGGAAGATAAAGATCACCTTTGATGCCGCAGGCACCGAGGAAAAGGATCAACAGCAGTGGAGAAAGACGGGAAAGGTAACGAACAGACATCATGATCATTTTGCCTTTGATGAAAACGATACTTTAACGCATTATGGGAGCGCTGAGAAAGTGCAGCGGGTTATCGAATTTTTTTCAAGCGGCGAGCAACGTCTGCCACTCCGCCAAAGCCGATTCGCGGTTACGAATACCGGGGCGCAGTTGCTCCAGCAACGCCCAAAAACGTGGTGAATGATTCATCTCGCAAAGGTGCGCGACCTCGTGTGCAATAATATCGGTGGCAAGCTGTGGCGGCAGCAATATCAATCGCCAGTTGATGCGGATTTCGCGGCGAGTGTTACAACTTCCCCATTGTCGCCGCG
>DAISYG010000063.1:0-13202 GCA_036825435.1 Casimicrobiaceae bacterium | reverse complement strand
ATCTGCTATCCGCAAACAATCAATAAAGTGCGATTAAATCAGTGTTTCCCTAAATTTCGACAATATTAATAATGGAAGAATTGCTGCCTTCGATCAGTGTCTCATGAGAGGGTTAGAAAATACAAAACATCGTATTGTCGAAAAATACGAATGGCTTCGGGATAAAGCGGTTCAAAAAGTGAGAACAGAAATAGAAGAAAATCGAGATAAACTTTGTGATCGCTTGAAGAGATTGCCTTTTGACGAGCTGATTGAGCAACTACAAACTAAAAACCATAGCGATGATTTGCCTCAAATGCGGATGTTGGCGGAGGCGTGGAAGCGGTGGAGCGCGTTAAGTTGGTAGAAAAATAAATTTGTTTTTGTGCATTTAGAGCGTGAGGTAATTCGGTTGCATAACTCCCCGGCCCCCCGTTGATGCCGCCGAGCATCGCAAGAGGCTTGAGAATAAAGCGAGCATTGTTCGAGCGAGCGTCTGATATTTTTATCGCGAGCGAGTTATGCGAGCACTCAAGCCGATGAGAAGCGCAGGGAACCCGAAGGGCGGCGGAACCGGGGGCGGATTTTTTGGTTACTTTTTTGTCCGTTCAAAAAAGTAACTCGCCAGCCGGGCGAGACCGGCATGGGAGTATGAAAAATGTCTTCATGGATAAAAACAGGAGAGGTGGCAAAACTGGAAATCGCCCTCTCCCCCAACCCCTCTCCCGCAAGCGGGCGAGGGGAGTATTTTTTTGATCGCGCTACGCGCGATGAAATATTACTGAAGCCTGTCTCCTGTAACCTGTTCCCTGAATCACATGTGCGAAATCATCGCTTCGCCAAAGCCGGAGCAGGAGACTTCTGTCGCACCATCCATCAGGCGCGCGAAGTCGTAGGTGACGGTTTTGGCGAGGATCGCATCTTCAGTCGCCTTGATGATGACGTCGGCGGCTTCGGTCCATCCGATATGCCGCAGCATCATTTCGGCGGACAGAATTTCCGAGCCAGGGTTGACTTTGTCGAGCCCCGCGTATTTCGGCGCCGTGCCGTGCGTGGCTTCGAACATCGCGATGGCGTCGGCAAGGTTTGCGCCCGGCGCAATGCCGATGCCGCCAACCTGAGCCGCCAAAGCGTCGGATAAATAATCGCCGTTGAGGTTGAGCGTGGCGATCACGTCGTAATCCTGCGGGCGCAACAGGATTTGTTGCAAGAAAGCATCGGCAATGCTGTCTTTGACGGTGATTTCTTTGCCCGTTTTCGGATTCTTGAACGTGCACCATGGACCGCCGTCGATTTCCTGTGCGCCGAACTCGCGTTTCGCCAGCGCGTAGCCCCAATCGCGGAATGCACCTTCGGTGAACTTCATGATGTTGCCTTTGTGCACCAGCGTGATGGATTTGCGGTCATTGTCGATCGCGTATTGAATGGCGCGGCGCACGAGACGTTCGGTGCCTTCGCGCGAAACTGGTTTGACGCCAATACCGGAAGTGGCGGGGAAGCGAATTTTGGTAACTTTCATTTCGTTGATCAGGAAGTCGATGACTTTTTTCGCTTCGGGCGTACCTTCTTGCCATTCAACGCCGGCGTAAATATCCTCGGCGTTTTCGCGGAAGATCACCATATCGACGCGCTCCGGCGCTTTCACCGGGCTGGGCACGCCTTTGAAATAGCGCACCGGACGCAAACAGACGTACAGATCGAGTATCTGACGCAGCGCAACGTTCAGCGAGCGAATACCCCCACCAACTGGGGTGGTGAGTGGGCCTTTAATCGAAATCAGATATTCTTTCAGGGCATCAAGCGTTTCGTCGGGCAGCCAGACGTTTTCACCGTACACGCGGGTGGATTTTTCGCCGGCGTAAACTTCCATCCAGTGAATTTGACGCTTGCCGCCATACGCTTTTTTGACCGCAGCATCGACGACTTTGATCATCACCGGCGTAATATCTTCGCCGATGCCGTCGCCTTCGATGTAAGGAATGATCGGTTGATCGGGGACGTTCAGCGTAAAATCGGCGTTGACGGTAATTTTTTCTCCGCTGCTGGGTACCTTGATGTGTTGGTAGCTGGACATAAAGACTCCTGAAAGTGTTGTGTAAAATGTGGAAGACCGCCTTGGCAATCTCTGAAAAAACCGCGGTTATTTTGCCCGGTTCGCGTTCACGACGTTTTTCAGAGATTTCCTGCGAAAAACGCATCTTACGCTTGATTGGCTGCCATGCGTGCCGCGCTATTCTAACGACTTTTAAAATGATATTACACCATGCCGTTATTATTGTTGTTCAACAAACCTTTCGGCGTCATCAGCCAATTCACTGATCACAGTAATGGCAATCGCCAAACGTTGGCTGATTATATCGACGTTCCCGACGTTTATCCGGCGGGGCGGCTCGACGCTGACAGTGAAGGCTTGTTGATACTGACTGATCACGGCCCTTGGCAGGCGCATATCGCGCACCCGCGTCATGGTTGTTGGAAAACGTATTGGGCGCAGGTCGAAGGTGTGCCCGATGAAAATGCACTGCAACAACTGCGCGATGGCGTGACGCTGAAAGATGGCATAACGCGTCCCGCACAAGCAGAAAGGATGGACGAACCTCCACAGTTATGGGCACGGACGCCGCCGATTCGTTATCGTGCCGCGATACCGACTTCATGGCTACGGATCAGTATTCGCGAAGGACGTAATCGACAAGTGCGGCGGATGACGGCGGCGGTTGGTTTGCCGACATTGCGGTTGATTCGCTACGCAGTGGGAGAATGGACGCTCGACAGTCTGCCGCCGGGGGAATGCCGTGTTGCTGATCGCGGCATGTTATCATCGCTGCCGATTCCGTCGCCTGAATCGGCGGCGCAAAAAACATTTTCATGCCGCAGAACTTCTCAGCGCGGCAGACATTTAACGAAGAAAACCAGAAAATCATGATTCGTGGCCTGATCGCCCGTATTTTGCCCGCCAAAAAAGTGCGGGAGCCGCGCATTTATCCTGTCAGTCAGCACAAAATTCGTGCCGAACAAATCGACGCGGCGGCGCTCAGCGTTGTTCGTCGTTTGCACGACGCCGGTTTTCAGGCGTTTGTGGTCGGCGGCGCCGTGCGCGATCTGTTGTTGGGGCGTCGCCCCAAGGATTTTGACGTGGCAACAGACGCCACACCGGAAGACATTCGGCCGCTATTTCGTCGCGCATTCATTATTGGGCGGCGTTTCAAACTGGTGCATGTGCACATCGGACGCGACGTGATTGAAGTATCCACGTTTCGCACCGCACAAACCGACAACAATGCGACTGATGAATTCGGCCGTTTGCTCAACGACAACGTGTACGGCACGCAGGCGGAAGACGCGGTGCGCCGCGATTTTACCGTCAACGCGCTGTATTACGATCCCGACAGTGAAGAAATCTGGGATTACGTTGGCGGTGTGAACGACATTCGTGCGCGGCGCTTGAAACTGATCGGTGCGCCGACCGTGCGCTATCGCGAAGATCCGGTGCGCATGCTGCGCGCTGTTCGTCTCGCGGGCAAGCTTGATTTGACAATAGCGCCGAGCAGCGAAAAACCGATCACCAAACTCGCGGGTTTGATGGAGCATATCCCGTCGGCGCGCGTTTTTGAAGAAACACAAAAACTATTATTATCAGGCAGTGCGCAGAAAAATGTTGTTGAAGCGCGGCATTATCATTTGCTGCCTGCGTTCGATGCATTATTGACCGACAAGGCTGCGGAAAACTTTGCCGCGTTGGCGTTGAAACATACTGACGAACGTCTGCGCATCGGCAAAACGGTATCACCGGCGTACCTCTTCGCCGCGTTGCTGTGGCCTGCGGTGGTGCGAGAAAGCAAAACATTGACAGATGCGGGTACGAAACCGTTGCCCGCCCTGAATCAGGCTGCCGAAATCACGCTCGAAACCTACGCGCATCAGTTGGCTATCCCACGTCGCTTGCAGAGCGTGATGCGCGAAATCTGGTTATTGCAACCGCGTTTTGAACAGCGCGTCGGCTCGCGACCTTTTCGGTTGCTGGATCAGCCGCGCTTTCGCGCCGCGTACGATTTCATGTTGATGCGTGGTGAGAATGGAGAAGTATCGAAGGAATTAGGAGCGTGGTGGACGAAGTTTCAGACGGTGGACGCCGAAGAACAGAAAAAAATGATTGCCGCGCTCGGCGAAAAACCGACGACGGGAAAACGCCGTCGCCGTCGCAAACCATCCGCTTCGTCTGTGCCGCCCGCGTCTTCATGAACAAAAAAGAAACGGCATTCATCGGGCTGGGCAGTAATCTCGGCGATGCGCGCTGCCATGTTGAAGAAGCATTCGACGAAATCGCGCAGATTGAAGATACTGAACTCATCGCGCGTTCTTCGCTTTACCGTACTGCACCCTATGGCGTGACGCGCCGTCAGCCGCCTTACATCAACGCCGTCGCACAAGTGACCACGACGCTGTCCGCGGAAAAACTGTTTGCAGCGATGAAATGCATCGAACGGAAACATCGCCGCGCGCGACCATATCGCTTCGCGCCGCGCTCGCTTGATCTGGATTTGTTGCTGTACGGGCAACACATCAGCCACAGCCGTTATTTGACGTTGCCTCATCCGCGCCTGCATGAGCGCGCCTTTGCACTGATTCCGCTGCTGGAACTTGCGCCGGGAACTTATATTCCCGGAAAGGGTATGGCATTTATGGCGCTGCGCTGTTCAGGCATCAGGTTTCAAATGACAGGAATCAGTCAACATTTCATCGCGCGTAGCGCGAATTCTGATCACTAAACAAAAAAACGCACTGTTTTCACGATGCGCTTTTGACAATGCTGTGTTGTTAAGGAATTAATAAAAACCTTTTTTACAAACGACGAGACGCCATCGTAGCGTATCATCTTTTCCAACATCGTCTAGATTGCCGCGTCGCTTCGCTCCTCGTAATGACATTCGTTTCTTGGATGTTATGGCGGGAAAGAAAAAATTTGAGGTTAAGCGAAGTGTTGTGTTTTTTCTGATCTCTGTCATCTGATATTTGACTCAAAAATACCGCCGCGCGGTTTCATAACGCGGCGCAAAATAACGGTTGTTGAGTGAATCGACGCGGACTTTGCCGTTGCTCGACGGGGCGTGGATGAAATCGCCGTTGCCGATGTAGATGCCGACATGGGAAAAGGAGCGGTTGAGCGTGTTGAAAAAAACTAAATCACCCGGGCGCAGTTGGTTGCGGGATATTGATGTACCGCGTTTGGCGATGTCGGCGGCGCTACCGCTGATGTTGTAGCCGATGGCATGTTTGAAAACGTAAGCGACCATGCCGCTACAATCAAGACCGGCTTCCGGGTTTTTGCCGCCGAAACGGTAGCCGACATCAAGCAGTGAAAGTGAGAAAATAACCACTTCGCGACCCTGTTCGGATGGCGGTAGGTCGGCATACGGTTTTCCCGTGTCCGGAGCAGGAGGAGCGCTACCGCACGCGACGCAAAGAGCTGCGACAAAAGAAATCAGAGCCTTGCGACAGATGCTGAGAAAATCCCGCTGGGGGAAGTCGATATTGGTCATAGGGTTACATTAAAAAACCTAAGGGAAACGCAGATTAATGACTGCGCGAATGCAATGCTGCGTTGAAGTCTTCCCCAAAATGCTCATTCGCCTTCAAGTAAACTACGCTTTTTCATCGCGCTTTTCGGAAAATGCGCGTTTTGTCTTGCCTTCGCTCGTGACATTATTCAGCGTTTCCCTAATCCCATTAATGTTGCACGAACGTCCATAATTTGCTAAAAACATTGACGGCATGATTGATTGTGCTTTTTTAACGATGTCGAAGCAAGCGCTTCGATGATTTCAACTTCTCAAAAAGAGCTTTTGACCGTTTCTTGATCGCCTGACCCAGGTTGAAAAAGGAGCTTCCGAGTGTCTTTCTTACTGAATACGCTGGATGAAACGTCGGATGAACAGTTCCGATGATGTGACAGTAGAAGATTTCCGACTTAAAATGTCGGGAATTAACTTTCTAACTTTTGGAGGTACAACATATGGCAGATAAAACTGCGACTCTTTCTTTTTCTGACGGAACGCCTGACGTCACTCTTCCGGTGATGGAGAGCACCATGGGTCCCGATGTCATTGACATCCGCACGCTGTACAAACAAACGGGAAAGTTTACGTACGATCCCGGGTTCATGTCGACTGCATCTTGCTCGTCGAAAATTACCTACATCGACGGCGAAAAGGGCGAGCTTCTTTATCGCGGGTACGCTATCGACGATCTGGCTAAAAACTGCAACTTCATGGAAGTTTGTCAGTTGTTGCTTTACGGTGAGTTGCCAACCAAAGAGCAGCATGAAAAATTTTCGAGTCTCATCACCCATCACATGATGGTGAACGAGCAGTTGCATTTTTTCATGCGTGGTTTTCGTCGTGACGCACACCCGATGGCGGCGTTGACGGGATTGGTTGGCGCGATGTCGGCTTTTTATCCGGATTCGATGAACCTCCACGATCCCAAGGTCAGGGAACGTTCCGCAACGCGTCTGATCTCCAAAATGCCGTCGCTGGTGGCGATGGCGTACAAGTATTCGATCGGTGAGCCGTCCATTTATCCGGATAACAGCCTATCGTATGCGGGCAACGTTCTACGCATGATGTTTGCGACGCCGTGTGAACCATACAAAGTTAACCCGGTTCTTGAACGTGCGTTGGATCGTATCCTGACGTTGCACGCCGACCATGAACAGAATGCGTCCACATCGACGGTTCGTCTCTGTGCATCGTCGGGCACCAACCCGATCGCGGCGGTTGCGGCGGGTGTGGCGTCGTTGTGGGGACCAGCACACGGTGGTGCGAACGAAGCCTGTCTGAACATGTTGGCGGATATTCAGGCGCAAGGCGGCGTGGAAAAAATCGGCGAGTTCATTGAGAAATTCAAAGATAAAAATTCCGGCGTTCGTCTGATGGGCTTTGGTCATCGCGTTTATCGCAACTACGATCCGCGCGCCAAGCTGATGCGTGAAACCTGCCACGAAGTGCTGAACGAGCTTGGGCTGGGTAACGACCCGTTGTTCAAACTGGCGATGACGCTGGAGAAAATTGCGCTCGAAGACGAATATTTCGTTTCGCGAAAACTGTATCCGAATGTCGATTTCTATTCAGGCATTGTGCAGAAGGCGATGGGTATTCCAGTACAGTTGTTCACCGCGATTTTTGCGTTGGCGAGAACCGTGGGCTGGATTGCGCAGTTAAACGAAATGGTGGCCGATCCGGAGTACAAGATTGGTCGTCCGCGTCAGCGTTTCATCGGCTCGACACCGAGAAAGGTCAAACCGTTTGATCAACGTTGATGGGTTGTGAAGCAAAAAACCAGACGGGCTTGATGTTCATGAGCCCGTTTGGTCAAGGAACCGCTGATTCATTGCTGTGCACAAGCAATACGTCGTTGGAAGCCTCCTCAAAATGCTCATTTACTTCCGTGTAAACTGTGCTTTTTCGTCGGATTCCGCCTTGTCTTGCTCGCGCTCGCGACATGAATCAGCGATTCCCCGATTATTAGAATAATATTTTTTCACGAGGCAAAAAATGAGTGGCAGCCCGGGCAGCATGAAAGACAGCCAGGCGACAAGCCTGCTTTTCGGTGGAAACGCTCCCTTTATCGAAGATTTATACGAGCGTTATCTTGATGAGCCTTCTTCGGTTTCTCCGGAATGGCACGATTACTTTGACAAAATTCGCGACGGCGCCTGGGATGTTCCTCATGCGCCGATTGTTCATGCGTTTGAAGAACTGGCGCGGCATCCGTCCAGAGCGGCTCCGGCGTCATCCAAAACCTCCATTGATATCGAGCAGGCCAGCAAGCAGGCGGCGGTCCAGCTTTTGATCAGCCGTTATCGAATGCTCGGTTTGCGGCAAGCGGATCTTGATCCACTTAAAAGACAACAGATCATTCCGCTGCCCGAGCTCGACCCTGCGTCGTACGGCTTGACGGAAACCGACATGAATACCGAGTTTGCGACCGGTTCGCTGTATAACTCGCCGCGTCTCAAACTGAAAGATATTTTACAGCAGTTGCGCGATACTTATTGCCGCACGCTGGGTGCCGAGTTCATGTACATGACCAACACGCCGCAGCGCGAATGGATTCGTGAGCAACTGGAAACCACGCGTGCGCGTCCGGTGTTCAGCGCCGAAGAAAAGCGTTTCATTCTGGAACGTTTGACGGCAGCCGAAACGCTGGAGCGTTATCTGAATACCCGCTACGTCGGACAAAAACGTTTCTCCGGCGAAGGTGGCGAAACGTTGATGCCGATGCTTGATCTTCTCATTCAGAAGGCGGGCGCGAAAGGCGTCAAGGAAATCGTGATCGGCATGGCGCACCGCGCGCGCCTCAATGTGCTGGTCAATACGATGGGCAAAATGCCCAGTCAGTTATTTGGCGAATTTGAGGGTAAGGTCGCGCAGGATTTGCCAGCGGGCGATGTGAAATATCATCAAGGTTTTTCGTCGAACGTGATCACGCCGGGCGGACCTTTGCATCTATCGCTGGCGTTTAACCCGTCGCACCTCGAAATCGTCAACCCGGTCGTTGAAGGGTCGGTGCGCGCGCGGCAGAGTCGTCGCGAAGACGTGAGCGGCGAAACGGTTCTGCCAGTCATCATTCACGGTGACGCTGCGATTGCCGGACAGGGCGTCAATCAGGAAGTGTTGAACATGGCGCAAACGCGCGGCTACACTACGGGCGGTACCGTGCATATTGTGATCAACAACCAGATCGGTTTCACGACGTCCGACCCGCGTGATACACGCGGGACGACGTACTGCACCGACATCGCCAAGATGATCGAAGCGCCGATTTTGCACGTCAACGGTGACGACCCCGAAGTTTGTCTCTACGCCATGGAACTGGCGTTTGAATTTCGTCAGAAGTTCCGCAAAGATATTTTCATCGATCTGGTGTGCTTCCGTCGTCTGGGACACAACGAAGCCGATGAGCCGATGGTGACCCAGCCTTTGATGTACAAGAAGATTCGCAAACATCCGGGTGTGCGCAGCCTCTATGCGGAAGAATTGAAAAAAGAAGGCATCGTTGGAGAAGGTGACGCCGACAAGATGATCAGTGTGTATCGCGACGCGCTTGACCGCGGCGAACACACCAACAGCACGATTCTGTCCAATTACAACACGCCGCCACCGTTCAACTGGGACGAGTTTCGCGGCAAGCATTGGACAGAGTCGGTGGATACCAGCGTTGATTATGCGCATTTGCAGGCGTTGGGTTTCAAAGTTACCGATGTACCGGCGCATTTTGAATTGCACCCACGCGTGGAAAAAGTCATTGCCGATCGGCGCAAGATGGCGGAAGGCGAACACAAACTCGACTGGGGCATGGGCGAAAATCTTGCCTATGCGGTGCTTCTGGATCGCGGCTATTCCGTGCGTCTTTCCGGTGAAGACGTCGGACGCGGCACGTTCTCGCATCGCCATGCGGTCTTCCACGATCAGCGTCGCGAAAAATGGGATGCGGGCATCTGGGTGCCGCTGCAACACATCAAGGAGCAACAACCAGAATTTGAAATCATTGATTCGGTGTTGACCGAAAACGCAGTATTGGGTTTTGAATACGGCTATGCAACGTCATCGCCGAACAAAATGGTGATCTGGGAAGCGCAGTTTGGTGATTTTGCCAACGGCGCGCAAGTCGTGATCGACCAATTCATCAGTTCCGGCGAAGCCAAATGGGGCAGAATGTGCGGGCTGACATTGTTGTTGCCGCACGGCTATGAAGGGCAGGGGCCGGAACACTCATCAGCGCGTCCTGAGCGTTTCCTGCAACTGTGCGCACAGCACAATATGCAGGTTGCGGTGCCATCGACGCCGGCACAGATTTTCCATCTGTTATGTCGGCAAATGTTGCGCCCTTATCGCAAGCCGTTGATCGTTTTCACGCCGAAGAGTCTTTTGCGGCACAAGGAAGCGGTTTCCGATTTGCGTGAATTGAGCGATGGCAAATTCCAGAATGTGATCGGCGATGCGGTCGCGGATCCCAAAAAAGTCACGCGCGTGATTGTTTGCTCGGGGAAAGTGTATTACGAGATCAACGCGTATCGCAATGCCAATGAGCGCAGCGATGTCGCGATCCTTCGTCTGGAGCAACAATACCCGTTTCCACATGAAGCGTTTGAGACCGAGTTGAAACGCTATCCGAATGTGCAAGAAGTGATCTGGTGTCAGGAAGAGCCGCAGAACCAGGGCGCTTGGTATCGCCTGCGTGCATACTTGGCGCGACACCTGGCTAAAAAACAAATATTGGCTTTTGCGGGCAGAGCGATTTCGGCATCACCCGCAGTCGGTTATCCGTCCAAACACATGGCGGAGCAGAAACAGCTTATTGAAGATGCCTTTGCTGATTCCGGAGAACTGGCAACAGGGCGCATGATTATTCAGGAATAAAGGAATAAAAACAATGAAAGTCGAAATCAAGGTTCCACAATTGCCCGAGTCGGTGAGCGAGGCAACGTTGGTGCAATGGCATAAAAAGCCGGGCGAAACCGTGACGCGTGATGAAAATCTGATTGATCTGGAAACCGACAAAGTCGTGCTCGAACTGCCCGCACCCGAGGCGGGCGTAATCAGTGAAATTCTGATCGAAGGTGGTGCGACGGTGGAAGCGGGGCAGGTGTTGGCAATTCTCGACACGGAAGGCGCTGCAACAACGGCACCATCGCCAGAACAGTCGAAACCGGCACAAGAAGCGCCCGCCGTGCAGCAGCCTGCCGCCCGAGCAGGAGATGCAACGGCGTTGCCTGCTGCGCGCAAGATGATGGAAGAACAGAACATCAAAGCGACGGACGTCGATGGCACCGGTCGCGGCGGCAGAATCACCAAAGGTGATGTTGCGGCAGCAGCGGCGAAAACGACAGCGCCTGAACCGCAGAAAGCACCAACGGTAAGTGGTGCAGCAATTCCGACCGTGAGCGGCGCGTCGCCGGAGGGACGTATCGAGCAGCGCGTACCGATGTCGCGCCTGCGCCAACGTGTCGCCGAACGTCTCGTGCAGTCGCAATCGACAGCAGCTATCTTGACCACGTTCAACGAAGTCAACATGAAGCCGGTGATGGATTTGCGCGCCGCGTATCGCGATAAATTCGAAAAAACATATGGCGTCAAGCTTGGCTTCATGAGCTTTTTCGTCAAGGCGGCAGTGCATGCATTGAAAAAATTTCCGATGGTCAATGCGTCGATCGACGGCAACGATGTTGTGTATCACGGCTACTTCGATATTGGCATTGCGGTTGGCAGCCCGCGTGGATTGGTTGTTCCGATCCTGCGTGATGCCGATCAATTGTCGTTTGCGGAAATCGAAAAACAGATCGCCGATTTTGGCAAGCGCGCGCAGGCGGGTAAATTGACGATTGAAGAACTTACTGGTGGCACTTTTACGATTAGCAATGGCGGTGTTTTCGGTTCGCTGATGTCCACACCGATTATCAATCCGCCGCAGTCGGCGATTCTCGGTGTGCACGCGACCAAGGAACGACCTGTCGTTGAAAATGGGCAGATCGTGATTCGCCCGATGAACTATCTAGCGCTGTCTTACGATCATCGTATCGTCGATGGCCGTGAATCGGTATTGACGTTGGTGGCAATGAAAGAAGCGCTTGAAGATCCGACTAGAATATTGTTGGATGTTTGATTGCTGAAAACCAATATTGGTTGACGTTTTTTGAAATGAGCGAGAAAAGAGATGACGAAGGCTTTTGATGTGGTGGTAATCGGCGCCGGTCCCGGCGGTTATATCGCGGCGATTCGCGCGGCACAACTCGGATTATCGGTGGCGTGTGTGGATGACGCAGCGCGCAGCGATGGCAAACCTGCGCCGGGCGGAACGTGCACCAACGTAGGCTGCATTCCGTCGAAAGCGTTGTTGCAATCATCGGAACACTACGATGCGGCGCAGCATCATTTCATCGAACACGGCATCACCATGAAAAATCTGGCGATTGACGTTGCCGCAATGATCGAACGCAAAGCGAAAATCGTTGCACAAAACAACGACGGTATTCTCTACCTGTTCAAGAAAAACAAGGTGACGTTTTTTCAAGGGCGTGCCGCGTTTTCGGGCAAGAAGGACGATTTGTGGGCGCTGGATGTTACGCCAACTGGCGCGGCAAAAGAAAAAACATCGCTGACTGCGAAGCACGTCATCATCGCGACGGGTTCGTCACCGCGCGCGCTACCGGGAGTTGCGTTCGACAATAAACGGATTCTCGACAACGAAGGTGCATTGGCGATGACGCGTGTGGCCAGCCGTCTGGGTGTGATCGGCGCGGGCGTGATCGGTTTGGAAATGGGTTCGGTGTGGCGGCGTTTGGGCGCAGATGTGACGATGTTGGAAGCGCTGTCCGAATTCCTCGGCGTTGCCGACACCGCCATCGCCAATGAAGCCGCGAAACAATTCAAGGCGCAGGGGCTGAACATTCATACGGGTGTTCAGGTTGAGGAAATCAAAGCCGACAGCAAAGGCGTCAAGGTGCGCTATCGCGACAACAAAGGCGAAGAACAAAAAGCTGCTTTTGACGTGCTGATCGTATCGATTGGTCGTGTACCCAATACACAAGGTTTGAATGCCGAGGCCGTCGGGCTGGCGGTAAACGAACGCGGCATGATTGAGGTTGATGAACTTTGCCGCACCAATTTGCCGAATGTGTGGGCGGTCGGCGACGTGGTGCGTGGGCCAATGCTGGCACACAAGGCGGAAGAAGAAGGCACCGCGGTCGCGGAGCGCATCGTCGGGCAAAAACCGCACGTTGATTTCAATACCGTTCCTTATGTGATTTACACCTCGCCGGAAATTGCCTGGGTTGGCAAAACCGAACAACAACTGAAGGCAGAAGGCGTGAATTATCGTGCGGGCACTTTCCCGTTCATGGCCAATGGTCGCGCACGTGCGATGGGCGATACACGTGGGCTGGTGAAATGGTTGGCGGATGCGGCAACCGACCGTGTACTCGGCTTGCACATTATCGGACCAATGGCGTCCGAGCTGATCATGGAAGGTGTACTGGCGATGGAATTCGGCGCATCCAGCGAAGATATCGCGATGATTTGCCACGCTCACCCAACGCTTTCCGAAGCGGTGAAGGAGGCGGCGTTGGCGGTGGATAAGCGGACGCTGAATATTTAAGCTGCTTCATTGTTATAGTCAACATCCTAAATATTTAGACATATTTAACAGATCAGGTAAAGACATTT
>DAISYG010000062.1:0-13337 GCA_036825435.1 Casimicrobiaceae bacterium | reverse complement strand
GGAACTACTTCGAGTCTTGTGGTTATGTATAGAGATAAATCAAAAACGCTCTAATAAAAGGGTGAAGAGAGGAAAATCGTGCGCTATGCAGAGCGTAGTTTTTCTTCAAGAATGTCGCGTTTGATAAAGCATGCAAACAAATAATGCTATGAAAAATAAGAAACACATTTGACGACATGTTGTCCAAATAAATTTTGTTGTTTGATCCAGCTCACTTAGTTCTTTTTTTGAAAAAAATGGAGGGATACCCAAGAACCACATTTCTTTGAGGCGTTCTTTATGCTTTTGATAAAACGCTTGATTGTGTTTCATCAGTCGATAAGTGAACAAAGCATTAAGAGCAAACAATAAAGCGACACATAGTATGGTGACCAAAAAAAAGAAATGCTCAAAACGCACGACGGCATTCTCCCATCAATTTGCACATTGCTAAAAAGCGGTCACGGATGGGCGCAATGATCCATCATACATCTAGTTCACGGTTTCCCGATCCCCACGACCAGGCGGGCTGCGACTTTCCGCCGTCGTGACCGCAAGAGAAGATTATACGAAGCGGAAGTGACGTACAAGCGCAAGGGGCGCGAGGCTTTTTGCTCTTGATTCTGCCTCGGCTGCGACACCTTTTTACGTTTTATCGCGTTTTTTATCATGATCAACCATTGCCGGAATGCGACAGCTTGATTACGATATTCAGTTCGTCTCGGGCATGCCCGAATAATTTTGGCGGCTGTTGATGACAAAAGCATCGACAGCCAAACGCGTCAACGGTTTGGAGAAAGTGTCGTCATGGAAGAATTTGAACGGATCAAGCGTTTGCCCCCTTATGTTTTCAATATCACCGACCAGTTGAAAATGACGGCGCGGCGACGCGGCGAAGATATTATTGATTTCGGGATGGGTAATCCCGATGGGCCGACGCCAAAACATATCGTCGATAAATTGATCGAAACGGTGCAGAAACCGCACACGCATGGTTATTCGGTGTCGCGTGGTATTCCTCGTTTGCGTAAAGCGATTTGCGATTGGTACAAACGACGTTTTGATGTTGATCTTGATCCTGAGAGCGAAGCCATTGTCACGATTGGTTCGAAAGAAGGAATTGCACACCTTTCTCTGGCGACGATGGGTCGCGGCGACACGATTTTGGTACCCAACCCGAGTTATCCGATTCACATCTATGGACCGGTGATCGCCGATGCGAATATCGCACATATTCCGAATGCGAAGGGATCTGATTTCTTCGATGAGTTGGAGCGCACCATCAAAAACAGTTTTCCGAAACCGAAAATGCTCATCATCAATTATCCGGCGAATCCGACCGGTGAGTGTGTTGAATTGCCGTTCTTCGAAAAAGTTGTGGCATTGGCGCGCGAGTATGGCATTTATGTCGTCCATGATCTGGCGTATGCCGATATTACCTTTGACGGTTGGAAAGCACCGTCGATCATGCAAGTGCCGGGCGCGCGCGATGTGGCGGTTGAGTTTTTCACGATGTCGAAAAGCTACAACATGGCGGGCTGGCGCATCGGTTTCATGGTGGGCAACCAAACACTCGTTCATGCATTAACGCGTATCAAAGGCTATAACGACTACGGTACTTTCACACCGATCCAGGTCGCGGCGATTGCTGCGCTCGATGGTCCCGATGACTGTGTGCGTGAAATCGCAATGAAATACGAAAACCGCCGCAACGTGATGGTTAAAGGCATGCACGAACTGGGATGGATGGTGGATTCGCCCAAGGCGGGCATGTACATCTGGGCGCAGTTGCCAGAGCCTTATGCCAAACTGGGTTCGCTCGAATTTGCCAAAAAATTATTGGCGCAGGCAAAGGTTTCAGTTTCGCCGGGTATTGGTTTTGGTGAGTACGGCGATGACCATGTACGTTTTTCGTTGATTGAAAACGAAGCGCGTACGCGGCAGGCGCTGCGTGGTATCAAACAGATGTTTCGCGAAGATGGGATAATGTAAGCATGAAAGAAAAAGCAACGATGAAACCACTCAACGTGGGATTATTAGGTTTCGGTACCGTCGGTAGCGGTGTATGGAAAGTATTGAACCGCAACCGTAGTGAGATCAGCCGTCGCGCCGGGCGCGACATCGTGATTACGCAGGTTGCCGCGCGCGTTGAAGATGGTTCATTTGCACGTGCGCAGGAACAATGTCAGGGTGCAACGATTGTCGATGACGCGATGCGTATCGTACGCGATCCGCAAATTCATATTGTGTGCGAACTGATCGGCGGTACGACGGTTGCCAAAACGCTGGTAATGGAAGCGATTGCGCAAGGTAAACATGTGGTGACCGCGAATAAAGCATTGCTGGCAACGCACGGTACGGAAATTTTTTCGGCAGCGCATGAAAAAGGTGTGATGGTTGCCTTTGAAGCCGCGGTGGCGGGCGGCATTCCAATCATCAAAGCGCTGCGCGAAGGCTTGACCGCCAACCGTATCGAATGGATCGCGGGCATTATCAACGGCACATCGAATTTTATTTTATCGACGATGCGCGAAACTGGCGCGCCGTTCGCCGATGTTTTGCGCGAGGCACAGGCATTGGGTTATGCCGAGGCTGACCCCACGTTTGATATCGAAGGTATTGACGCCGCGCATAAATTGACGATCATGGCAGCGATTGCATTCGGCATTCCGATGCAGTTCGACAAGGTTTTTGCCGAAGGTATTTCAAAGCTGTCGAGCGACGATATTCGCTATGCAGAAGAGCTTGGCTATCGCATCAAGCTGCTCGGCATCACGCGCAATACTCCTGGCAAGGGTATCGAGTTGCGTGTGCACCCAACGTTGATTCCGGCGAAAACGTTGATCGCAAACGTCGAGGGTGCGATGAATGCGGTGCTTGTAAATGGTGATGCTGTCGGGCCAACCATGTATTATGGTGCTGGTGCAGGTTCAGAGCCAACGGCGAGCGCCGTGATTGCCGATTTGGTTGATGTGACGCGCATGCACACATCTGACCCGGAAAATCGCGTGCCGCATCTCGCTTTTCAGCCAGATCAACTCAGTACAACGCCGGTAGTGCCAATGTCGGAAGTGCAAAGCGGCTATTATTTGCGTTTGCGCGTGTTGGATCGTCCCGGTGTGTTGGCCGATATCACGCGCATTCTTGCCGACCAACACATTTCCATTGAGGCTTTTTTGCAGAAAGAGGCAACTTCAGGTGAAACTGAGGTTGATATTATTATTTTGACGCACTGTGCTATCGAAAAAAATATCCATCATGCGCTGGCGAAGATTGAAACGCTGGATACGGTCAAAGGCAAAGCGACGTTATTGAGAATGGAGGATTTGCAGTGATGCGTTATATTTCCACACGAGGCGCGTCGGGCGCAGAAGGTCAAACGTTTTGCGATGTGTTGCTCGAAGGTCTTGCCGAAGATGGCGGACTTTTCGTTCCTGAGCACTATCCGCAGATTAGCGAAGATGAATTGGCGGAATGGCGTTTCTTCAGCTATCCGGCGTTATGCCTCGAAATTGCGATGCGATTCGCCGATGACATCAAGCACAACGAACTGAAAATTCTGGTTGATCGTTCTTATAACGACAAAACATTCGGGTCGTATGATATTACGCCGATACACCAGTTGGAGCCGGGGCTTTTCCTGCTGCGCGCCGCGAACGGTCCGACGCTGGCATTCAAAGATATTGCGATGCAACTTCTCGGCAATTTGTTTGAATTCGTGCTCGATCGCGAAAACCGTGTGATGAATATTCTCGGTGCAACGTCGGGCGATACCGGTTCGTCCGCAGAGTATGCAATGCGCGACAAGCACCGCATCAACGTTTTCATGCTGTCACCGGATCAGCGCATGAGTCCATTTCAACAGGCGCAGATGTATTCGCTGATGGAGCCCAATATTTACAACTTGGCGATTCAAGGAACATTTGACAGTTGCCAGGATATCGTGAAAACCATCAGTCACGATAAACAGTTCAAAAAACATTATCACCTCGGTGCGGTGAATTCGATCAACTGGGCGCGCATCATGGCGCAGATGGTTTATTACTTCAAAGGCTATTTTGCGGCAACGCAGAACAATCAGCAGGTTGTTGATTTTGCCGTGCCGTCGGGCAATTTTGGCAACATACTCGCCGGCTATATCGCCAAACGCATGGGCTTGCCAATTCGCCATTTGATTTTGGCGACCAATGAAAACGACGTGCTCGATGAATTTTTCCGTACCGGACGTTATCGTCCGCGCTCCACGTCGGAAACCTATGCGACATCAAGTCCGGCGATGGATATTTCCAAAGCGTCCAATTTCGAGCGCTTCATTTTTGATTGTGCTGATCGTGATACGAACATCGTGCGCGATCTTTGGCAAACATTGGCGCAAAAGGGTGGTTTTGATCTGACCGAAGCGCGCTATGAAAAAGTATGGCAAAACGTGAAGCAATCCGGGTTTGTTTCCGGGCGCAGTACACACGCTGATCGATTGAATACGATTCGCGATATGTATTCACGCTACGAAGAAATCATCGACCCGCACACTGCCGATGGCATCAAGGTTGGCTTGGCGCATCGCGATGCTGATGTGCCATTGGTTTGCATCGAAACAGCGCTGCCGACCAAGTTTTCGCAAACGATTGAAGAAGCATTGAACATGGAGCCGCCGCGCCCACCTGCTTATGAAGGGTTGGAAGCATTGCCACAACGCTTCACGGTTTTACCTGACAATGCGGAAGCGGTGAAAGACTTCATCAAGGAGTGTTTGGATACGGTTTGATATTGCAATGAAACATCGTAGGGGCGAAAAATTTTTTGCTCCTACTTCGTTTGAATACAAAACTTTGCGCCGTAACAAAGCATCCAAGAAACGGTTGTCATTGCGAGGAACGAAGCGATGTGGCAATCCAGGGGTGTTAAAAGTATCAAACGGTTCAATACTTCACCTATTATTATATTCTGCAATGATTGCTGTTGACCTCAGTCGGCTGGCGAGTCATTTTTTTAAGCCGTTGGCTATAACCCTCTCCCCCAACCCCTCTCCCGCAAGCGGGCGAGGGGAGCGTTTCAAATCAACGTGGATGAAAATTATTGCGCAAGCTTCCGTGCCTCTTCACACAAAGTTTCATGAGAAAGATCGTTCACAACAATAGGAATTGCGCTACCCAGTTTTGAAAAATGGCGGTGTTGTGAGCGTGCATAGAGCGGGTCGTAGTGTTTGACAATCAATTCGGAAAATAGCGGGCGCAATTCATTCGCACGCGCCAGAGCCAGCCAGCGATCAAGCGTTGCATTGTCGATATAACCTTTGAGGCGTGCAAGCTGCTGACACAGGTTGTCACGATCATCGCCGAGGTAAGCATAATCTTTCAACAAATAATCCAGTCGCGCATCAAGCGAAGCGTTGATTTCAATACATTCTGCCTGATGAATGGTGTTGATGAGTTCAGCAGGAACCGCGCAGCGACCGATTTTTTTGCTTTCAGCTTCGACATACACGACGCGCGAGCGATCGAACGACGATAGCTTGTCATGAATCAATGTGTCGAACCATTTTTGTGCGGGCTGCGCTTCGTGCGGCAAATCACCGAGCACAGAGCCTTTATGCGAGGCAAGTGCTTCCAAGTCAAGCACTTGCTCGCCTTGTTCGGCGAGTGCGTGTAATAGTCGCGTTTTGGCGCTGCCGGTTGCGCCGCAGATGACACGCCAGCGAAACTCCGTGGGCAGGGTAGTCAATTCCGCGATGACGCGGCGTCGCCATGTTTTATAACCACCGCTGAGTTGTCCGGCATGCCAGCCGATCAAACGCATCCAAGTCACCATGCTCTGACTGCGCATACCGCCGCGCCAGCAATAGATCAATGGCCGCCAATTTTTCGGGCGATCACGCAGGTGATGCTCAATGGTATGCGCGATGTTGCGTGCAACGATGGCAGCGCCGATTTTGCGTGCTTCAAACGGTGATTCGGCATACAACAGACCAACTTCGTGGCGTTGTTGATCGTCAAGTACCGGGAAATTCAGCGCACCCGGAATATGGTCTTGTGCAAACTCAGACGGCGAACGCACGTCGATGATCTCGTCAAAATCACCGCGTTGTGATAGCGTACAGCGAAAATCGTTTGCTCGAAAAGGCATGGAAAGCAGAGGCAAAATGTCAGATCAGGAATGTATCAGATTAACGCAATTTTCACATGGCGGCGGTTGCGGCTGCAAAATTGCACCGGGTGTTTTGCAGGAAATGCTCGGGCAAGTGACGCCAACTGTAATCCCCAAAGAGTTGTTGGTTGGCTTGGAGTCGGGTGATGATGCGGCGGTGTATCAGTTGAACGATGAGCAGGCGATCATCGCCACCACCGATTTTTTCATGCCGATTGTCGATGATCCTTATGACTTTGGCCGTATCGCGGCAACCAATGCGATTTCCGATATTTATGCGATGGGTGGCACGCCAATACTGGCTCTGGCTATTGTCGGTATGCCGCTTGATCGTCTGCCGCTCGCCGTCATCGGGCGTATTCTCGAAGGCGGTAGCAGCGTATGCCGCGAGGCGGGTTTTCCCATCGCGGGCGGACATTCCATCGACACGGTCGAGCCGATTTACGGACTCGTGGTGCTGGGTGTGGCGCATCCGGCGCGTATCCGACGTAATGCCGCAGCACAAGTGGGTGATGTATTGATCCTCGGCAAACCACTGGGAATCGGTATCCTGAGCGCGGCGCTGAAAAAAGGCGAACTGGATGCTGCTGGCTACGAAACCATGCTGCGTCTGACCACGCAACTGAACCGGATAGGAACGACACTCGCCGAGTGCGACGATGTTCACGCGCTGACCGATGTTACCGGCTTCGGCCTGTTGGGACACCTGCTGGAAGTATGTCGGGGCTCGCATTGCGGAGCAGAAATTTCGTTTACCGACCTACCTCTGGTCGAACAGGCGCGCACGTTCGCGCAAAACGACATCAAAACCGGTGCCTCGAAGCGTAACTGGGATGCCTATGGCAAGGAAGTCGTTTTGAACGGAATTGAACCATGGCAGCAGGCTTTGCTCACCGATCCGCAAACCAGCGGCGGGCTGCTGGCGG
The DNA here is from genome assembly GCA_036825435.1 of Casimicrobiaceae bacterium. Taxonomy (GTDB): domain Bacteria; phylum Pseudomonadota; class Gammaproteobacteria; order Burkholderiales; family Casimicrobiaceae; genus UBA931. The sequence goes on along the minus strand of DAISYG010000062.1, from coordinate 6,288 downwards.
CGTGTGCGCCAGAGACCGCAAACGAGGTGCTGCAACAATTCCGCCAGCAAGGGTTTGACGACGCACGAATCATCGGGCGGTTGGTAACCGGAAAAGCGCACGTAACAGTTAAATAATCACTGATTAATTACTGCGCACGAGCAATGCGGTGTTGAAATCCTCCTCAAAATACTCATTTACGTCGAGTAAACTCCGTTTTTTCGTCGGATTCCGCCTTGCCTTGCTCGCGCTCGCTACATGAATCAGTGATTATCAAATCCTTAACTTCCTGTTTAAAAGGTCACCGTCGCTGGCTTCACGGCAGCCGAACGGCTAAAATGCGCACTTCCCGAACCGGATAATTCCTATCCGTTATCTTTGCGAGTCAATATGAACGTTTCTGAAATTCGCCGGCAATTCATTGATTATTTTGTCAGCAAAGGGCACACGGCCGTGCCGAGTTCTTCGCTGATCCCCGGCAACGATCCGACCCTGCTGTTCACCAACGCGGGCATGGTGCCGTTCAAGGAGGTTTTCCTTGGGCTGGAAGATCGTCCCTACAAACGCGCCGTCAGTGCTCAGCGATGCGTGCGCGCAGGTGGCAAGCACAACGACCTGGAAAACGTTGGCTACACCGCGCGTCACCATACCTTCTTCGAAATGCTCGGCAATTTCAGCTTTGGCGATTACTTCAAGCGTGATGCGATCCGTTTCGCCTGGGAATTGCTGACCAAAGTGTACAAGCTGCCGCCGGAAAAATTATGGGCGACCGTTTACATTGATGACGACGAAGCCTACGACATCTGGGCAAACGAAATCAAAATACCCAAAGAGCGTTTGGTACGCATCGGCGACAACAAAGGCGCCAAATACGCCAGCGACAATTTCTGGCAGATGGCGGATGTTGGCCCGTGTGGGCCGTGTTCGGAAATTTTTTACGACCATGGCGAAGGCGTGGCGGGTGGGCCGCCGGGTTCTGCCAACGAAGACGGCGACCGCTACATCGAAATCTGGAATCTGGTATTCATGCAATTCAACCGCGACGCAGACGGCAACATGACGCCACTGCCCGCACCCTGTGTCGATACCGGCATGGGCATTGAACGGCTGGCGGCGGTATTGCAGGGTGTGCATTCCAATTACGATATTGACCTGTTTCAACGGCTGATCAAAGCTGCCGCACATGCAACGCATCAAAAAAATACCGATTCCGCCTCGCTGCGCGTGATTGCCGACCATATCCGCGCCTGCGCGTTTTTGATCGTGGATGGCGTGATTCCCGGCAGTGAAGGGCGCGGCTACGTACTGCGCCGCATCATTCGTCGCGCTGTCCGTCACGGTTATAAACTCGGCCAGAAAAAGCCATTTTTCTATACGCTGGTAGCCGCACTCGTTGAAACCATGGGCGAGGCTTATCCCGAATTGCTCCGTGAACAAAAACGTGTCGCGCAAGTGCTGGAAATGGAAGAGCAGCGCTTCGGCGAAACCATTGAAAACGGCATGAAAATTCTTGAAGATGCGCTGAACGAACTGCACAAGAAAAAAAGCGATGTGCTCGACGGCAACACCGCGTTCACGCTGTACGATACCTTCGGCTTTCCGCTGGATTTGACCTCCGATATTTGCCGGGAGCGGCACATCAAAGTCGATGAAGCCGGTTTTGAAAAAGCCATGGCCGCGCAACGCGAACGCGCGCGCATGGCCAGCCAGTTCAAGGTTGGTGAAAGCATCAGCTACCACGGCCCGAAAACACACTTCGATGGCTACGAGAAACTCGCCGAAAGCGCCAAAATCATTGCGCTGTACCGCGATGGTGCCAGTGTGAATGCCTTGGAAGAAGGCGATTACGGCATCGTGGTGTTCGATCGCACGCCGTTTTACGCAGAGTCGGGCGGGCAGGTCGGCGATCAGGGCGTGCTTGATCGGGAAAACGCCAGCTTTGCCGTGGAGGATACCCAGAAAATTCAATCGGATGTATTCGGTCATATCGGACGCATCACCCATGGTACGTTGCGCGTCGGCGATTCCTTGCAAGCAAAGATCAACGGCGCGGTACGCGCGCAGATCATGCGCAACCACTCCGCCACGCACCTGATGCACCTGGCGCTGCGACAAGTGCTTGGCGACCATGTCCAGCAAAAAGGATCGCTGGTCAATGCCGAAAGAACGCGCTTCGACTTTTCGCATTTCCATCCGATGACCGACGAAGAAATTGAGCGCGTCGAAACCATCGTCAATGAAATCATCTTGGCCAACATTACGACCGAAGCACGCATCATGCCGTTCGACGAAGCCAAAAAACTCGGTGCCATGGCACTGTTCGGTGAAAAATACGGTGACACCGTGCGCGTACTCGGCATCGGCCCATCGTGCGAACTGTGCGGCGGCACCCATGTCTTGCGCACCGGCGATATCGGCCTGTTCAAAATCATCGCCGAAAGCGGCATCGCATCCGGCATTCGCCGTATTGAAGCCGTCACCGGTGAAGGCGTGATGGCATACATCAAAGCTCAGGATACATTGCTCAAACAGGTTGCGGGTGAATTGAAGGCGGCACCTCATGAGATTGGCGAGCGTGTCGGACAATTGGTGGACAGCGCACGCAGCAACGAAAAAGAAATCGCCCGTCTGAAAGTCAAGCTGGCGGCGATGCAGGTGGAGCACGTCATCGGCGCGCAAATGATGGTGGTAAAAGACATCAAGGTCATCGTTGCCGGACTGGAAGACGTGGACAATGCCACACTGCGCGATGCGCTCGACAAGGCGCGCGACCATCTGGACAAGGGTGTTGCGGTATTGGCCACAGTGAACGACAACAAAGTACAACTGGTGGTAGGCGTTACCAAAAACCTGACCGAAAAAATCAAGGCCAACGAACTTGCGAATTACCTCGCCCAGCAACTGGATGGCAAGGGCGGCGGACGTCCCGACATGGCACAGGCGGGCGGCACCAAGGTGGCGAAGCTGACGATGGTGTTGCAGTCGGTGTACCCGTGGGTTGAGGAAAGATTATAGAAATTCTTCGCTTGCGACGTTAATCAGAAGCTTCTGTAATTCATGGAAAGAAGAGAACGTAATGAACAAGACTGATCAATACACTTGGGTTCCTTTCTACATGGAATTTGCTGACAAGCTTCTTCAATATAAAAACAACCGAAAAGAATTGCTCAGAATTCTCAAGGAAAGCTATGAAAGCTTAGGTGCTCGTTACCCTTTTCAGGAGAATGGCAGCGATCTTGAGGACATGGACCCTTTTACTGTTTTTGGCACCTTTAACAAGGGAATTACGTCCGAAAATCGCCTTGCCATTATGCGTGTATTGGGAAATCGTCTTGGAATAGAGAACGCATTACCTTCGGATTTTGATGGTGTCCCCGTGTTGAATAATTTAATCGCTTGGTTTTTTGGCCCGAAGGAAAGACGAAAACCAGAAGATATTCCGAATTTGTGGACATTGTTTGAAGCAGCGATTCATTATGCAGATAACCCATCAGAAACAAGTAAAGAACAATTCATAGCTTCTTTTGATAAGGTATTGCAGCAAAGGGGAATCAAATGGAACATTACGATGGCTCTTTACTGGATTCGGCCTTATGTTTATTTGAATCTTGATGAATACAATCGCAATATTATCAAAAGCAAAGAATTACCGGTTTGTACTGATTTATTGGAAATTTCCAATTTCAGAGAGGCTCCTTCTGGCGCTTTTTATTTGGAGATGCTTTCTGTTTGTCAGAAATATTTCCAGAGTGATGAACCGCTCGTAAAGAGTTTTCCCGAGTTATCAAGCAAAGCCTGGACGAGAGAGAATAAAGAACATACCATCGAACCAAGACTGGAAAAAGAAAAACGCTACTGGCTTTATTCTCCTGGAGACAGCGCTCGAAAATGGGATGAGTTTTATTCCAAGAATATTATGGGTATTGGTTGGGACAGTCTGGGAGATTTGACACAGTACTCAAGCAGAGAAGACATTCGTGCCCAGATGAAAATAATATCCGGCGAGAACAAAATATATACAAATGACTCGCTAGCGCTGTGGCAGTTTTATCGAGATATTCGCGAAGGTGATATCGTTTATGCCAAAAAAGGCTTGTTTGAATTAGTAGGAAGGGGAATAGTCACCTCTGAATATATTTATATACCTGAACGAGATGAATACAAACATATTCACAAAATACATTGGACACATCATGGATCATGGAAGCATCCCGGACAAGCTGCCGTAAAAACACTGACCGATGTAACTCCTTATACAGAATATGTTCGTGAATTGGAGTTGCTCGTCGCAGGTGAAGAAAGCTATGCTGATTCTGCGCTGGAAGAAGAAATTCCATATGAAACCTACACGGAAGATGACTTTTTATCCGAAGTATTTCTGGATACGAGACAATTGCATGTATTGAAAAACTTGCTTTCCAGAAAGAGAAATTTGATTCTACAAGGAGCGCCTGGTGTTGGAAAAACATTCATGGCAAAGCGCCTTGCTTATGCAATGTTGGGAGAGAAGAACAAGAGCCGAATCATGATGATTCAGTTCCATCAAAGCTACAGTTACGAAGATTTTGTCATGGGCTATCGCCCGACAGAACAAGGCTTCATATTGGCAAAAGGTCCTTTTTACAGTTTTTGCAAGCAGGCTGAAGACGACATAGAACATGACTACTTCTTTATTATTGACGAAATCAACAGAGGAAATTTAAGCAAAATTTTTGGCGAGTTGTTGATGTTGATAGAATCCGATAAACGTGGAGAAAAAATCAGGCTTTTGTATTCTGACGAACAATTTCTTGTTCCGCCAAACGTCTACATTATTGGTCTGATGAATACGGCTGATCGCAGTCTGGCGATGATGGATTATGCACTTAGACGAAGATTTTCATTTTTTGAAATACCGCCAGCGTTTGAGTCGGATGGCTTCCAATACTTATTGAAAGGGGCCACTAATGAAAAATATCAAAAGTTAGTCATGAAAATCCAGCAGCTCAATGAAGAAATTTCAAGAGATGATTCGCTTGGTAGTGGTTTTTGTATTGGACATAGCTATTTATGTCCGGATGAAAATGCGACTGTCAGTGATGACTGGTTGAATGAAGTCATCCAATTCGAAATTGTGCCGCTACTTGAAGAGTATTGGTTTGATGAGAAGGATAAAGTCGAAAACTGGACAGAACAGTTAACAGACGTGCTGAATGATTAAAATCAAGAACATTTACTACATGCTCGCCTATGCGTTCCGTGCTTTGGAAAAAAGTGGGTATGCATTTACCGAACATGAAGCATTTGATTCTGTGCCCGATCTTTTTGCTGCAATTTTAACGCTGGGACTAAATGAGCAAATCAAGCGCGGACTTTATCGGAACTACATGGGGCATACTGATTTGCTGGTCTCTCCCGTAGGGAAAATATACTTGGCAGAGTCGGTCAAAAAGCAAGCCATAATGCAAAAAAAACTGATTTGCAGTTTTGACGAATTTTCGGAAAACACATACCTTAATCAGATTTTGAAAACAACAGCATTATTGTTATTACGCTTTCCAAGCATTGAGGCATCACGAAAAACAGCGCTCAAAAAAACACTATATCATTTTTCTCGTGTCAATAAAATTGATGCTGACAAGATAGAGTGGAGCAACATCAAATATCAAAAAAATAATACAGCGTATAAAATGCTCATTTACATTTGTTACCTTGTGGTTGAAGGAATGTTGCAAAACGATCATCAGGGCAGAAAAAAGATATCGAATTATCTTGATGATCAAAGAATGAGCGCACTATACGAAAGATTTGTGTTTTCCTATTGCAAAAAGCATTACCCCGACTTGAAACCAAAACAACAAACGCATATTCGTTGGAATATTGATGAAGGATTTGACACAGGAAGCATGCAGTTTTTACCGATAATGAAATCCGACATCATGCTGCAAGATACCTCGAAAACGCTGATTATTGATACGAAATATTATACGAAAACGATGCAGGTCAATTTCCATTCAAACAAATCAATGCTTTTTTCAAGCCATCTTTATCAAATATTTAGCTACGTTAAAAATAGAGACACACAAGGTTTGGGAAACGTCGATGGTTTGTTACTTTATGCAAAAACGGATGAAGCGATGGTTCCTGATAGTCGTTTCCTCATGGGAAAGAATGAAATTCATGCGCAATCGCTTGATTTGAATGTCGATTTTCAGAGCATTTGTTCGCAATTGGATACGCTGATAAATTATTTTTTTCCGTTCGCTCTAAAAAGAACCCTTGGATTCAACCACGAAGTGCAATTTTGACAACAGGAAGAAGGGTCAGGAT
>DAISYG010000061.1:0-13523 GCA_036825435.1 Casimicrobiaceae bacterium | reverse complement strand
CTTGATACTTTTAACTTCCCTGGATTGCCGCGTCGCTTCGCTCCTCGCAATGACAACCGTTTTTTGGATGTTGCGCAAAGAAAAGATGCTTTTTTCTTCTTGTCGAATAGGGGAAAAACAAGCAAATCATTGACTGTGGCAATTGCAAAGTTTTCCCCGGACAAGCAATGCGCTCTCCCGCGAACCCGTGGTTTAGCGGTAAAATTGAAAGCAGAAAATACGACAAGAACTGATTCCCAATCTCTGTCATCTGATACCTGACCACAATGCACCTTTCACAACGCGCCGCCGCCCAAGCCATCAGCCTCGTTTTTGAAGGCCAGACGTTGCCGGATGCGCTTGCGCACCATCTCGCGTTCACGCCACCGAACGCGCGCGCTTTTGTTCAGGAATTATCTTACGGCTCTTTGCGCCACTGGGGGTTGTTGTCGGCACAGGTCGATTTGCTCAGCAAAAAAGAGGTGAAGCCGGCATTGCTGCGTTACCTTTTAGCGGTCGCGCTTTATCAGTTGCAGTTTACGCGGCAGCCATCGTTTGCCATTGTCAATCACGCGGTCAACGCCGCCAAGGCCATCGCACCGGCGGCAGGGCGTTTCGTCAACGCCGTTCTACGCCGTTTTTTGCGCGAGCAGGATGCGCTGACCACGCGCGCGCAGAGAAATCCCGTTGCGCAATTTTCGTATCCGTCGTGGTGGATTCACCGCATACAGCACGAATATCCTCATCATTGGCAAGTTGTTTTGCAAGAAGGCAATCAGCGCCCACCGCTGACGTTGCGCGTCAATACGCGCGCGACAACGCGTGATGCATTGATGCAGCGCTTTGCCGCCGCCGACATTGCCGCGCGCGAGGTCGGTCAAGTCGGCGTGATTCTCGATGTCGCGCAAAACGTGACAACGCTGCCCGGTTATGTCGAAGGTTGGTTCAGTGTTCAAGATCTCGCCGCTCAACAGGCCGCATTTCTGCTCGACGCACAATCCGGCATGCATGTGCTTGACGCTTGCGCCGCGCCCGGCGGCAAAACCGCGCACTTGTTGGAGCTCGCCGATCTGGATGTGCTTGCGATCGACCGCAGCGCTGCGCGTCTGACACGCGTTGACGAAAATCTGGCGCGGCTAAAACTCAATACCTTGAACGTTGTCTGTCGGCAGGGCGACGCCTCTGAACCCACGGCATGGTGGGACAAAAAATCATTTGATCGCATCCTCGTCGATGCACCGTGTTCGGCGTCCGGCGTCGTGCGCCGTCATCCCGATGCGAAGTGGCGGCGTCAGACGGCGGATATTTCCGGCTTCGCGCAGACTCAGACAAGTATTCTGCGCGCGCTGTGGCCTTTGCTGGCAACGGGCGGACGGCTGCTTTATGTCACGTGTTCGTTGTTTTCGGTGGAAAACGAAGAAATCATCGCGGCGTTTTGCGCACAGCATCAAAACGCGCAGCGGAAAACGGTTCTTTTTCCGGACAACATGCCGCATCTCGGTGGGCAACTTCTTCCGTGCAGTGACAATGCACGCGCCAATCAAGACGGTTTATATTTCGCAATCGTTGAAAAGGTTCTAAACTAGACGGTTAATGAACATGCTTGCCGCCGTCTTCCGCCGTTCTTCTTTTTTTCGCTGGTGCGCAGGCTTTTTGTTGCTTGCTTTTTTCTCGACGGCGTTCGCCAATACGATTCCTTGTCGAAATGCGGAATTGCGTATTGACGGCAGCACCGCCGTTTTCAGCGCCGATTACGATTTGGCTTTTTCATCAGGGCAGGTTGATGCGCTGATGCGCGGCATTCCGCTTTACTTCGTGCTGGAGTGGAAGGTTACACAGCCGCGCTGGTATTGGTTCGACAAAACGCGCGTCAACGATCAAACGACGTTCCGCATTTCCTATCAGCCGCTGACAGAGAAATATCGTTTATCTTCGGGCTTGCTCGTCATCGACGTGATGACGCTGGAGGAGGCGGAAAAAGTCATCGGCCGTATTTCCTCCCGTCCGCTGTTTTCCATCGACGATCTCGACTTGGGTACGCGTTATCTCTTCGAGATTCGCCTGCGCTTTGATCATGAGCGTTTGCCGTCGCCGTTTCGTCTGAATACGTTTGGCTCACAGGAGTGGAGAACGGCATCCGATTGGCTCTCGCTGGAGTTCGTGCCATGACGCTGTGGAAAAGCGCGCGCAAAAAACGTTGGAGCATGCTGCTTTTTGCGTGCTTGGCGACCGTCGCCTTTTTCCTACTCGCCAGCGCATCCGCCAATACCGATCTGTTCGAGCAACATTATTTCTCGTTGCTCGTGTTAAACGCCGTTTTGATCATTATTCTAATGATCGTTGTCGGTCGTCAAGCTTATAAATTATGGCGCGCTCGACGACAAGGTGTTTTCGGCTCCAAGCTCGCCGTCCGTTTGACACTGATCTGCGCGTTGGTCGCGCTGTTACCCGGTGTGTTGGTGTACGCGGTATCGGTGCAGTTCATCGGTCGCAGTGTGGAGAGTTGGTTCGATGTACGCGTCGATCGCGCGCTCGAAGGTGGCATGAACGTTAGCCATAACGCACTCAATACGCGCTTGAACGATACCATCGCCAAAAGCCAGCGCATCGCCGCTGCGTTTCGCGATTCGCCGATGCATTACGGTACGATTCTGAGCCGCATCGCGGAGCAGGTTTCCGTCGATGAAGCGGCGCTGTTCACTTCAGCAGGTGCACCCATTGCCGTTGGCGGTGTTCATCCATCGTTGTTTGCGCCGGAAGCGCCGTCGCGCGAAATTCTTCGTGGCTTGCGCTCGCAATCGGTACATACATCCATTGATCAAGATGAAAAAGGGTTTCTCTTGCGCGTCGTGCTTCCTGTCGATCTGAGCAATCTGAACGAGCCGCTGCGTTTCCTTCAAGTAATCGACCGCGTTCCCGATGCGTTGGCGCAAGACATTGAAACGGTACAACAAGGTTGGCGCGATTATCAGGAAATCTCGTTTTCTCGTCAGGGCGTCAAGCGCCTTTACATGTTGACACTGACGATGGCGCTGCTTCTGACGCTGACGGTTTCCATCGGTATCGCCGTGGTGCTCGCCGAACGCTTCGCCGCGCCGCTCGGGCTGCTCGCTGCGGGGACGCGTGCCGTCGCCGAGGGTGATTTCAGCGTGCGTCAGCCGATTTCGTCGCGCGACGAAATGGGTTTACTCACCGAAGCGTTCAACGCCATGACGATCCAGTTGGAGCAGGCGCAAGAAGAGCGCGAACGCAGCCATCTCGCGCTAGAAACAACGCGCGCTTATCTCGAAAGTGTGCTTGGCAATCTGTCTTCGGGTGTGTTGGTTTTTGATGAAAACCAATATTTGCGTACCGTCAATCAAAGCGCCGCCGTTCTTCTGCAGGTTTCGCTAACTGACCTGCGCGATACACCCTTGGCGGAATGGCCGAAACACTTCCCGGATTTGACGCCTTTCGTTATGGCGATTATCCAAAACTTGAACGTTTCCGAAGAATGGCATCAGGAAACCGATGTGCCGATTCATCAAACGTTGCGCTCTTTTCTGATTCGAGGTTCTCGTTTGGCGGGACCGCCGGTCAGTCATGTGATTGTGTTTGATGACGTCACCGTTGTCGTGCAAGCACAACGTGATGCGGCATGGAGTGAAGTCGCGCGACGTCTCGCGCATGAAATCAAAAATCCGCTGACGCCGATTCAATTGTCGGCGGAACGTCTGGCGTTGAAACTTGCCGATAAGCTACCCGAGCGCGAACGCGTTTTTCTGGAGCGCGGCACGCAAACCATCGTCGCACAAGTCAACGCGATGAAACACATGGTCGATGATTTCGCCATCTACGCCAAGCAATCGCGCGAAGGGTTGCGCACCGATATCAATCTGGTGGATTTGCTCAAGGAAGTGCTCGATCTTTACGGACACTTACGTGGTCAAGTGCATCTGACGCTGCCTGAAACGCCGGTCATTATTCACGGGGAAGCGATTCGCTTGCGGCAGATTTTTCATAATCTGATGCAAAATGCCATTGATGCGCTGGTTGACAATCCGCAACCGTTATACGATATTTCGCTGACGGTTTCCGCGCATGAAGCGACCATTGTTTTTGCCGACAACGGCCACGGTTTCTCCGATGAAATCCTGCAGCGTGCGTTCGAACCTTATGTCACGACGAAAGCCAAAGGAACGGGGTTGGGTCTGGCGATCGTGAAGAAAATTATTGAAGAACATAATGGTCGCGTCGTCATTGGTAACCGCGCACCACACGGCAGCATGATCACGTTGATGCTGCCGCTTGCCAAAGGGATTCACCCTTAATCGTTTGCTGGAGTACAATATTAACTATGCCTTCTGCACATATTCATGAAATTTTGATCGTCGATGACGAAGCGGGTATCCGCGAATTGCTTTCCGAAATCCTCGCGGATGAAGGATATCGCGTGATCTTGGCGGAGAATGCGCGTGAAGCGCGAAACTATCGTCTCCAAAAAACACCGTCGCTGGTGTTACTCGATATTTGGATGCCGGATACCGACGGCGTCACCTTGCTACGCGAATGGTCGAACAACGGTTTGTTGACCATGCCGGTGGTGATGATGTCCGGTCACGCCACCATCGAAACCGCCGTCGGCGCGACCAAGATCGGTGCATTTGATTTTCTGGAAAAACCGATCGGGCTGGAAAAACTGCTCTTCACCGTTCGGCGCGCGCTCAGCAGTATCACCAACAATACCGACTTCACCGTTTCTTTGGCGCAACTCGGACAAAGCGGTAGCGTTCACGCATTGGAGCATGGTCTGTCGCGGCTGATGCGCATGCGCAACCCGATTCTGGTCCTCGGTGAACCCGGCGCCGGACACAGCATTGTCGCTCGCGCATTGCAGCGCCCGAGCGCACCGTGGCTTGATGTGCCTGCATCACGGTTAAGCGGCAGTCAGCCACTTTCCCTTCTGGAAGAAGCGCGCGATGGTGTTCTCTATTTTTCCGAGATCGGGCAACTCTCCCGCGTTGAACAAAAGAGTCTACTTTTCCTTCTGCCGCGATTTGCCAAATTCGATATCACGTTGATTTGTACCAGCAGCGAGCCGCTGGGCAATCTTGCCGCCGAAGATCTCTTTGACGCCAAGCTTTTGACCGAACTTTCTTCGGGTATTTTGATGCTGCCGGCGTTACGCGAACACCGAGAAGATATTCCGGTATTGATCGAGAAAAAATGGAAAGAAATTACCGATCATTATGCTGAAGACGGCTTCCTGCTGGCTTCGTTAACGCCGGAAGCGCTGTCATGTCTCACCCATTCTTATTGGCCCGGAAACATTGAGCAACTTTATAATACTCTGGAAAGTCTGGCGCTTTTCAAAAACGATATCAATGAATCGTTGGTACGGGCGGTCATCGGCGAAACGTTGATACAGCACAGCAAAGATGCACAAGTGGATGTCACTGCGCATTTTCTTGAATTACCGCTACGCGAAGCGCGCGACGCGTTCGAACGCTATTACTTCGAACGCCTCCTGTTCGTCGAACGAAACAACATGAGCCGGATCGCCGAACGCGCCGGCTTGGAAAGAACGCATCTTTACCGCAAGCTCAAACAATTGGATATCAATTTTAATCGTCGGCAAGCGCGGATGACGTAGTTCAGGAATCAGATGACAGAGATCTGGTATCAGTAAAAACAGCAATACTTCGCACAAGTGCAAAAGGTAGTTTTCATTCCAAACAAAGCATCTAAAAAAACGGATGTCATTGCGAGAGCGAAGCAACGTGGCAATCCAAACGGTATTAATAAAAATAATACTCTCTACAAGAACAACTCATCGTCGCCAAGAAAGCTTTTCTGATCCCTGAAAACTATACATCAAGATTCCGCACACCCAATGCATTGACCTCAATAAACGCGCGACGTGGCTCGACCTGTTCGCCCATCAACGTCGAAAAGACCGCATCGGCGCTCACCGCGTCTTCAATCTGAACACGCAACAATCTCCGAACGTTCGGATCCATCGTCGTTTCCCAAAGTTGTTCGGGGTTCATTTCGCCCAAGCCTTTGTAGCGCTGAATACTGGACGATGAGCGCGCTTCGTCGAGCAACCACGTCATCGCCTCACCAAACGTTTTCACCGTTTTGTATTTCTCGCCGCGTTTGATGTAAGCGCCTTCGCGAACAAGCGTTCTAAGCGTTTGCGAAACTTCGAACAGTTTTTGCGTTTCGCTGCGTTCGAGATATTCCTGAGTGAGCGACGTAATATGAATGGTTCCATGGTGCGACCGCTCGATCACAACCTTCCATGTGTTTTCTGTTGATCCATCGTCTTTTTCGACACGGAAAACCAGCGGCTCTTCCTTGAGTGCTCCGTATAATATTTCGGCACACGCCAGCGCTTCGCTTTCCGTGCGCAAATTGCCAACGTCCAAGCCTTCCAGAATCTTGTGCAAGACTTCCGTATCAACCAACCGCGCTGATTTTTCGATAATATTTTCGGCCGCCAGAAAATCTTTCGCCAGTTGTACAAAAGCATTTTCTTCCAACGGTTGTTGATCGGCTCCGGGAATAAATGCGGCGTTTTTCAGCGCAACTTTCAACAGATGTTGCTTCAATTCCTGCTCATCTTTCAGATATATTTCTTCGCGCCCCTGCTTCAGTTTGAACAATGGCGGCTGCGCGATATAAATATGTCCGCGCTCGACGAGCTCCGGCATTTGCCGGTAGAAAAAAGTCAATAATAGTGTTCGGATATGAGCGCCATCGACGTCGGCGTCGGTCATGATGATGATGCGATGGTAGCGTAGCTTGTCGGGGTTGTATTCGTCCTTGCCAAACCCTGTCCCCATCGCCGTGATCAACGTCACGATTTCCTGCGTGCTGATGATTTTGTCGAAACGTGCCCGCTCGACATTTAATATCTTTCCGCGCAGCGGCAAAATCGCCTGAAATTTTCGGTCTCGTCCTTGCTTTGCCGATCCGCCTGCAGAATCACCCTCAACCAGATACAGTTCACACAATGCCGGATCGCGTTCCTGACAATCCGCGAGTTTTCCCGGTAAACCCATGTTGTCGAGTACGCCTTTGCGTCGCGTCAGTTCGCGAGCCTTGCGTGCCGCTTCGCGCGCACGCGCCGCTTCGATGATTTTTCCGCAAATGGATTTGGCGTCCGTCGGATATTCCAGAAGAAACTCCGCCAGCTTGGCCGACACGATTTCCTGCACAACCGGCTGCACTTCGGACGACACCAGCTTGTCTTTGGTCTGCGAAGAAAATTTCGGATCTGGAACCTTGATTGAAAGCACGCAGGTCAAACCTTCGCGCATATCGTCGCCGGTCGTTTCGACTTTCGCTTTTTTTGCCAACTCTTCTTTATCAATATAATTATTCAGCGTTCGCGTCATCGCCTGACGCAGACCCGTTAAATGCGTCCCGCCGTCGCGCTGGGAAATATTATTGGTAAAACACAGAACATTTTCCGAATAAGAATCGTTCCATTGCATCGATACTTCAACGGTAATACCTTCTTTTTCTCCGATCGCGTAAAAAACATGGGGATGCAACGTCGTTTTGCTTTTGTTCAAGTATTCGACAAAGCCCTTGATCCCACCGGAAAGCGAAAAGTTTTCACTTTTTCCGTCACGCTCATCGACCAAAACAATCTTGACGCCATTATTCAAAAATGAAAGTTCGCGCAGACGACGTGCCAACACATCGTAATGGTATTCAATATCACCAAAGGTTTCCTTGGACGCCATGAAATGGACTTCGGTTCCGCGTCGATCGGTTTCACCAACAACTTTCAACGGCGCGACTGCAACGCCGTTTCGAAATTCCATTTGATGAATTTTTCCATTTTGCCAGATACGCAGTTTCAACCAGTCCGACAACGCATTGACCACCGAAACACCGACGCCGTGCAAACCGCCGGAAATTTTATAACTGTTATGATCGAATTTTCCACCCGCGTGCAATTCGGTCATCACGATTTCCGCCGCGGATCTTTTTTCTTCGTCGTCTTCCTTGATGCCTGTCGGAATACCGCGCCCGTTATCAATCACCGAAACCGAATTATCGCTGTGAATGATGACCTTGATATCGTCGCAGTAACCCGCCAGCGCTTCGTCGATTGAGTTATCCAACACCTCAAGAATCATGTGATGCAAACCGGTGCCGTCCGACGTGTCGCCGATGTACATCCCGGGTCGCTTGCGTACCGCTTCGAGTCCTTTCAGAACGCGGATACTGGCGGCATCATAATTTTTAGGTTGCTTTGCTGGAACATTCATGAGGATACTTCTTTCAAAATACAAACAAAAGAAACCAACAGGCGTTGGTTCTTTTGTTGATAACGTGTTTTCCGTGTGTTGCGCCGCTCAAATCAGATTCTCATCGGCATCACAACATATTTATAATCGCTTTGGTTCGGGATGGTCAACAGAGCGCTGTCGTTTGACGAACCGAGAGAAAAAACGATTTTCTCCGTATTCAGTCTCTGCAAAACATCCAACAAATACGTGATGTTGAAACCAATATTGATTTCTTCATCCTGATAATCAATCTCAAGCTGTTCTTCCGCTTCTTCCTGCTCATTGTTGTTGCAGATGATGTTGAGTTGATTTTTAGTCAACGACAAATGAACGCCGCGCACTTTTTCATTGGATAAAATCGCCGCACGTTGCAGTGCCGCCAGAAAAGTCAGTCGATCAATTTCAATATGCTTGGTGTAGTTGGTCGGAATGACTCTCGTGTAATCGGGAAATTTTCCATCGACCACTTTGGAAATCATTTCAATGGTGCCCAGCGTAAAACGGACTTGATGATCAAAAATTTCCAACGCCACCGTTTCTTCATCATCCGTCAACAGCTTGCTCAATTCCATCACCGCTTTTCTCGGCAAAATCACTTCCTTGCGCGGGAACGATTCCTGGATCGGCAACTCTGCCCATGCCAGACGATGACCATCCGTCGCCACCAGCTGCAGTGTTTTGCCTTCAATCACCCACAGCATTCCGTTCAGGTAATAACGAATATCCTGCTGCGCCATCGAAAATTCAACCTGCCGCAAAAAAGCGCGCAATGTTTTCTGCGGTAGCGTAATCTTGATACTCTGTTCTTCAGTAACGGAAAGACGCGGATAATCCGCTGCAGGCAACGTTTGCAAATGAAAACGGGAACGTCCGGCTTGAACGTTCATTTTACTGCCTTGTGTATTCAGGGAAACCAGCGATTCGTCAGGAAGCGCTTTGAGTAAATCCTGAAATTTCCGCGCCGAAACGGTGATTGACTGATTTTCGGATGATGGAACATCGCAATAAGCGGAAATTTGCAGTTCCATATCCATCGCGGTCATCCAAAGCTGATTGTTCTTTTGTTCAAGAAGAACATTGGAAAGGATGGGGAGCGTATGCTTTCTTTCGACTATTCCTGAAACTGAAGACAAAGGTTTCAAGAGCTCTTCTCGTGTTATCTTATCTAGTTTCATGAATTTTATATTAAATTAGTAATAATTAATAAAGGACGGTTTTTCTGAGGAAAAAAAGAAAAAAAGATATAAAACAACAAGATAATCGTTTTTTTCCTTGTGGATAAGAAGCCGTCGATCATGGGAAAATTTCTTTATCTTTTTTCCGAAAACCGCATCGCGGGAATAACCAACAGATTATACAGTAATGTTCTTCAACCGGATAAAATCAGCCACTTTGTTGGTAACGTTAAACCCGGTAAAATAAGCCGTTTTTCAGTAAAAACAAACAAAGAAATAGAAGTAAGCACACACAAACAAACATTGTTTCACGTGAAACAGTGAGAGATAGAAACCAAACGATGATTTATCCCGAGTTATTCGACATTCTGGTGATTGGCGGCGGACACGCAGGAACAGAGGCAGCGCTGGCAACGGCACGAATGGGTTTGAAAACACTGCTTTTAACACACAATCTGGAAACGCTCGGGCAGATGTCGTGCAACCCTTCCATCGGCGGAATTGGAAAAGGTCATTTGGTCAAAGAAGTTGATGCACTGGGCGGGGCGATGGCTTTAGCAACCGACGAAGCGGGAATTCAGTTTCGCATTCTCAACGGCAGCAAAGGTCCGGCAGTTCGTGCAACCCGCGCGCAAATGGATCGCGTGCTGTACCGCTGCGCGATTCGGAAAAAAATCGAGAATCAGGAAAATCTTGTGGTTTTTGCGCACGCGGTTGAAGAGCTTTTGTTGAAAGACAACCACGTTACCGGCGTACGCACGCAGATCGGCGTCGAATTTCATGCTAAAGCAGTCGTGTTGACGACAGGAACCTTTTTAAATGGTTTGGTGCACGTTGGGTTGTCGCATTATCCTGCTGGAAGAGCGGGCGACCCCACAGCGCGGCGGCTTGGCGAGCAGTTGACAGAAATCGGTTTACCCACGGGAAGATTGAAAACCGGAACGCCGCCGCGACTGGATGCGCGCACCATCGATTATTCGCGATTAAGCGAACAACCCGGCGACAATCCGACGCCGCATTTTTCGTTCATGGGGCGCGATATTGCGCATCCGCAGCAGGTTTCGTGCTGGATCACGCACACCAACGAAAAAACACACGAAATCATCCGCCAAGGGCTGGATCGCTCACCGCTTTACTCGGGTGTGATCAGCAGTATCGGGCCACGTTATTGTCCGTCGATTGAAGACAAAGTTGTGCGTTTTGCACAGCGCTCATCGCATCAGATTTTTCTTGAGCCGGAAGGGCTGGAAACACACGAAATCTATCCGAACGGTATCTCAACCTCGTTGCCGTTTGACGTTCAATTGGCGTTGGTGCGTTCGATGGACGGTTGCGAAACCGCGCACATTCTGAGACCGGGCTACGCGATTGAATACGATTACGTCGATCCGCGTTCGCTCAAAAGCTCGCTGGAAAGCAAAATCATTGATGGTCTTTTTCTCGCCGGACAAATCAACGGCACCACCGGCTATGAAGAAGCCGCAGCGCAAGGGCTGCTCGCCGGAATCAATGCCGGTCGCTGGGTACAGGGTTTGGAATCGTGGGCGCCGCAGCGCAACGAAGCCTATCTGGGTGTAATGATTGACGATTTGATCACGCAGGGCGTCAACGAGCCCTATCGAATGTTCACTTCTCGCGCAGAGTACCGGTTGCAACTCAGGGAAGACAACGCCGACATGCGTCTGACCGAAATCGGACGAAAGCTGGGCGTTGTCGATGACCGGCGTTGGGACGCATTTTCGCGCAAAAAAGACGGCATCGACCGCGAAACCGAGCGGTTGAAATCAATGTGGCTCAGTCCGAAAATCGTCGAGCACCATCAGGAACAAGTAAAAACGATTCTAGAGAAGCTTCCCGAGCGCGAATACAACTTCGCTGATTTGTTGCGCCGACCCGCGGTTCATTACGAAACGTTGATGCAATTGCCGGGCGCGGGGCAGGGTGTTGACGATCAGGAAGTTGCCGAGCAGGTTGAAACCAACATCAAATACGAAGGCTACATCGCGCGGCAACAGGAAGAAATCGAACGCAGCGCACAGCAGGAACAAGCCCCGCTGCCGAAAGACCTTGATTATGGCAACGTGCGCGGTCTATCGAACGAAGTGTGTCAGAAGCTGAACCGCTACAAACCCGAAACCATCGGGCAGGCGTCGCGGATCTCCGGCATGACGCCAGCCGCCATTTCACTGCTGCTGGTGCATCTCAAAAAGAACAAACCATGAGTGAACTTTTTGTACGTGAACTGCGTGCCGGAATAGAGAAGTTATCGCTTACTTTCGACAATCAAGCGCTAGAGCGCTTTCGTCAATTTTTCCTTCTTCTGCAAAAATGGAACCGCGTGTACAACCTGACCGCGATCCACGCGCCAGAAGCAATCCTGACGCACCATTTTCTCGACAGTCTCGCCATCATCGACACGCTGGAGCAAGAATTGGCGCGCCGGGAAATCCAGGCGACGCGCATTCTTGATGTCGGTTCGGGCGGCGGTTTTCCCGGTATGATGCTGGCGATCGCGCACCCGCATTGGCACATCACGATGATCGATGCCGTCGCCAAAAAGATGGCGTTTGTGCAGCAAGCGATCATCGAACTCAATCTTGAAAATGCGCAAGCAGAGAGTGGGCGCGTTGAAGAATACAAACCGTCGATGCGTTATCATCTGGTGACCGCGCGCGCGTTTGCCGAGATGCATGTGCTGGTGGAAAAAACGGAGGCGCTGGTCGAAAAAAACGGGGTTTGGGTGGCGATGAAGGGGCAATACCCCGAACAGGAAATCGCGCAATTACCCGCGAGCGTTCACGTTGTGCGTGTTCAGCCGTTGACCGTTCCCGGTCTTGATGCGGAGCGTCATTTGGTTTTACTGGAGAAAACAGTTGAATAGAGAAAGCCCGCGCATTATTGCCATTGCCAACCAGAAAGGCGGCGTTGGCAAAACGACAACCGCTGTCAATCTGGCGGCGAGTTTTCACGCGATGAAGCAGCGCGTGCTTCTCATCGACCTCGATCCGCAAGGCAACGCGACAACCGGCGCGGGGCTGGACAAACGACACAGCGGCGTCACCGTTTACGAAGTGCTGCTCGGCGAAAAAAGCATTATCGAAGCGCGGCAAGCTTCACCAACCGGGGGCTTCGACATCGTGCCCGCCAATCGCGAGCTCGCCGGCGCGGAAGTTGAGCTGGTGGAATTGCCCGATCGGGAAACGCGCCTGAAAGATGCGCTGGCGGAAGCGCTGATGCAAATGCGCTCAGCGATTTCGGAAGTCGCGCACGAATATGACTACATTCTGCTTGACTGCCCGCCATCGCTATCGCTGCTCACACTCAACGGCTTGTGCGCAGCGGAATCCGTATTGATCCCGATGCAGTGCGAGTATTACGCACTCGAAGGGCTTTCCGACCTCGTGCAAACCCTGAAAAAAGTGCGCGCTCACTTAAACCCACAGCTTGAAATAGAAGGCATTCTGCGTACCATGTACGATCAGCGCAACACACTGGCGCAAAACGTCGTCGCCGAGCTCGTGCAGCACTTCGGCGACAAGGTTTACCGCACCATCATCCCGCGCAACGTCCGGCTGGCAGAAGCGCCGTCGCACGGTGTTCCGGTGCTGAAACTGGAACGAACATCCAAAGGCGCGCAGGCGTATCTGGCGTTGGCGGGAGAAATGCTGCGACGGGAGGAAGCGCGTGTCAGAGGTCAGTAATCAGATGACAGGAATCAGAAAAGATTGATCGCGCATAGCGCGATGAAAACAATACCCATTGTCCGCTTGTGGGAGAGAACGTTCAGAAATCAGAAAAACTCCGTACTTCGCTCACACAAAACCATAGGGCGGATTAACGAAGCATTATCCACCGTGAAAAACGCATCGTGAAAGCGGTGCGTTTTTTGTTGGCTGCTGCTCATGTACCAGCCTTTGCTTTATGTCAAAACATCCAAGAAATGGATGTCATTGCGAGGAGCGAAGCGACGTGGCAATCCAGGGAAGTTAAAAGACACCAACAGCTTCGTACTTTGCCTATTACTGCATTCTGCAAAGGCTGATGGTGGATAACGCTTCGCTAATCCACCCTATATCCATCC
>DAISYG010000060.1:0-13809 GCA_036825435.1 Casimicrobiaceae bacterium | reverse complement strand
ATACGGATAGACTACCACAGGAGTGTAAAGTATTAAATCAAAAACGCTCTAATCAGCGTTCCTCTAAATTGTCTGAAAAAAAGCGCTCGTTAGAGCGCTTTTTTATTCCTTGCTCTTGACCCAATCCTGAATCGCGCGTCGGGGAATTTTGATTGCGCCGTTATTCAATGATTCGGGTAGTTCATAATAAGCAACCGGATGTTGAAAGCGTGCCAGTTTATCGTGCAGCCAGTCGTGAACTTCATCAAACGAAAGCGCTTCATCTTTATCCAATACGGCAACGGGGCGTTGTCCAAACTCGGTATCGTCAATAGGTACGACGATCGCTTGTCGAATGCCTGGGTGTTGTTGCAGGATACGCTCAATATCTTCCGGTTGAATATTCTCGCCACCGCTGAAAAAGAGGTTATCGAGACGGCCAAGAACACGCAGTTCGCCATCAACCCAAGCTCCGCAGTCGCGTGTGTGTAGCCAGCCTTCCGCATCGACACATGGCTCAATGCCGCTGTTGCGCCAGTAACCCATCGCCAGACCAGCACCACGCAGATGGATTTCTTGGTCGACGATTCTGACTTCTCGTCCGGGTAGCGCAATGCCAACGCCAGGGCGAGCATCGGCGCGTTTGGCGCACACAGTCGATGCCATTTCCGTCAAGCCATAGCCGCACCAGCAGATGATGCCAGCTTGTTCGGCGCGACGAACCAAGTCAACGGGAATCGTCGCGCCGCCGAGCAGGACTTCTTTCAATAATAACTTTTCAAGCGGTTGTTCCAACAAGCGGAATAATTGCGTTGGCACCAATGACGCATGTGTACAACAGCGCAAAGCATGATGCAGCGGGCGCGGCGCGCGCACCGCGATTTGTGCACCTGCGGATAACCAACGCCAGACAATGCCTTGTCCCGAAACGTGAAATAGTGGCAACGATAATAACCAACAATCTTCGCTCTGATAGTTCATTGCAGCGAGGACGCCTGCGGCGCTGTCAAGATGCGCAGCAATGTGGTGCACCGCTGCTTTGGACATGCCGGTTGACGCTGACGTGAGCGTCATCGTCGCCGAACGTGTATCGTCGTATGGAACCGGTGCGATATTGATTTGGTTTTGATCATTCGGTAAACGAAGTGTTTGCGCCGACCAGTCACATTGTTCAGAGTCGTGAATAAAATCAATGTTGAGATAATCCAGCAGCACATCAACCTGTGTTTTTGGAAGTTTAGGGTTGAGTGGCAGCACACGCGCACCGCACGATAAAATGGCGAGATACAACAGAAGCAGTTCAAAACTGTTTTTGTCGCGCAATGCGACACCACTTCCTTCATGAACGCCTTGTTGTTGCAACGCAGCAGCAATATGTTGAACACGATCCGATAACTGCCGCCAACTGATCGCTTCATCTTCATGCCAAAGCGCGGTATGGTTTGGTTTATGTTCCGCCCAATATTGCCACGGATAATCAGCTATGCGCGCCATACTGCTTCCAGATCATTCATCATTAATGTTGGTTTTGAATTTCCCGGCCACGAGCGCAGTACTTGTTGAGCAAGGGCATCAGCGGTATCCAATCCCGGAACGGTGCCTGGTGTCAGCCAAGCCGCGATGCGTGCCAGTTGCGTCAGCCCCAACGTTGATTCAACGCTGGAACTGATGACAGCATCCAGTTGGTGATGATGCGCGGCTTGACATAATGCTCGACAGCGAGCGAGATCGCCGATGAGCGTTGGTTTGACGATAATTGCGGCAACGCCTTCTTCGCGTTGCACGACAAAATCAGGTTCGCGCGTGCTTTCGTCCCAGGCAATGACAATATGGGTCGAGCGCGCAAATGCACGCGATGCTTCCCGTGTGGCGCACGGCTCTTCAATGAAAACGATGCGCTCGCGCAGAGCCTGTGGAAGGACTTCGGCAAAGCGGTGCGCATCATCAAGCGTGTAAGCGCGGTTGGCGTCCAGTCGTAGACGCAACGCAGGGAAAGCTTCCAGCAAACGACGGGTACGCGCAGCATCTTCCGCGGGCGTATGGCGACCAAGCTTCAATTTTGCCAACATGATTTCAGGCGTGGCACGCAAGCGGCGGATTGCAATTTCGAGATCATCGTCACATAGCAATGCGCCTTCCGTCATCATTGCAGCGGGCAAGGACTCATCCAGTTCGGCACATGCGCAACTGAAAGCGAAAGCGGCAGACGGACAGAGCGTTTCCGGTGGTGTAGCGTTGTTCAACCAACATTGTGCCGCGTGTTGTAGTTCAGTTTTGGCTTGCGCCAGTGTTTCGTGGCTGAAGCCGGGAAGCGGTGCGGCTTCGCCCCATCCTTCGCGGTGATGCTCACTTAAACGTAAAATCAATCCTTCGCGTGTTTCAAATGCGCTACTGCGCACAATATGCGCACCCACAAAGGGGATACGATAGCGAAACAGAGCAGCGCGTCTTGAAGGGGCAGATGCGGTCATGGTTGATGCGCGTTGGGACATTGTTGATCAAGCCATTGCATTAGCTTATCGGTTGCACCGCGATGCTGTGCCAAAAATTGATAACCGGCCTCTCGCATTTTTTGCCGTTGCTGCGGATGATCGAACAAATTTGCCACGTCAGCAACCAGTTCATCTGCATCATGTACACGTCGAGCCGCGCCACTCTGACACGCGGCGTCGCTGATGTACTGAAAATTGAAGGTATGTGTTCCAATCAGCGTTGGCACACCGACGCTGATCGATTCGAGAAGATTTTGCCCACCGAATGGCAATAGACTGCCGCCGACGAAGGCGAGATCAGCGGCGGCGTAATAGGCAAAAAGCTCGCCCATCGAGTCGCCGAGCACAAATGAAACGTCAGGAGAAACAACGCAGTTTTCACTGCGACGAACATAAGGTGAATGGCGCTCATCCAAGAGTGCCGCCACAGTTTCAAAACGTTCAGGGTGACGAGGCACGATGATGGTGCACAGATTCTTCGGCAACGCATCGGCGCGGCGTGAAAGCGCGTCGAGAATCAATGTTTCTTCACCCTCGCGCGTCGAGGCGGCGACCCAGAGAGGTCGGTTTTCGCCGCCAAAACGTTGGCGAAATTCTTTGCCCAACGCGCACATTGTTTCCAACGCATGAATATCGAACTTGAGATTGCCGGTGACGATGATGTATTCTGCGCCCAGCGCAGCGAAGCGTGTGGCATCGTTTTCCGTTTGCGCTGCAACACCGCTGAGCGCGGCAAACATCGGGCGAGAGAACGAAGCGAAGCGCTGGTAACCACGCGCTGATCGTTCGGACATGCGCGCGTTGATCAAGAAGCAGGGAATGGCGGCACGGCGACATTCGTCGATCACATTCGGCCAGACTTCCGTTTCCATCAGCAATGCGATGTCGGGCGAAAAATGTTTCAAAAAACGACGCACGGTGAAACGGTAATCGTAAGGCAGCCACGCTTGAATCACGCGGTTGCCATACAGCGCTGCGCCGGTGGCGCGACCGGTGGCGGTCATGTGCGTGAGCAGGATCGGTTTGTCTGGATAACGCTTTTCGAGTTGTGCGATCAATGGTGCGGCGGCGCGCGTTTCGCCGACGGAAACAGCATGAATCCAGATCGAGCCATGCAGCGGCGGGGTGCAATAACATCCGAAGCGTTCGCCGATATGTGCGCGATAGCCGGGACTTTTGCGCCCGCGCCAATACAAACGCAAAACGAGTAGCGGCATCAGCAGCCAGCCGAGTAGCGTATAAAGCCCACGCCAGATCATGTGCGACTTTCTCCGCGTGACAGCGTATCAACGCAGGCAAGCACTTGTTGCGGCAGTGGAACGACGCCTTTGTCGCCGATATCCTGCGCGTGCGCGCCTTGAACGTGTACGCCTAACTGACGCGGCGACGTCGCGGTGAACACGGCAACCGTCGGCGTGTCCAACGCTGCCGAAAAATGAGTCAGGCCGGTGTCGATACCGATCACCCAACGCGCGTGTTGCAGCAATCCGCCCAGCGCTGCGAGCGACAAACGCGGTAGCACCTGCGTATGTTCGAAACCTTGCGCCAACCGTTGACAGCGCGCTTGTTCTTCCGCATTGCCCCACGGTAACAGCACGGTGAGACCGCGATCGGCACAGGCGGCGATGATTGCGCGCCAGTGGTCTTCTGGCCACAGCTTGTCGTTGCGCGACGTCGCCGTGAGCAGCATGGTGTAAGGCGATGATGGTAACGACGGCGACGTGTCGATATTCCATTGCCAGCGCGGTGCGGCGATGAGATCGTATTGCAACGCAGCGGCGGTCAGCATGCGGCAACGTGCCATGAAATGCAACGTGCGCGGTACGCGATGCGTTTGCTGATAAAAGAGCGTGGCGAGCGGTTCACGAATCGACGCGCGGTCAAATCCGTGCCGCGTTTTGGTACGCGCCCAATATCCGACCATCGCACTTTTGACTTGCTCATTCAGGTCGATTACCAGATCGTAGGTTTCCTCACGAAGCGTACGCCGGAATGCCGCCAGCTCACGCCAAGCGCTCGCACGCCACCAAACTTTGCGCCAGCGCCGCAACGCAAACGGGATTACGCGTCGCGCGCCCGCCATGTGCGGGATATCGGCAAACGCTTCTTCAGCAACCCAGTCGATCTCCGCGTCGGGATGCGCACGACGAATGTCCGCCAACACGGCAGTGGCATAAACGACGTCGCCCAGCGACGAGGTGCGGATGATCAGGATGCGAAGAGGCATAACGCAAAAATGAACCAAAATCGTCGTCATTGTAATGGATTCGCATGCGCTGACGTACAATATGCGGCATTAACTTTTTGAACGCCATGAAACCGACACCCGAAGCTGCACCGAAGTTACCGCTGTCATTGGTGCTGATCACGCTCAACGCCGAAGCGACGCTGGAAGCGTGTCTGGCGTCGGTGCCGTTTGCCGATGAGATTGTCGTTGTCGATTCCGGTAGTACGGACAGCACGCGCGCAATTGCCGCTGCGTTTGGCGCGCAAGTGATTCAACAAGAGTGGCTTGGGTTTGGCGCACAGAAAAATCGTGCGATCGCTGCTGCGCGCAATGATTGGGTGTTGAGTCTGGATGCTGACGAGCGTTTGACGCCCGAGTTGGCGCAGGCGATCGCGTCGCTGTGGCAGAACGGTGCGCAGCCAGTAGCAGGTGCTTATGCGTTGTGTCGTTGCAATCGCTTCTTCGGACGTTGGTTGCGGCACGGCGAGGGCTACCCCGATTGGGTGGTGCGTTTGTTTGATCGGCGGCACGCGCGGTGGAGCGATGATGCGGTACACGAAAAAATCATTTTTGATGGCACGCCTGAACGGTTGAAAGGCGATCTTTTGCATGAATCGGCAGAGTCGATTGAAGAGTATGTCGCGAAACAGAATCGTTATACGACGATGCAAGCCGAGCGTGATTTTGCACAGGGCAAGCGTGCGTCGGCGTGGCGCATGGTGATGTCGCCGCTGGCGCGCTTTTTTCGTTTCTACATCATCAAGGGCGGTTTTTTCGATGGCGCGGCGGGTTTTGCGCATATTGCCATCGGCGCGTGGGCAAGTTTTTTGAAATATGCCAAACTGTATGCGCTGCATCGTAAACAGCGCGCTTCGGATAAAAAAACATGAATGTTCCTTCGTTTTCTACTGACGACCATGTGCTGGTGACCGGTGTTGCCGGCTTCATCGGCATGCATGTGGCGCAGCGCCTATGCCGCGATGGCGTCGCGGTCACCGGCGTCGATAATTTTGATCCGTATTATGATGTCCGTTTGAAAGAGGCGCGCATCGCACAACTGGCATCGTATAAAAACTTCACGCTGTTCCGGCGCGATCTCGCGGATGAAGAAACCACGCGCGCACTCTTTCGTAATAATTGTTTTACCCATGTGATTCATTTGGCGGCACAGCCTGGGGTTCGTTATTCGCTGCAAAATCCCGCCGCATACCTGCGCAACAATATTACCGCGTTCGGCAATCTTCTCGAAGGTTGTCGCCATCAGAAAATCAAACATTTGGTTTACGCGTCGTCTTCGTCGGTTTACGGTGCAAATCACACTTTGCCCTTTTCCGAAGATCAATCGGTTGATCATCCGGTCAGTTTGTACGCCGCGACCAAAAAATCCGATGAATTGATGGCGCACAGCTATAGCCATTTATTTCGCTTGCCGACGACGGGCTTGCGTTTTTTTACCGTGTATGGCCCTTGGGGGCGTCCCGACATGTCACCGATGTTGTTCGCTGACGCGATCGTCAGCGAGCGTCCGATCAAAGTGTTCAACCACGGGAAAATGCAACGTGACTTTACTTGTATCGACGATATTGTCGAAGGAGTGGTACGCGTTGCCATACTGCCGCCACAGGATAATCCCATCAGCGGTGCACCCTATGCAATATACAATATTGGCAACCATACGCCAGTGGCGTTGGAAACGTTTATCGATACCTTGGAGGCGCTGATCGGAAAACCAGTGCAACGCGAATACTTGCCGATGCAGGCGGGCGATGTTGAGGCGACATACGCCGATGTCTCGCGCCTCGCACAACGGACGAGATTTTCGCCGGATACACGCTTGGAGGATGGCTTGCGTCGTTTTGTCGAATGGTATTTGCCTTGGCGTCAGCGTAATCCATCATGACCATGAAAGCCTATCAATATATTCATCTTTCTCGCACAGGAGATCATTCATGATTCTGGTGACGGGCGGCGCAGGATTCATCGGCGCCAATTTTGTTTTGGAATGGTTGCAGCACGAAAATGAAGACGTGCTCAATATCGACAAGCTGACCTACGCGGGCAATGTCGGTAATCTGGTTTCGCTGAAAGATGATGCGCGACATGTTTTTGTGCGCGCTGATATTGGCGATTCTCCGACTATTGATGCGTTGTTGAAAAAGCATCAGCCGCGCGCGATCGTGCACTTCGCCGCTGAGTCGCATGTTGACCGTTCCATTCATGGCCCGGCAGATTTTATCGAAACCAATATCGTTGGCACTTTTCGTTTGCTCGAATCCGTGCGCGCCTATTGGCAATTGTTGCCAGAAAATGCGCAACAGACATTTCGTTTCTTGCATATTTCCACCGACGAAGTTTATGGCTCATTAAACGCAAATGATCCCGCTTTCTCGGAGACGACGGCGTACGCGCCCAATAGCCCGTATTCAGCATCCAAGGCATCTTCCGATCATTTGGTGCGCGCTTATCATCATACTTACGGTTTGCCGACGTTGACCACCAACTGCTCCAATAATTACGGACCGCGCCAGTTCCCAGAAAAGCTGATACCGTTGATGATTATCAACGCGTTGGCGGGCAAGCCGCTACCTGTTTATGGTGACGGCAAAAACGTACGTGATTGGCTTTATGTTTCGGATCACTGCTCCGCGATTCGCGCCGTGTTAGCAAAAGGTATTCCCGGCGAGGTATATAACATCGGCGGAAATGCCGAGATGACCAATATCGACGTGGTGCATACGTTGTGTCGTGTCCTCGAAGAATTCCGACCTGGCAGGAATTTTGTCGAGCAAATTACGTTTGTCAAGGATCGTCCCGGGCATGATCAACGTTATGCGATCAACGCCGAAAAAATTCGCACACAGCTCGGCTGGCAACCACGGGAAACATTTGCAACGGGTCTAACCCGTACCGTGCAGTGGTATCTTGATAATCAAGATTGGCTTGATGCCATCAATAGCAAGGCTTATCAACAATGGGTTGATCTGCAATATACACAGAGATAATGAAACATGCACAAACCACGAAAAGGTATTATTCTCGCAGGCGGCTCGGGTACACGGCTTTACCCGATCACGCAGGCGATTTCCAAGCAACTTCTGCCGATTTACGACAAGCCGATGATTTATTATCCACTATCGGTTTTGATGCTGGCGGGGATTCGCGATATTTTGTTGATCTCTACGCCTGAAGATACGCCACGCTTTGAACAGCTATTGGGAAATGGCAATGCATGGGGCATCAACATCAGTTATGCGGTTCAGCCTTCACCGGATGGTTTGGCGCAGGCCTTCATTATCGGTAAAGGTTTTATCGACGGTGATTTGTCGGCACTGGTGTTGGGGGACAATATTTTCCACGGTCACGATTTGGTGATGAAACTTCGCAGCGCCAACGAGCAAACGACAGGCGCTACGGTATTTGCTTATGCGGTTTCCGATCCCGAACGTTACGGTGTTGCCGAGTTTGATGCCAATCGCAAAGTCATCAGCCTTGAGGAAAAGCCGCAAAAGCCGAGATCGCGCTACGCAGTGACCGGACTTTATTTTTACGATGAAAAAGTATGCGACATTGCCGCGACCTTGAAGCCGTCGCCGCGTGGTGAACTGGAAATCACCGATATCAATCGCGTGTACCTCGAAGCGGGCGAACTACAATGCGAAATCATGGGGCGTGGGATGGTGTGGTTGGATACCGGTACGCATGAATCACTGCTGGAAGCGGCACAGTATATCGAAACCATCGAATGCCGTCAGGGATTGAAAGTCGCGTGCCCTGAAGAAATCGCTTTTCGACAGGGGTGGATCAACGAAACCGATTTGGAGTACATGGGACAGTCGATGGCGAATAATAACTACGGGAAATATTTATTGCGCTTGTTGCGCGAGCCGTTGTGATCATGAACGTCATCGATACCCATATTCCCGAAGTTAAAATTATTGAACCGCGTGTTTTCTCGGATGCGCGTGGCTTTTTCTATGAAAGCTGGAATCAGCGCGCGTGGAACGAAGTGGGTTTCGATATTGACTTTGTGCAGGATAACCATTCGCGTTCGGCGCGCAACGTGTTGCGCGGCCTGCATTACCAAATTCAGCATCCACAGGGAAAACTCGTGCGTGCGGTTGTCGGCGAAGTGTTTGATGTCGCCGTCGATTTGCGCAAAAGTGCGGCGACGTTTGGACAATGGGTTGGCGTCGTGTTGTCCGCAGAAAACAAACGCATGTTTTGGATTCCGCCCGGGTTTGCGCATGGTTTCGTCGTGCGCTCGGAAGTTGCCGAATTCCTTTACAAAACGACGGACTATTGGTATGCCGAACACGAGCGCACGTTGTTATGGAACGACCCAGCGTTAGCGCTTGATTGGGGGCTCGACGGCGAACCGATCATGAGTGACAAAGACAAGCTGGGTGTGCCGTTGAGCCGCGCTGAGGTGTATGCATGAGCTTTGCCAATATTCTGGTGTTGGGACGTGAGGGGCAGATCGGTACGGCACTGACGCAGCAGTTACCGCGCGCCTTCCCCGATGCGCGCATCACAGCAACCGAGATCGACGAAATTGACTTGTCGAATAATGATTCCATCGTGCACGCTGTGCGCGAGCTGAAACCGGATTTGATCATCAACACCGCCGCTTATACCGCTGTGGACAAAGCCGAAGAAGAAATCGAAATCGCGCAGCAGATCAACGGTGTTGCTCCAGGTGTACTTGCCGAAGAAGTACAACGTTGCGATGCGTTGTTGATTCATTATTCGACCGATTATGTTTTTGACGGCACCAAAACATCTCCTTACTGCGAAAGCGATGAGCCGCATCCGCTCAATGTTTACGGACAAAGTAAATATGCCGGTGAAACCGCTATTATGCAAACGGGCGCTCATGCGTTGATCTTGCGCACCAGTTGGGTCTATGGTGCATATGGCAAGAATTTTCTGCGCACGATGCTGCGCCTCGCTGATGAGCGCGATGAACTACGCATCGTTGATGATCAGATCGGCGTCCCCAATGCAAGCGATACTCTGGCTGCTTATACCATCAAGCTGGTACAGAATAAACCTTCTTTTTTGAAAGAGCGTAGCGGTCTGTATCATTTCTCGGCTACGGGACAAACGAGTTGGTTTGGTTTTGCGCAAGCGATTTTCGCCGCACATCCACAGCCACCCAAACTGATTCCGATTGCCACACAGGATTATCCGACGCCAGCGCGACGCCCCGCGTTCGGGGTGTTAAACACGCAGCGGCTGGCGGAAACATTTTCGTTGGCGATGCCAGACTGGCGTAACGGTCTTGACCATTGCCTTGCACTTCTTTCACAAAATCATTCTGCAGAGCCATGAAGCCCTATTACCTTTTCTTTTTCGCCTTGATCGCGATCGTTAACGCTGCAAATGCCGCACAATCGGAACGTGTACAACCTGCTCAAGAATACATCATCGCGTTGCTTGCGCCGCAAGCACAAGAATTCAATAACGTTGCGGCGTTGCACAAATCATCGTCAGCCAAACCAATGGCGCAATCCGTTGGCATTGGTCGCAATATTCCGCAGGAACAGCAATCTGTACCACTGTCGCAATTGCAATGGGCAACCCGCGGTGAGTATAAGGTCGCACACATAACGGTCTCATCCACAGAGGCTTCATCATTGCGCGTAGCCGTCCAATGGCCGCAACCGATAGGAAAATCGGTATTACGCTTTCTCGATGAGCGTCATGTTGCGCAACAGGAGATTTCTGCAAACGATATTATTCCTGACCGTATCATTTGGAGTCCGCTCGTGGCGGCGGATCGCGCTACGATTGAAATAGAAATACCTGTCGAAGAGGACATTCAGGGCACATTGCTTCTGCCCAAAATATCGCATTTGTCAGACGAAAATGAGCTTCTGGAACATGGTATTGGCCGCGCAGCCGAGTGCCAGGTTGACCTTGCCTGCAACAGTGATCCCGCGCTGGAAAAAATGGCGGACGCAATCGGCAAGCTCTTTTTCACGCACGAAGACGGTGTTACCGAAACATGCACCGGAACACTGTTGGAGAATACCGGTGATGAAAAAATACCTTACCTGTTTACCGCGTCGCATTGCCTTTCGTCGCAAACACTTGCAGACTCGCTGAACATCGTTTGGTTTTTCCGCGCGGAACAATGTGCAGGAAATGCAGCATCGCGTAAGCAACTGCAAACCGGCGGCGCCAAACTTTTGGCGTCAAGCGCAGATTATGATTGGGCGCTGTTGCGGCTCAACGAAACGCCGCCGGAAGGTGTTGTTTACGCAGACTGGAGTGAAGAGGCGATGCCACTTAACGCCTCAGTGATCAGCTTGCATCATCCCAAAGGCGATTTGCTGAAACGCAATGATGGCAAAGTGCGGCGGTTTTATGATTCGCTCGCCATCGGGTCTTCGTACATCGAAGTGATTTTGGACAGTGGCGCGAATGAGTTTGGTTCAAGTGGCGCGCCGTTGTTGACGAAAAATGATAAAAACGAATACCAAGTGCGCGGTGCGCGCATGTTTGGTTATTCCAATTGCGCGACATCCAATGTACCCGATTATTATATTCGTCTCGATCACATGATTCCCTATGTTCGCGAATATCTGACACCGCAGGTATCATTACCCGAAAATTATGCGATGGTGTTGGAGTATTACCATCGCGATTATGACCATTATTTCATGACCGCAAACCCATCGGAAATTCATTCGCTGGATACGAGAGAGCATACTGGGTGGGTGCGCACCGGTTTGCGCTTTTGGGCGTATCAACGTTCGCTTGATGGCGCGCAGCCTGTGTGCCGCTATTACATGAAGCCGGAAGTGGGTGATTCACATTTTTATTCGGCATCGGTTGACGAGTGTCGCGCTGTTGGTGAGCGCTATACGCAAAGCTGGATTTTTGAAAGCGGGAATGTTTTTTATATTCCACTGCCCAATACCGCGAGTGGCGAGTGTCCGAAAAATACGCGTCCGGTTTGGCGCTTTTTTCACCAGCCAGAAACCAATCATCGCTACACGACGGAAGTTTCCATTCGCGATGAGTTGCGCATTACCGAAGGCTGGATTCCCGAAGGCTATGGCGAAGACGCGGTGATCATGTGTGCACCGATTCCTGTTCCGTAGGGTAAAAAAAGCTGAATGAAGATTCAAAGAATGTCATAATTTACTGATGCAATATTCAACAAAATGGATGATGAAAATGAAACCGCAAACTTTGTTTTTTACTCTGATTGGCGCAAGCGCCTTCTCTCTAATGGGTTGCTCTGATTCGTCGCAAGAAAAAAATACGCCGACACAAACGGGTGCGATACAAACCGAGAAAACGGCAGCCACGTTGACGGGGCCATTGAACGCCTATCTTGAAACCTTCCCACAATGTTTCGTGATCCACAATCAGTTGCAGAAACTACCGGGTGAAATTCAGGTTCCACCCGTCACCAAAGGCGATAAAAGTTCTGCTCCGCCAATGGAATTATTTGCCGAACAAAATCCGGGTGTTGCCGAGTTGGAAAAACAGGGGCTCATTACGCTTTCGCCGACCGAACGCGAGGAAAAATCAATCTTCGGCGACAAGAGTGTCATGCGCTATTACGTTCAGGTCGATTTAACAGGGCAGGGTGAATCATTTTATCGTCCTTTGGTGTTGAACCCATCACAAGGGTTGCGTGCAACGTTTTGCTACGCCAAGAAGGTGCTCAATCAGATTGATGACGTTCAGGAAAATACCGACCCCGCAGGAAAGAAAGTTGCGTTGGTGCAATATGGCTATCACATTGAAGATATTGCCCCTTGGGCACAAACGCCGGAATTTGCCGCGGCTTATCCCGAAGCTACCGAAGCGATTAAAACAGCGGAAGAAATCAAAACGGCGCGAGCAGTTTTCACGATGGATGAAAACAAACAGTGGGTGAGCGCGCACTGATTTCAAAAATCAGTAAAAGGTGCTGCGTTATCGCAATAGTGCATCACCCTTGATCGTCCATGCCGAAGGATGTTGATCGAAGCCGATTTTGCCGTAATAGTCATAAGCTTGCGGCGCGGCGATCAAAATGATTTTTGCCTGCGGATGAATTTGTTTTTGCACGAGCGCGATCAGTCGTTTGCCGATACCTTTCTTCTGATATTTTTCACTGACGGCGAGATCAGAAAGATAGCAGCAATAAGCGTAATCCGTCAGACAGCGCGCCACACCAACCAAACGCTCACTGTCCCATGCTGTCACAATCAAATTGGCTTCGCGCAGCATTTTCTCAATGCGGGCGCGATCAGCAAGCGGGCGACGCGCCCCCAGTGTGGTTTCTTCCAATAGCGCGATGAATTGGTCGGCGCTGATCGGTTTATTCACTTCATACGAAATAGTCATCGTTGCCTCTTAATTGTCTTGACCGATAAAACCAATCTGTCGCCACGCCTCATAAACCGTGATGGCAACCGCGTTGGAAAGGTTCAAGCTGCGCACATCGCGACGCATCGGAATACGTAGCCGCGATTCGGGCGGGAAATCGTTCAACACCTCCTGCGGCAGCCCCGCTGTTTCACAGCCGAAAATCAGTACATCGTTTTCGCCAAAAGCGACATCAAATAATGAAGTTCCGCCGCGCGTTGTCATCGTCCACCAGCGCGATGTTGCACCATCTGCACGTTGGTTATCCAAAAGTGCGGCGCGACAAGCCTGCCAGTTCGCGTGCGTCTGCACCCGTGCATACTCGTGGTAATCCAGCCCGGCGCGGCGCAACGCGCGATCCTCAAGCGCAAAGCCCAGCGGTTCCACCAAATGCAGCGAGATGCCCGTGTTCGCCGCCAAGCGAATCACATTGCCCGTGTTGGGCGGAATTTCAGGTTGAATCAATACCACAGAAAGCATAAAAATATAAACAGTTCAATGAGTTATCAGCGTTTTGCCGCATGTTTGCCAGCGATGGAGCATTATAAACCGCTCGTATAACATCGAATACGATGGAACATGAACGCAACCGGATACGGACGCAGTAATGATGGGCGAGGAAAGTATCGAAAAAAAAGGAACGGGTGCGCTATAATGCACCCCGCGCCGACATAGCTCAGTTGGTAGAGCAGCGGTTTTGTAAACCGTTGGTCGTGGGTTCAAATCCTACTGTCGGCACCA
>DAISYG010000059.1:0-14068 GCA_036825435.1 Casimicrobiaceae bacterium | reverse complement strand
CTATCAACTTACGCTGCTTTAGGATACCCCGCCCCTTGGGGCGGGGTTGTTCATTCATTGAGTGCAAAAGTGTATTCATATGTGATATTCATATATGCGTAAAAACGCATGAGTGTGGTCATTTTACGGTACAAAGTGACAGAAAAAAATTTGTCTTCATCAAACAAAGTTGATTTACATCAAAACTTAGTGTTTTGATAAACAAAAGGTCATTTTTCGCGTAACAAAAGCCTGAATTTTCCATGCTGTCATGATTGACATTAAAAATCAGCGAACATTGATGCCGAGCGCAGGGTATTTCAAGAGCATGTCAATGAGCTACGACAAGCGCCAAATAAAATGGCAGTTTGATATATATCCAATATTGGTTTTGGATGTTTGCCGAAGGGAAAGCGCGGCTTCGTCACCTGTACAGGCGCATCACATGAAATAAGCTTTTAATATGAATATTGGTAATGGAGTAGCAGAGCGAATGTCGTAATAATACATTGGCAGAGGGAAGATGCAGAGGGTCTTCAACAGTTTTTGATCAGACGCTGCAACGCATTTTTCAATTTTCCATCGGGAAGAGTGGCTTCGAAGTCACGAAGTGCGGATACTGGTGGTGGCGTTCGCGGCACGCTCGATTTTTCAGTGATTTTTTTGTGTTGAATGGGTTGCACAGAAACGAAAACTGCATTAAATTCGTAGCCTTGTTGAGACAGGAATTGCAGGATCTCTGGCGTGTATTGTTTTACGGCGGTAGCAACCGCGCCAGAGGAAACAGAAAGCTTGAGTTGCCCACCTCGCATATCAACAACGCGAGTCTGTGTAGCGACA
The DNA here is from genome assembly GCA_036825435.1 of Casimicrobiaceae bacterium. Taxonomy (GTDB): domain Bacteria; phylum Pseudomonadota; class Gammaproteobacteria; order Burkholderiales; family Casimicrobiaceae; genus UBA931. The sequence continues at coordinate 13,249 of DAISYG010000059.1, read as the reverse complement.
AGTTTTGGGAGCAATGAGCGAATTTTTCCGGTCAGCATGGTTTCCAATTGGTGGCGTCGCAGCCACGCGGCGAGTTGTGTTTCGTGCTCGAGTACGTCGCTGATGCGTTTGATGGTATCGGGTGAAGCCATAAGATGTTGCTGTTCGGAAGTGGAACCGTATTAAGGATACTCCTTTGAACATACTTTTGGTGAGCAGCGATACGTCGCGAACGGTGCGGACGACACGCATCGGCTTGAAACAGATAACAATCATTGCCGGTGTTGTTGCTATTTTATTCATTTCTTTATCGCTGGGCGCTAGCCTTGCTCTTCTGAAATGGGCGTCAGCAACCCAACAGCCATGGTTACAGGATTTGGCGCTTGCCGATCAGCGCAAGGAAGCCGCCCGAGCACAGGAACAATTGCAGGGGCACTTGAGCGCGATGGCAGTGCGTTTGGGCGAACTGCAAGCACAGTCTGCGCGTCTTGATGCGTTGTCCGAACAACTGAGTAAGACGGTCGGGATGAGTGAAGAAGAAATGCCCAAGGCGGCGCAAGGCGGTGCGGAAGTGATGGCGCAGCCGTTCAATGCCGCAGAACTGGGCGAAATGATTGACAACCTTTCGCAGAAAATTGCACTGCAAAGCGATCATCTTCATATTTTTGATGGTCTTTTGGTCGAGGATTCCGTCAGTCGTCGCTTCCTGCCTTCACTGCAACCGGTTGAAGTGAAATGGCGGTCATCAGATTTTGGTTATCGTATCGACCCATTTTCGGGGATGAAGGCATTTCATGAAGGTGTTGACTTCCCTGCGCCGAAGGGGACGCCGGTGGTTGCGGCGGCGAGCGGCAAAGTGATTCGCGCAAGCAAACATCCGCAGTATGGTAAAATCGTCGAGATTGACCACGGCAACGGATTGACGACGCGTTATGCGCATAATTCCGAGCTTCTGGTCAACGAAGGCGACTTGGTAGTTAGCGGTCAGGCGATCGCAACGGTCGGGTCAACAGGGCGGTCAACAGGAGCGCATTTGCATTTTGAGGTTCGTTTGAATGGCGTCGCGCAGAATCCGGCGCGCTTTCTCAAAAAAGCAAGTTGAGCGTCAAACGCCGCTGAGACGAGCGGCATGAAAAAACACAAAGGAGTGAGCCGTCTCACTCCTTTTATTTTTAGGCGTATTGGAACCAGATGTTCGAAAATTTTCTTACCCGTATTTTTGGTAGCCGCAACCAGCGTTTACTGAAAAAATACCAGAAAGCCGTAAACCAAATCAACGCGCTGGAAGCGACAATTTCCGCATTGTCCGACGAAGAGCTGCGCGCGAAAACCGAAGAATTCAAACAGCGCTATGCGAAGGGTGAAGCGCTTGATGATTTATTGCCTGAAGCGTTTGCCGTTGCCCGCGAGGCAGGCAAGCGTGTGCTCGACATGCGGCACTTTGACGTGCAGTTGATCGGCGGTATGGTTTTGCACCAAGGTAAAATCGCCGAAATGAGAACCGGTGAAGGTAAAACATTGGTGGCGACGCTGCCGGTTTATCTCAACGCGCTGTCCGGCAAAGGCGTGCATGTGGTGACGGTAAACGACTACTTGGCCAAGCGTGATGCGGAGTGGATGGGCAGAATCTATCGCTTCCTTGGGCTGGAAGTGGGCGTCAATCTGTCACAGATGACACACGACGATAAACAAGCTGCTTACGCTGCAGATATTACCTACGGAACCAATAATGAATTCGGTTTCGATTTTCTGCGTGACAACATGGAGATGACGGCAGAGAGTCGCGTGCAGCGCCCATTGAACTTCGCAGTCGTGGACGAAGTGGACTCGATTCTGATCGACGAAGCGCGGACGCCGCTGATTATTTCCGGGCAGGCCGATGACAACATCGATATGTATTATCAGCTTGACGTGGTTGCACCCAAGCTTGTTCCGCAGCAGGAAGAAAAAGGTGCGGGCGATTATTGGGTGGATGAAAAAGCGCGTCAGGTTTTGCTTTCCGAAGAAGGACACGAGCACGCCGAGCAATTATTGGTCGAAGCGGGTTTGATTCCTGAGGGTGGAAGTTTGTACGACAGCAACCATATTTCACTGGTGTACCATCTGAACGCCGCTTTGCGTGCACACGCGCTTTATCATCGTGACCAACAGTATGTGGTGCAGAACGGCGAAGTTATTATTGTTGATGAATTCACGGGGCGCCTGATGCCGGGACGGCGTTGGTCGGAAGGCTTGCATCAGGCAGTCGAAGCCAAGGAAGGTGTGCCGATCCAACGTGAAAACCAAACGCTGGCGTCGATCACATTCCAGAATTATTTTCGCATGTATCAGAAACTGGCGGGAATGACGGGTACAGCGGATACGGAAGCGTTCGAATTTCAGCAGATTTATGGTCTGGAAACGGTGGTGATCCCACCCAATTTGCCGATGGTTCGCAAGGACATGAACGATCTTGTCTATCGCACCTTCAAAGAAAAAACGCAGGCAATCCTCGACGATATTCGTGATTGTTATCAACGCGGTCAACCGGTGTTGGTGGGCACGACATCCATCGAAAGCTCCGAGCATCTTTCTCATTTTTTGACCAAAGAAAAATTGCCGCATCAGGTATTGAACGCCAAACATCATGAACGTGAAGCGGAAATCGTCGCGCAAGCGGGGCGCGAAAAAGTCATCACCATTGCCACCAACATGGCGGGTCGTGGAACCGATATTGTGCTTGGCGGCGCGATCGAACCGATTCTTTTGAAGATTCGCGAAGATGAAAGTCTGAGTGAAAGCGAAAAAGAGAGGGCGATGGAAAAGGAGCGCGCAGCATGGCAGGATCGTCATGAAAAAGTGGTTGCGGCGGGCGGCTTGCATATTATTGGCACCGAACGACACGAATCGCGTCGCATTGATAATCAATTACGCGGACGTTCGGGACGTCAGGGCGACCCGGGTTCTTCTCGCTTTTATCTGTCGCTGGAGGATCCGCTGCTGCGTATTTTTGGCGGCGAGCGCTTGGGCAATATCATGCAACGGCTGAAAATGCCGGAAGGCGAACCGATTGAACACTCGATGATCAACCGTTCGATCGAAAAAGCGCAACATCGCGTCGAAGTCCGCAACTTTGATATTCGCAAACAATTGCTCGAATACGATGACGTGGCGAACGATCAACGTCGTGTGATTTACGCGCAGCGCAATGAACTTCTGGAGTCGGAAGACATTTCGGAAACTGTCGATAGCATGATCGCCAATGAAATGCAGGTGATGGTGGATCGCTATTTGCCGCCGAATTCGGTGGAGGAACAATGGGACTTGCCTGCGTTGGAGGCGGCGCTGCAATCCGAGTACAAAATAGCGGAGCCGGTTGCGCAGTGGATGGGCGAAGATAATAATCGTGATGCGGAAGCATTGGCAGATCATCTGACAACGATTGCACGGGCAAAATGGCATGCACACACCGACGAAGTGGGCGAGCCGGTGATACGACAGTTTGAACGCAGCTTGATGTTGACAATGATTGATCAATTCTGGCGTGAACATCTGGCGGCGCTTGACCATCTGCGTCAGGGCATCGGCTTGCGTGGCTATGCTCAGAAAAATCCGAAACAGGAATACAAGCGTGAGGCGTTTGAGCTATTCTCGGCGATGCTTGACCGCATCAAGCACGAAGTAGTGCGCATTCTTTTGACGGTTCAAGTGCGCAAACCGGAGGAGAGTGAACCTGTGGAGCAACAGCCGCCGGTGTCGAACGTTCGCTACCAACACGCGGATTACGATGAAGCATTGAGCGATGCCAACAAAGGTCCGGCGATTCCCTATGCGCGCGTTGGCGAGAAAGTTGGTCGCAATGACCCTTGTCCTTGCGGGTCGGGGAAAAAATATAAACATTGTCATGGCAAGCTCAGTTAGTTGCCTTAAGTAGTTTTTACACATCAATGACCATGTGAAAAGCCGCAGAGAGAGCTGCGGCTTTTCGCTTTTCTGGCGTAGCCTACCATCGTGTTTTTAAACGTTACTTTACAAAGCCGAGCAAGATGATGATCTTTGCTTGTTCACGGTTCAAGCAACATTCAAACGATGAAGCGCATCGTGCCGCCAAGAAAATAACAAAGATCTGGCGGGAAAGTGATATGCTTTCTATCGCTGACCTTTCGTGGTCAACTGTTATTTCGCGTATTTTTTCAGGAGATGAGACTATGCCTGTTCGCTACCAACCTGCTTCCGCCAATATGATTTTGCCTGTTGCGGGCATACGTTTGGGTGTTGCCGCAGCGCGCATCAAAAACTGGTCACGCAACGATTTACTGTTGATTGATTGCGATCCGGGCGCGGTGGCGGCGGCTGTTTTCACTCAGAACCGCTTCTGTGCCGCGCCGGTGATCGTCAGCAAGGAATACTTGATCGCACAGCATCAGCAGGAAAAGAGCTTGCGCGGAATCGTCGTCAACGCAGGCAATGCCAATGCCGGAACAGGTGCAGAAGGGATCGCGCACGCCCGGCAGACCTGCGAAGAGGCAGCAAAATTGCTGTTGTGCTCGCCGGATGAAATCATGGTGTGTTCGACCGGCGTGATCATGGAGCCGCTACCGTTGAAACGATTGATTGCTGCATTGCCGAACGCGGTCAGCAATCGCGATACTTCTGGTGAAGCGTGGGTGGTCGCTGCACAGGCGATCATGACGACGGACACTGTGCATAAGGCCATATCGAAACAAATTATCGTTGACGGCGAATCAGTCACGATCACAGGCATTGCCAAAGGTTCGGGGATGATTCACCCCAACATGGCAACGTTGCTGGTGTTCATTGCCTGCGATGTTCCGATTGCGGCGGAGGTCTGGCAGTCGATTTGGCGTGAGATTGTCGCGCATTCGTTCAATTCCATTACCATTGATGGTGATACATCGACCAACGACACGCTGATCGCGATGGCGACCGGGCAGGCCAAGGTGCCGCCCTTCAAAAACATGCACGATCCACGGCTGATTGATTTGAAAAAAGGTTTGCTTGATGTAGCGACTTCGCTGGCGCAGGCGATCGTGCGCGATGGCGAAGGTGCGAGCAAATTCATCACGGTTGATGTTGAAGGAGTGAATTACGAAGTCTGTCGCCGCGTCGCGTTTTCGGTGGCGCATTCGCCGCTGGTGAAAACCGCATTTTTTGCATCCGATCCCAACCTCGGACGTATTATTTGCGCTATCGGCAATGCGATGCCGGAAGCTTATGATACCGGGCGCGTTTCATTGTGGCTGGGCGATGCGCTGGTGGTCGATAAAGGCGGACGAGCTGCATCTTATCGCGAAGAAGATGGGCAGCGCGTGATGGCAGAAGAAGAAATCCATGTGCGTATTGACCTCGGGCATGAGCCTAACCATAAGGTCAAAGCGACGGTATGGACCTGTGACTTGTCGCACGAGTATGTGACCATCAATGCGGAATATCGTACCTGACGGAATGAGCAACGAAGAACAAATATTATCTTTTCTGACACGTCTCGAAGCACTGCTGAAGCGCGCAGAGTATCTATTGCCTCAGGAAATCAAAGCGATTGATTGGGACAAAACATTGGCGGCGCGCTGGAAACGGAAAAACGGATGTGGCGCATTGTATCCGGTACATCGTCCGCATATGCTGTCGCTGGATAGTCTGGTGGCGATCGACGACCAGAAAGAACGCATCGACAAAAATACGCGACAGTTTGTCGAAGGCGGCGTTGCCAATAACGTATTACTTACCGGCGCGCCGGGAACGGGAAAATCATCGCTGGTCAAGGCCATGTTGCAGCGATATGCGCAGCAGGGATTGCGTTTGATCGAAGTGGATCGCAACGATCTTTTTGATCTGCCGGACATCGTTGCACATCTTGACGCATTACCGCAACGATTCGTCATCTTCTGCGACGACCTTGCATTTGATTCGCAAGAGAGTGGCTACCGTGAATTGAAAGCAGTACTTGATGGCTCAATCATGGCGCCACCGGATAACGTATTGATTTATGCAACATCGAATCGTCGTCATCTGATGCCGACCTTTTTTCATGAAAACTTCACATACCATGAAAATGATACAGAGATTCGTCCCGGTGAAGGCAAGGACGAAAAAGTTTCATTGGCGGAACGTTTCGGTCTCTGGATTTCCTTTTACAACTTTTCGGAAGACGATTATTGGCAGGCTGTGAATGGTTGGCTTCAATATTTTGGCGTGGCGTTGCCGCAAACCGATCAGGAGCGGGAGGCGTTGCGACTGAATGCGTTGCAGTGGGCGCGTATGCGTGGTGCGGTTTCCGGACGCGTGGCGTGGCAGTTCGCGCGCGATTATGTCGGTGGTCAGGCATTGACGCAGCACAACGAAAAATCATGAATGCGGTTCAGGTTGCCGCCGGTATTTTGATCCGTCCTGATCAAAGCTTTCTTTTGACACAGCGACCTGATGGGAAAGTATATGCCGGATATTGGGAGTTTCCCGGTGGCAAGGTTGAAGCGAAGGAAAGTGCTGCCGATGCGTTACGGCGTGAGCTTCGCGAAGAATTGAATATTATGATTGGCGAGCCACAATTCTGGCGCAGTTATCAATATCGGTATCCGCATGCTTTGGTCGATTTGCACTTCTTCTTCGTGACCGATTGGTGCGGTGAAATACGTGGGTTGGAAGGGCAGGCGTTTGCTTGGGTCGCGTTTCCGGAACTGGCGGTTCAGCCTTTGTTGCCTGCGAACAAGGATATATTGGTTGACCTGATGACAGCTATTCAAACAGATGGTATGAATCCATCATTATCATGATTTCTACGCTACAATTCGGGCTATTATCGATCAGCTTTCACTGAGGAGGGGTAATCATGATGGGAGCAGTCTTTTCTATTTTGATCGTTCTGGTTGTTTTGATTGTCGTGATCGTTGCTTATGGAATCGGTTGTTATAACCGTTTCGTTGAGGCACGCAACGCATTCAAAAACGCATTTTCGCAGATTGAAGTCCAGCTTGTCCGACGCTACGACTTGATCCCGAATCTGTTGGAAAGTGTCAAGGCGTATCTGAAGCACGAAAACGAAACGCTGACGCAAGTTACCGAAGCGCGCAACATCGCGGCACAAGGGTTGAAAAAAGCAGCCGCTTCGCCCGGCGATCCGGCGCGGATGAGCCAATTGATGCAAGCAAACGGCGCGCTGAATTCTGCTCTGAGTCGGTTGATGTTGGTGGTCGAAGCTTATCCGGAGCTGAAAGCCAATGAGACCATTGCCCAGTTCAGCAAAGAGCTTGCCAACACCGAAAACTTGATTGCTGCAGAACGGAAAATCTACAACGACAGCGCGATGCATTACAACACGATAACGCAAGTTTTCCCGGCCAATATCGTGGCGGGTCTTTTCCATTTTGGACAAGCTGCGTTCCTGGAAGCTCCGGCGGAAAAGAAAGAAGCGCCGAAGGTCAGCTTCAATTAGCGAAATAGCAATAGAACATCGGATGCTCGCGAAAAGCATTCGACAAAGGGAGACGCGTTGGAACAAACCGGCAAACAGCGGGCGATTGATTTTTTTGGCGATCAGAAAAAAGCCAGACGAATAAGCCTGCTTTTTCTCGTTTGTTTTGTGTTGGCGGTTGCGTTGGTTCTGCTCTTGATCAGCGGAGCGATCTGGCTGATTGCATCGTGGCTTGGCGGCGGTAAAACATTATTTGTTTTTTATTATCTGATGTTCATCGTTTTGGCGGCGATGACTGGCGGTTGCATTCTTCGCTACGTTGAATTACGTCAATCGGGTGGAGAATCCGTCATTCGTCATTTGGGTGGAGAGCCTTTGCCGAAATGGACGGCAGACGATCTCGACGAAGGCATGATGTTTCGTCGCTACACCAATATCGTCGAAGAAATGTCCATCGTTTCCCGCGTGCCGATGCCATCGTTGTTTTGGCTGCCGAATGAATCATCAATTAATGCGCTGGTCGCAGGGCTGACGCAGGCGGATGCCGCGATGGCGGTGACGCGCGGCGCATTGGAACGACTCAATCGTGATGAATTGCAGGGTGTCATTGCGCACGAATTCAGTCATTTGTTGAATGGCGATATGCGTTTGAACACGAGAACGTCAAGCCTGCTGTTTGGCCTGCATTCGGTTTATGTTTATGGAAACACCCTTCTCAATTTTGCTTATCGTCCGCTCGGAGAGTATCAACATGAAGATTCTCCGGGCTGCATCCTATCGCCGCTTCTCATTTTTTTCGGATTGATTCTGACGGCGTTCGGATATATTGGTCGTTTGACAAGCCGGATTTTACAGGCATCGATATTGCGGCAACGTGAATACTTGGCGGACGCCTCGGCAGTCCAGTTTACGCGCAACGCGCGTGGGCTTGCCGGAGCATTGAAGAAAATCTATTACGATTCAGCTCTGTTTCAATCATCAGAAGCCGAAGTGTATGCCTATTTTTTCTTCAGCGATGCGATCAATCTCTCGCATTTATTGGCAACACATCCGCCGCTGATTGAGCGGATTCTCGCGTTGGACAGCAACTTTACACCCGAATATGGGGCACCCGCCGACACCATGCTTGATGTTGATGAGTTGCATCGATCGTTGCCGTTGAGTTTGGTGTCCGGAGAAGTGGTTGTCACTTCGGAACGTTTCAGTATGCGCGAAGGTGTTGCGCTGGTGTTTTCGTATTTTCTGGATGAGCGCAACCAAAGTATTTTCCGCCAGCAGTGCAAATTGATCGAAGATGCTTGGGAATACGATATTGCGATGCAAGCCAAAATCATGGCGCGCAAAAACAGTTATGATGCGATGTATGTTCGCCTGATGCGGTTGAGGATTTTGCTGGTTCGCTTGCATGAATTATCGGGTGCTCAAAAAGAACGGATGCGAAAAACGATCATCGACCTGATTGCCGCCAACCGTGAGATTTCCCTTCTTGAGCTGGCAGTCGCGTATTTGGTGCAACAGTATTTGATGGATATGGGCAAACCGGGGAAGACGAAGATAGAAGAGCATGTTGTTTATGAACATTGCCACGACGAAATTGATTTGCTGAAAAAATTGCTCAATGAAAATCTGAATACTGAGCCGGTCAGTATCGTGCTGGATGACCTCAGTTTGCCGCAAGACAAGAGAAACGCTGAAGTATTGAGCGAGGCGCTGGAGCATCTGAACCGTCTGTCGATGGATAACAAGGAAAGGCTATTTCGAGAGTTGGCGGATAGTATTGATGCCGTTTACCTGAACGATGATCAGCAGGAAATTTTGTCGTTGCTTGCTGTTTGTCTGCATGCGCCACCGCCTGACGCCATGATCGATTATCCAGGGAAAGAATTTTCCTTGCTTCCTGCGTGAAGATTGCATATTATTGATACGAGTGAATACATTACAATCATCAAAGAGATTGCATTTTTCAAACGTGGTAAACAATAAAGGAGGTACACGATGTTTGAAGGGTTAACGATTTTTCTGCTGGTGATCATCGCGTTGGTGGTGTTTGTCGTTCTGATTTACAACCGCTTGGTCGCATCGCGCAACACATACAAAAACGCTTTCTCACAGATCGACGTGCAGTTGACTCGCCGCTATGACTTGATTCCCAATCTGGTGGAAAGTGTCAAAGCTTATCTGAAACATGAAAACGAAACCTTGATCCAAGTGACACAGGCGCGGAATATTGCCGCCAATCAATTGAAGAATGCGGCGGCTTCCCCTGGCGACGCATCGTTGATGCAGCATCTGGGCGAAGCCAATAATGCACTGAACAGCGCATTGAGTCGGTTAATGTTGGTGGTGGAAGCTTACCCTGATCTTAAAGCCAACCAGACCATCATGCAATTCAACGAGGAGTTGTCGAGCACCGAAAATCGTGTCGCATTCGCGCGCCAGGCTTATAACGATGAAGTGATGCGTTATAACACTATGACGCAGGTTTTCCCGAACAATATCATCGCGAGCATGTTTTCTTTTCGTCCCGCCGCCTTTCTTGAAGCGAATGATAATAAGCGAGAAGCGGTACAAGTCAAATTTTGATCTGAGTATCGGATAGCGCGATGGATTTCTTTCGCAGCCAGGAAGCAGCCAAACGACGCACGCGCGGTTTTTTGGTTTTGTTCGTGATCGTGGTTTTGCTGGTCGCGCTGACATCCGCGTTTTTTCTGGTTTTGATTTTCTCTGATCTCGACCGCTCGGCGCCACCATTGATTCTGGGGCTGGCGGTAATTATTATGTGCATCATCATGGGTGGTATGGCGAGTCGCTCTTGGGAGTTGTTTCACGACGGAGGTATTTCCATTGCAGAGCATTTGGGGGGCGAGCCTTTACCGACAGGACGAATGACGGAGCCTGAACTGCAATGGAAAATGCAACGTTTGCAGAATGTTGTCGAAGAAATGGCGATTGCGTCCGGGACGCCGATGCCCAGCTTATATTGGCTTCCTGACGAACCTTCGATCAATGCGTTTGTCGCCGGGCTAACACCTGCCGATGCAGTTCTTGCCGTCACGCGCGGCGCGCTGGAGCAATTGAATCGCGATGAATTGCAGGGCGTGGTGGCGCATGAGTTCGGACATTTACTGAATGGCGATATGCGGCTCAATTCGCGCTTGTCCTGCTGGCTGTTCGGGATTTTTTCATTGTATATTCTTGGCAGCCATATTATCAAGAATCTCTCAAGAACCAGCGGTAGCGGAGGCGGCAAAGGTTCAGGCAATGCAATCCTTTTGATTCTTGCTGCGGGAGTGATGCTGATGTTGATCGGCTATCTCGGTAAAATGTGTGGACGGTTATTACAAGCCGCCGTGTCGCGCCAGCGCGAATATCTGGCGGATGCTTCTGCCGTTCAGTTTACGCGGCAAAAAGATGGGCTGGCAGGTGCGTTGAAAAAAACCTATTTCTCCTCAGGCTCGCAGTTGCAGACGGCAAATGCCGATAATTACAACCATCTGTTTCTAAATGACGGTGTCAAAGTTTCGCAGTTATTGGCTTCACATCCGCCGCTGGTTGATCGCATTCGCGCGCTGGATAAATCGTTTGATCCCAATCAAATTCCGATTTTCGAAAAAGAAGAAAAACCAGCTGAACCGCGTCCAGAGAAAACAACAAAGATTGACCGCAAAGTTGCGGCAGCCATCGGCAGCGTTATTCTTGCCGGTGCAACGGCAGAAGCGCCCGAAACATTCAACATGCGTGACGGGTTGGCGCTGTTGTTCGCCAACCTCTGGGAACGATCGGACATTCGTGCGTGCGATAAACAATTCCAATATGTGAAAACTTTGTGGGGTGATGATATTGCGCAGGAAACGCGCAAGCTTTCCACGAAATTTTTAGAGCAACCTGTCTATGAGCGGCTGCGGCAATTGCGCATGATGTTGGTGCACCTTCACGAGCTTTCCGATAAGCAAAAAGAGCAACTGCGCAAGACGATTTTCATCTTGATTGCCGCCAACGAAAAGATATCGCTGCATGAAGCCGCAGTGGTTTACATGATCGAAAGTTTCTTGTCCGACATGGCGCGTCCGACAAAAGTCAAAATGGAAGGGAAACTGCCTTATGCATTTGCCACCGATTCGATCAAACTGTTAAAAGAACTCGTTATTGATCATCCACAAGTTTCGGCAGAGGAGCTTACACTCAAAACCTTGGGGCAGAACAAAGAAAACACGTCGCAATACTCATTGCGAGCCGTAAAACAGGCATTCGACCAGTTGAACCAATTATCGCTTAGCGATAAAAAGCGGCTCTTTGAAGAGTTGTCCGGAACAAACGAAGGAAAAAAACTGACTGAGAATCAGAAAGAAACTTTGTCGCTGATCGCGATTTGTTTGCATGCACCGCCATTGGAAGCGATGATTTCTTGATGAACATATAACTTAGCCAAAGGAGCTTCTGCATTGGATATCCCACGTATTTTCACCATTACCGAAAGCGCGCATCGCATCCATAATCCGTTTACACCGGAAAAACTCGCCACACTCGGTGCAGCATTGCGCTTGAAGCCGAAGGCTCGTGTACTTGACCTCGGCAGTGGTTCAGGCGAGATGCTGTGCACTTGGGCGCGCGATTACGGAATCACCGGTATCGGTGTTGACATGAGCCCGCTGTTCACGGAACAAGCGAAGCTTCGTGCTGAAGAGCTCGGCGTTGCTGATAAGATCAAGTTCATTCACAACGATGCAGCAGGTTATGTTGCCGGCGAAAAAGTTGATGTGGCGGCTTGTATCGGCGCTACTTGGATCGGTGGAGGCGCTGCTGGCACCATCGCACTTCTGGCGAAAAGTCTTCGCTCCGGAGGAATCATTCTCATCGGTGAGCCTTACTGGTTGCGACTACCGTCGACGGAAGAAGTTGCCAAGGAATGCGAAGCCAATTCCATTTCAGACTTTCTTTTGCTTCCAGAACTGGTCGCGTCTTTCGGCGATTTCGGTTACGACGTTGTAGAAATGGTTCTGGCCAACCAGGATAGCTGGGACAGATATGAGGCAGCCAAGTGGCTGACTATGCGCCGATGGTTGGAAACGAATCCCGAAGACGATTTTGCAGAAGAGGTTCGGAGCAAGCTGACTTCGGAACCGAAGCGCTACGTAGCGTACACGCGCGAATATCTTGGATGGGGCGTGTTTGCACTGATGGCGCGGTGATGGACGGCACTTGAGAGCATGCTTTCCCACTTCTGCGTGTTAACATATTTGTGGTAAACCCGAGGAGGATCAAGTTCATCATGAAGACAAAGAAAATTATCCCATTCATACTGAGCCTTGTGCTTATCGGCTTATTCATTCCTATGCGGAGCGCTTTTGCGGACACAAGTGATGTGGGGGCTTTCACCATGGATTACCCAGCTGGGGCAGAACCGATCCTGAATTCTGGTACGGTTGAAGTGAACATACCGGCTCAAGAGACTGTCAAGATCGTGGGGATGTCACCAGGCTCTGGTAGTAATCTTGCTATCACTGGTGGTACTAACAGTTATTTCGGCGTTGATCCCGGGGGCGTCACTCCAATCGTTATCGGAGATGTCGAAAGCTGGACAAGCTTTGCCATTGTGAGCGGCATAGTCACGATCGCTAACTTCATCTCTGAATCTGGGAGTGCTGTGGAACTCAACGGTGGGACGCTGATTCTACTGGAAACATGTCAATTAGGAACCAACGCTATCTACCCGAAGTATCCCAGCGCAACCATCAAACTCCTGCCTACTTCCATTATCGAGGCTGATATAGGCTCCGCTGCTCAAGATGCGACATCTTACACGCTCGACTGAACCGCCCCGGGTTTCTCGGAGGCAGTTTTGTTTGAGTCATGCGGCATAAG
>DAISYG010000058.1:0-14092 GCA_036825435.1 Casimicrobiaceae bacterium | reverse complement strand
TTTTTTGTCCGCGCAAAAAAGTAACTCGCCAGCCGGGCGAGACCGGCAGCCGTTTTTGCAAAATACGAAAGTAGAAAAGTTTCGAAGCGTTGATACTTTTTAACATCCCTGGATTGCCACGCCGACTTCGTCGGCTCGCAATGACATCCGTTTCTTGGATAGAGCGGAAATTATAGACGCGCCTTACTGTTTATAACGCTTAGTTATAATCACTCAGTAAAGAGGCTGCTGACCGACTCTTCGTTCGCCATGCGCATGATCGTTTCAGCGATCAGTTGCGCGCAAGAAAGTTGGCGGATGCGTTCACTCTTTTGTGCGTCAGACGACAGCGGAATCGTGTCGACAACAACAACCTCGTCCAAATCGGATTGATCAATACGCGCCGCCGCGCCACCGGAGAGCACCGGATGCGTGCAATACGCGGAAACCATCCGCGCGCCTTGTTGTTTGAGCGCGGTCGCCGCTTTGCACAAAGTGTTGGCGGTATCGATGATATCGTCGATGATGATGCACGAACGCCCTTCGATTTCGCCAATGACATTCATCACTTCGGCAACGTTGGCTTTGGGGCGACGCTTGTCGATGATCGCGAGATCGCAATCCAGTCGCTTGGCGATCGCCCGCGAACGCGCAACACCACCGACGTCCGGCGAAACCACGATCATGTCGCGATAATTCTGCTTCCATAGCTCCCCGAGCAGAATCGGCGTGGCGTAAATATTGTCGACGGGAATATTGAAAAAACCTTGAATCTGGTCAGCGTGCAAATCCATGACCACGGCGTGCGACACGCCCGCCGCCGTCAACATGTCAGCAACCAACCGCGCCGTGATCGGCACACGCGCTGAGCGCGGACGACGATCTTGTCGCCCATAACCATAGTACGGAATCACGGCGGTAACTGATGCGGCTGATGCGCGCTTCAGCGCATCGACGATCACCAGAAGTTCCATCAGATTATCGTTGGTCGGCGCGCACGTTGATTGCAGAACAAAAACGTCCTGCCCGCGCACACTTTCCAGAATTTCGACGAAAACTTCGCCGTCAGAGAAGCGGTTAACCACTGCACGCCCCATGGACACATTGAGATGACGGCACACGGCTTCGGCGAGCCGGGGGTTAGCGTTTCCAGTGAAAATGCGCATCCGTCGTGTCCTTGTCAGCGAGCCGGCGTCAAACGCCAACTCCTGGGAAAATGGCTGGGGAGGAAGGACTCGAACCCTCGAATGCCGGAATCAAAATCCGGTGCCTTAACCAACTTGGCGACTCCCCAAGATATTTCATTCTTCGCGAAAGCTCCATTCTAACAGCGGATGCCGCGTCATGGTACGGGTGACGATGCCGATCATGCCGTCCGGCAGGTTTTCCACCGTGCGCCGTGCGCTCGTTTCGTCATCCAGCAGCGCAAAAACCGCCGCGCCCGAACCGCTCATGCGGGCATTTCCGGCACTCTGTTGCAAACTTGTCAGCGCTTGCCCGACTTGCGGATAACGCGCTACCACCACATCTTGCAGATCGTTGCGCCCGTAGCCTTTCGAGAAGGCGGCTATTTTCTCCGACGGCGTGTTTCGTGTCAATTGCGGCGTGCGAAAAATTTCAGCAGTCGAAACTGAAACCGGCGGCAACGCCAGCGCTACCCACGACGGCGGCAATGTTATCGGCGTGATGTGTTCGCCGATGCCTTCGACAAATGCCGTTTGTCCGCCGACAAAAAACGGCACATCCGCGCCCAGTTGTATCGCCAACTTCTGCAATTCCTGTATGGGCAGGCGTGTTCCCCATAATCGGTTGAGTGCCAGCAATACCGTAGCGGCATCTGAACTGCCTCCACCCAACCCACTGCCCAGCGGAATTTTTTTTTCGAGTATGATTTTCGCGCCCTGTATTACGCCTGTCGTACGTTGCAATAAACGTGCGGCACGAAGCGTCAAATCGTCTTCTTCGCGCACGCCGGGAACATCATGCACGCGGGTGATTGTGCCGTCATCAGTCACATCGATATGCAACGTATCGGCGAAATCGATAAACGTGAATACACTTTCCAGCAAGTGATAACCATCGTCGCGCCGTCCGATGACGTGCAGGAAAAGGTTGATTTTGGCGGGCGCGGGGAAGGTACGTGTATCGTCGTTGGTCATGGTGTTGTTGCTAATCCTTTAAACACTTATGTTTTTAAAGCATCCTTTGCCCAAAGCCGTTGCACAACTCCCCAAAACCCCGTTGACGACGCCGAGCATCGCAGCCAGTTGAGGAAACGGCGCGAGCGGTGTTTGAGCGTTTTTCTGACTTCATGGTTAAAACGCGAGTTCGCGAGCGCCCGAAAACCGGCGAGAAGCACAGGGTACCCGCAGGGCGGCGGAATCGGGGCGGTTTCTTTGCCCACTTTCTTGTCCGTACAAGAAAGTGGGGCGCCCGCCGGACGAGACCGGCAGCGGCAGTTGCAGAATAAAGAGATACTTTCCTTTTGATAACTGAACACCCTCTCCCCCCACCCCCTCTCCCGCAAGCGGGCGAGGGGAGTTGTCACGCAACGCACAATGAAACTTTTATGGGCATCTTGCAGCACATAGAACATTTAAAAAACACTATTGACCACCAGCTTCCCAACCATCAATACGCACACGCAGAGAAACCGCATCGCCGTAACGCGCATTCAATTGCTGCGGCAACTTGGCTTCCGCAGATGCATAGCGATAATCAATCTGCCAGCCGTCCTGCCGCAATTGTTCAATACGACCGGCGGCATCGAGTGTCGTGCTCGACGGCTCTTCCGGGATAGCGCGACCACGCAGCCAATAAACCAAGCCGTCCACCGGCAACGGGAAACCCAACGACTGCTGCGCCAGTGTTTGCCAGTCGGTGCCCTGCCAATGCGCCTGTCCGTCATCCTCCAGGAAAACCTGGATGGTTTTTCCCTCACGAACCAACTGTGCCAGCATCGCGCCGAGCGGCGACGATAGCGCGATGCGGTCACGCGCCGCGCTATGCTGCCAATCAAACGCGGCGGAAAAGGCATCCTGCTCGGTATGCGCAGAGAAACGGCCATGCGCAGAAAAAGGAGGATCATCCGCTGAAGCCAGCATGGCATCATCTGCATGCGGCACCAATGTTGTCGCACACGCGGTCAGTAAGCAGGCCACCATGAAACAGAATAGCGTCCGCATCATGGCGTGTTCGGTGGTTCGTTTGGCGTCTCATCCGCTGATTCGCTCACGTTCAAGCGCTGCATGGTTTTTTCAATGAGCGCATCTTTGGCGGTATTGCTTTTCCCGTTTTTCCAAACACCGCGCGCTTCTTCGAATTTGCCCAGTTGCCAAAGAACTTCGCCGAGGTGTGCCGCAACTTCCGGATCGGGATGCGCCCGCATGGCCTTGCGCAAATATGGCAACGCTTCTTCGGTTTTGCCCTGACGATAAAGCGCCCAACCCATGCTGTCGAGAATCGCACCGTCCGTAGGTTTTTTCTCAAGCGCTTTGGCGATCAACGCTGCACCTTCATCGATTTCGGTCTCATGGTCCACCAACGTATAGCCCAGTGCGTTCTGAATATAAGGATCGTTCGGGCTTAACGCCAACGCTTGACGTAACCGCGCAATGGCATCTTCGACCTTGTCTTGTAATTCGTCAATTATGGCCAAATTGGCGAGCATTTCTGCTGAGTCTGGATACACCGATAGCGCGTGCTCCAGCAACTCGCGCGCTTTATCCAATTCATGGTGGTTACGGTATAGCGACGAACGCGCCAGTACCACCGAAACGCGCTCTTCGATCGTCACCGCAGGCAGATCGTTCAGCCACGTTTCCGCTTCGGCAACGCGACCGGCGCGCTCAAACAATTGCGCAATGTGCAACTGGATGCTCCACCAATATTGGTCTTCCTTGACCTGCTGATACCAATAAATTGCTTCGTCCAGACGCCCTTCATCTTCGGCGATGCGGGCATAGGTTTTGATGAGCTCATTCACTTTTTCGGTATCGCCGGATTCTCGCACCGTTTCCAGCAACTCCTGCGTCATGCGCGCGTCGCGCATTTCCATCGACAGCGCCGCTGCCGCGATCAACGCATCATCGGCGCCGGTGTCATCCCATACTTTCAGAAACCATTCCCGCGCTTCGGCGTAATTTTTTTCTTTGACATAGGCACGCGCGACAAACGGCCACAATGCTTTTTTGTCCGGCTGCTGTTGCAATGTGTCGAGCAGCCATGTGCGCATGGTGGTCGAATCGGAAAGATCGAGCAGCAACGCTTTCAGTTGCAAGGCTTCTATCCATTCGGGTTCTTTTTTCAACGCTTCGTCAATCGCTTCTTCACCCTCATCCAGAAGTGGCATCGCTTTCGCTCTTCCTTCTTCGGTTTTCTGTGTCGTCACCGCCAAATACGCCGCCAATGCCACCGCATAATGCGCTTCGGCATATTGCTGATATGGCAACGACAAATCGTGCACCAGCGTATACGCTTCGATTTTGTCCGTGATCTGGCGCAACGATGTATTCAACTGCAAAAATACCGCGCCGACCGAATCGGTCACGACGGCGTCACGTAATAATTGCGTAAGATCGGCACGAATTTGCTGAATATCGGTTTCCTGCCGTACCGGCTCAAGCGCGAAACGCGTCAGTTGTTGGCGCAAGCGTGCGGGACGCTCGGCGTCCGGGTCAAGCTCTTGCCAGAGATCAAGCGATTTTTTAAGCAACGCACTATCGCGCGCGGCTAACGCACTTTCCGTGGCGCGTCGCGCGAACCACGATTCGCCGGTATCTTTGGCGATGCGCAGAAAAACTTGCGTTGCCAATTCCGGTTCATCGCGCTGCAACGCGATGTCCGCAAGCATGATTTCATAAAATCGTTGCTGCGTCAGCGGCGGCAGTTGCGACGCGGCTTCATCGGCGGAAGCCTCCGTCGCATCAGCAGCAGCGGCGCCATCTGCCTGTTTTTTTTCCGGTTGTGCGCACGCGCTTAACATAACCGCCAAAGCGGCACAAAAAATGCAGCGCCCGTAGCGCATGAAATGGTGTTGCGATGCAACGTTGAATGACACTTGTCTCATGAATGGGAGCAGGAAGCCTCTTCCTGAATACCGTACAATGGAAAAAAGCAATGATCGCACATCACTTCCGGTTTGTATTTTTTTAATGTTGCCCGCGTGCAACAGGAAATAACCTTTTCGTCATGCCCGAATTACCCGAAGTCCAAACAACTGTTAACGCCCTTGAGCCGCGCTTGTCCGGGCTCGTTGTCATTTCGTTTCGCTGCCATTGTCGTCAATTGCGCCAGCCGGTTCCGGCCGCTCTGGGCAAACGGCTGGTCGGACACCTCGTGCGCCGCATCTATCGTCGCGCCAAATATATTATTGTCGAGTTTGATGATGGCGCACTTATCCTGCATCTGGGCATGAGTGGTTCGCTGCGTCTCACGCGCGAACCGACGACGCGCTTGAAACACGATCATTTGGAATGGCGTTTCAATGATGGTTCGATCCTTTATTTTCATGACCCGCGTCGTTTTGGGCTTTGTTTGTGGACAACGTCCCCGCCACTGGAACATCCGCTTCTCGCACGGCTCGGTCCCGAGCCGCTGGACGATGCGTTCAACGCCGCGCAACTCAAAACACGTCTTGCCGGACGCCGCGCATCGATCAAAAGCGCGCTGATGGATGCGACAATCATCGTCGGTATTGGCAATATTTATGCCAGCGAAGCGCTGTTTCGCGCCGGTATTCGCCCCGATACACCAGCGGGAACACTCGGTGAGAAGCGATTGGCGCGATTACTCGATGCCATCCGCGCCACGCTTGACGACGCGCTCGTCGCGGGCGGTAGCAGTTTGCGCGATTATGTTCACGCCGATGGCGCGTCTGGCTGGTTTCAACTGCAAACCTTCGTTTACGGGCGAGAAGAACAGCCGTGTCGCGTTTGCGGCACAACGATCCGTAGCACGCGTCACAACCAGCGTACAACGTATTATTGTCCGCGTTGCCAAAAATAATACAGTTTCCAGAATGCATGAGCATTTTCCCGCCCGTTTGCCACGATAACATCGACGCTGTGATACAGTATCTTCATACGCAGAAACGATTTTGATTCATGAACGAACCCGTACAAAATCTTGCTTCTCGTTTTGAGGCTTACAGCCATTGGCGCATGCAGCTTTCGGCGCGCATCGGTTCGTTTGAACAATGGCTCGTTTCCCAAACGTTGTTGGACCCGCAATCACGAAAAGTCATTGATCAAGTACGTGCGCGGCTGCATGAAGATAAGCTGGTTTTGGCGTTCGTCGCCGAATTTTCGCGCGGTAAATCGGAACTGATCAACGCGCTTTTTTTCTCCGGTTACGGACAACGCTTATTGCCGTCGGCGGCGGGGCGCACCACGATGTGCCCGACCGAACTTTTGTACGACCCTGAAGAGCCTGCCTGCCTGCATCTGCTGCCGGTGGAAACGCGCAAAGACAAAACTTCGGTCACCGACCTGAAGCGCAACATGGCGCTGTGGACAACGCTGCCACTTGATCTCACCACGCCGAAGAGCATGGAAGAAACGCTCATGCACGTTTCGCAGCTCAAAAGAGTGCCGCTCGACGTAGCGCATCGCTACGGCTTTTTCGACACCGATGAAGAGGCCGCCAAAATTCTGAAAAACGGCGAGAACGAAGTCGATATTCCGCGCTGGCGGCACGCCATTATTAACTTTCCGCACCCGATGCTCGAACAGGGTCTGGTGATCTTGGACACGCCAGGGTTGAACGCGATCGGCACCGAGCCGGAACTGACTTTTTCGTTGTTACCCAGCGCGCACGGCGTACTCTACATTCTTGCCGCCGACGCCGGCGTCACCAAGACCGACCTCGACGTTTGGGATCAACACTTGATTTCCGACGACCCTGCGTCAAAACAAGGGCACATTGTCGTTCTCAACAAAATCGACGGTTTATGGGACGATCTGAAAACGCCGCAAGCGGTTCAGGCCGAAATCGACAAACAAGTATTATCCACATCGCAGATTTTGCATATCCCGCCCAGCCAGATTTATCCGCTGTCGGCACAAAAAGGCTTACTCGCCAAAATCAATCATGATGAAGAACTGCTGGAACGCAGCCGCTTGCCCGACCTTGAGCGCGCGCTGACCAATCGCGTGCTGCCGGCACGACGTGAAATCGTCAGCAGTACGGCGCAGGCCGATCTCGCCGCGCTGGTGCGCGGCATTCGCAATCTACTTGATCTGCGCGAAGACGGTGTTCACGAACAGCTCGACCAGTTGTTCATCATGCGCAATAAAAACAAAGACGTAATATTGCGTTTGCTGGAACAGACCAAGGAAGAAAAACATGTTTTCGAGCAGGGTCTGGCGCGTTATACCGCCATGCGTCGCATCTTCACCAACCACACCAACGCGTTGCTCGACGCCACCGATATGGATGCGCTGCGTGCCAACGTCAACCGCACCCATTTGGCGCTCGAATCGGCAACGCAAACCAAAAGCGTGCGCCGTGCGATCGACAATTTTTTCCTGACGCTGAACGAAGACTTGTCCGAAGCCGAACGACAAGCAGGTGAGATTTATGAAATGGTCAAGGGCATGTCGATACAGTTTGCACAGGAATTCAAAATGCGCCCGCTCATCCCGACGCAGTTTTCATTCAGCCGTTGCCGTCGTGAAATTTCGCGTCTGCAAACTGCTTACGAACACCGTTTCGACGCGTTGTGGGGACGCACCGCGCGCGCCAAGCTGGAGCCGATGCAACGTTTTTTTGAAGCCATCGTGACCCGTGCCAAACAGGTGTATGGCATCGCCAACCGCGATGCGGAAAACTGGTTGAAAAACATCATGGTGCCGCTGGAAGCGCAGATCCGTGAACGCCATCAGCAATTGCGTCGCCATCAGGAACATGTGCGCCAACTTGCAACAGCCACCTCCGAGGTTGAAGGGCATGCCCGCGAACTGAAGGAGCAACTCGACGCGATCAAGGCGCAGCAAAACGTTCTCGAATCACACCTCAAGATCATCAACAACCTGCTCGCGCAAACCGAGCCGAACGTTCAGCATGCGGCGCCTGTGATGGTTCAGTAATTAGCGGCGCAGAAAAAATTTCGTCGCGTGCCGCACGATCATTTTGTCGGCTTCTTTATTTCCGATTCCTTCAATTTCTCGCGCACCGACTTCGGGCATTCGGGCATGCTTGCAATCAAACGATCCAAAATGACGTCTTTGCCGACCAGCGCCAGCAAATCTTTTTCCTTCATGTCTTCCCCATCGTCGATGACGCGATCGATGTCTTTCGCCAAAGAAGCGGGCGCGGGCTTGTCACGAAAAATCGATTTGTTCTGACGAACCAACTTGACGACTCGCTGATAGTCAACATCAAGATAGCCGTCATCTGCCTCAAGAACATCGGCGATCAAATAGCGTGCGGCATTCCCAATGTTTTCCTTTTTATTGAATCTATTATCGTCGTAGATAAATTCAAGCTTCCCTTTTTTGTAGTTGGCGGATTTATCGCTGAAAATCGCACCCTTGGCATTGATCTCGCGTGCGGCAAACGTGAAGTCGTTGTAATCGCCAAAAATCAAACCGCCCGCAGTGAGCGTGCCATTGACGTGCGCACCGCCGAAGCTGAGAAAATGTTGTTGCACATTGACGTTGCCCGTCACCACCAGAACGCCGATTCCCTGACCACAGTCATAATCTTCGTAGCTGCCGCGAACGGTCAGATTGCCATCAATGATCAACGTATCACTGTTGCAAAAATGACCGAGGACGTCGACATTACCCTGATACAGCCACCAGCGACCTTCTCCGAGATAGCTCTTGATCACCGCTCCGGCGGGAAGACTTTTGATGATCCGCTCGATATCTTCTTTGCCCGCCTGACGGAACCCTTTTTCCTCGACCACGGACTCACTGCCGATCCAAGTCATTTCGGCGGCAGCGACAGAGCATACGACGAACACCGAGAAGAACAGCACAAATACTTGGCGAAATCTCATCCCGCATCCTTTCGGGTTAAAAAATATCATGCTGATTGTGTCATCATCCGATCACGCTTACAATAGCGCATTATTCTGCGGGCGTGGTTCAATGGTAGAACGGCGGCTTCCCAAGCCTCAAACGTGGGTTCGATTCCCATCGCCCGCTCCACTCTGACAACGTGCTCGCACTGCCGCTTGCACTCATTGGGTCTCACCAACAAACAACGAATGTACTGAAAAACATGTTGACCTTTCAACAACTGATTCTGAATTTGCAAAATTACTGGGGGCGACACGGCTGTGCTTTGTTGCAACCGATTGATATGGAGGTCGGCGCTGGCACTTCGCACACCGCGACCTTCCTGCGCGCACTCGGCCCCGAACCGTGGCGCGCAGGATACGTGCAGCCTTCACGTCGCCCGAAGGACGGGCGCTATGGCGAAAACCCGAACCGTCTGCAACACTATTATCAATATCAAGTGGTACTGAAGCCTGCACCCGCTGATATTCTCGATCTTTATTTCGGTTCGTTGAAAGAGCTCGGTTTTGATCTCACGACCAACGATGTGCGTCTGGTCGAAGACGACTGGGAAAACCCAACGCTCGGCGCTTGGGGTTTGGGTTGGGAAGTCTGGCTCAACGGCATGGAGGTCACGCAGTTCACGTACTTCCAGCAAGTCGGCGGGCTGGATTGCAATCCGATCACCGGCGAAATCACCTACGGTCTTGAGCGGCTGGCGATGTATCTGCAAGGCAAGGAAAACGTTTACGATTTGATCTGGACAGAATATGAAGACCTCGGCGAAAAACGCATATTGACGTACGGCGACGTTTACCATCAAAACGAAGTCGAGCAGTCGCGCTACAACTTCGAATACGCCAACGCGGAAAAGCTTCTCGAACTGTTCAATTTTTACGAAAGCGAAGCGCAGCGTCTGCTTGAAGCACAACTGCCGCTGCCCGGCTATGAAATGATTTTGAAAGCGGCGCATACGTTCAACCTGCTCGACGCGCGCGGCGCAATTTCCGTCACCGAACGCGCCGCATATATTGCTCGCATTCGCAATCTGAGTCGCATGGTCGCGCAAGCTTATGTGGATTCGCGCGCTGCATTGAATTTCCCGATGCTGCCCGCGGCGTATCGTCAAGCAGATCGGGAGGCGGCATGAGCAAAACATTACTCATCGAGCTGCTCACCGAAGAATTGCCGCCGAAAGCGCTACGCCGCTTAAGTGCTTCGTTTGCCGAATTGCTGTCCGAAGTGTTGCGACAACAGGATTTTCTCGACAAATCTTCCACCGTCACGGCATGGGGAACGCCGCGTCGTTTGGCCGTGACTATCAGCCATATCGCCGAACGTTCACCCGATCGCCAGCAAACACAAAAAGTTCTGCCGATCACTGTCGCGTTTGACGACGCGGGCAAGCCAACCATGCCGCTCATGCGTAAGCTGGCAGCGCTTGGTTTGAGTGAAAACGATATTCCCAAACTCAAGCGCGCGTCCGACGGCAAGGCTGAAGCATTGTTTTTCGATCATGTGATTCCCGGTAAATCGTTGGCGCAAGGCGTTCAGGAAGCGCTCGACAAGGCGATTGTCGAATTGCCGATTCCGAAGGTGATGCGTTATCCGCATCGCGGCGGCTATTACAACGACGTCAGTTTTGTGCGTCCGGTGCACGGTTTGCTGGCGCTATACGGCAGCGATGTGTTGCCGGTATCGGCTTTTGGGTTGAACGCTGATCGCGTGACGCAAGGGCATCGTTTTCTGATCAGTGAACCGCGTATCACCATTGACAACGCCGACGATTACGAAGCGGCGCTTGAGCAAAAAGGCAAAGTGATCGCCTCATTCGACAAGCGTCGCGATCACATCCAGCAGGCGTTGAAAGCTACCGCGCAACAAGATCACGTGATTGCGCCCAATGCATTGCTCGATGAAGTAACGGCACTGGTTGAATGGCCTGCTGTTTATCGTGGCACGTTTGATGCGGCATTCCTCGAAGTTCCGCAGGAGTGTTTGATCCTGACGATGCAACAGAACCAGAAATATTTTGCATTAACCGATGCGCAAGGCAACTTGGTTGAACGTTTTCTTCTGGTGTCGAATATCGAAACTACTGCGCCGGATGCAATCATCGATGGCAACGTTCGCGTTCTGCGCGCACGGCTTGCTGATGCCCGTTTCTTTTACGAGCAGGATGCCAAAATGCCGCTGGCGCAGCGTGTTGATAAACTCGCACCTATCATTTATTTCAAGGGACTAGGGTCTCAATACGATCGTGTGCAGCGTGTTCAAGCCATCGCCGAGCGTCTGGCAAAGTCATTACGCGCCGATACAGCAACGACGAAGCGCATCGCGCTCTTGGCAAAAGCCGATCTGACCACTGATATGGTCGGTGAGTTTCCCGAATTGCAAGGCATCATGGGGCGTTATTACGCGCAACACGATCAGGAACCGGAGGCGGTTGCGCGCGGTATTGAGCAGCATTACTGGCCGCGTTTTTCGGGTGACGCGTTGCCGGAAAGTACGGAAGCGATTGCCGTCTCCATCGCCGACAAAATCGAAAGCATTTTCGGCATGTTCGCCGTCGGCAATATTCCAACCGGCGACAAAGATCCGTTCGGTTTACGTCGCGCAGCGATCGGCATTTTACGCATGATCATGGAGCGCACATTGCCGCTGTCGATCACGCAACTGCTCACTGAGACGCATTCGGTATTCGAGCCGCTCGCGCTGCGCATCATTGACAAGAAAGGCAAAGAAAGTGTTGTCGATCTGACGCAAACCAGCGCGCACATCAAAACCTTTTTCGATGATCGTTTGCGTGGTCTGCTCAAAGAGCAAGGTTATAGTGCGGCGATGGTCGAAGCGGTGCTGGCGCAGTGCGCGGATGACCCGGCTTCGGCACCGCAACGTCTCGAAGCCGTGCGCGCGTTCTCCGCGCTGCCGGAAGCCGAAGCATTGGCAGCGGCGAACAAACGCATCGTCAACATCCTCAAGAAAAACAGCGACATTGCCATTCCCACCACGGTACGGAAAGAATTGCTCAGCGATGCCGCAGAAAAAACGCTATATGATATTTTTGCGCACAAACTTTCGGGAGAAGTCGATACCGCGATGCGTAACGGTGATTTTACTCAGGCGCTTTTGGTTTTGGCGACTGCGAGCGATGCCATTGACCACTTCTTCGACGAAGTGATGGTGATGGCCGATGATGAGGCGGTACGTAATAATCGCCTCGCGTTGCTGAATCATATCCGCACCACGATGAACGGCGTCGCGGAAATAGCACTGCTGGCGAGATAAACATGGGTAATCTGAATCTGGATACGATCAATCAACCTCCGAAGCTGGTCGTTCTCGACCGAGATGGTGTTATTAACGTTGATAGCGATGATTACATCAAATCACCGGATGAGTGGCAGCCGTTGCCCGACAGTTTGGAAGCTATTGCACAGCTTAACGCGCATGGCTTTCGTGTCGTCGTCGCCACCAATCAATCCGGCATCGGTCGCGAAATGTTTGATGCGCGCACACTCGCTGCGATTCACAACAAAATGCATCAGATGCTGTCCCGTTGCGGCGGTCGTATTGATGCCGTTTTTTTCTGTCCGCACACCGAGCGTTCCGGCTGCGACTGCCGCAAACCCAAACCCGGCCTGATGCACGAGATTGAACAACGCTTTCGCATTTCGCTGGATGGCGTCCCCTGCGTCGGCGATTCACTGCGCGATTTGCAAGCGGCAGTAGCCGTCAACGCACAACCGATTTTGGTGCGCTCCGGCAAAGGTGAAAAAACGCTTCAGCATAATCACAACAAATTGCCGCCCAATACACTAGCGTTTGCCGACTTGGCGGACTTCGTCAACGTCTTCCTCACGGATCCTTCCAATCAATAATATGGCGCGTATGCGTTCCTTTCTGGGTTCTTTACTCTTTGCGCTGTTTCAAGCTGTTCTGACTTTTTTCTTTGTCCCGTTGGCGCTTTGCTTTTTCTGGATGAGCCCATTCAGCCGTTATCGTCTGCTGCTCTGGTGGCCGCGGTTGAATTTATGGGCAGCGCGTTGGTTGTGCGGCATTCGTCACCGCGTCATCGGTCTAGAAAATATTCCAGACGGCGCTTTGCCGCACATCGTGTTGCCCAAACACAGTTCCACTTGGGAAGTGCTGGCGATTCCATTGCTCATGCCGCGCCCACTATGCTTCGTCGCCAAAAAAGAATTATTGCGGATTCCGTTCTTCGGCTGGGGCTTCTCACTGGCAAAACCGATCACGATCGATCGTCAATCCGGCAGTCAGGCGATGCAACAGATCTACACGCAAGGCGAAACACGTTTGTCCGAAGGTTTCTGGATCATCCTGTTCCCCGAAGGTACGCGTGTGCCGCCCGGGCAACATCAACGCTATAAAACAGGCGGCGCGCGACTGGCATCCATGCTCAACGTTCCGGTTCTACCCATCGCGCACAATGCTGGATACCTATGGCCACGTGGCATCTTCGGAAAGAAATCGGGCACGATCACGCTCTCGATTGGCAAACCCGTTGCCTCGGAAGGCAAAGAACCGCACCAGATCATGCACGAAGTTGAGCAGTGGATTGAAAACGAGCTCTCGCGAATCGGAAAGCCGGAGAAATAATCACGACGATGTCCGCTGCCAGCGAATCCCTGTGTTTTCTTGATCTCGATAATCGCCCGCTCGCGTATCGTTTATCCCGCAGTAAACGTCGTTCATTGTCCATCCATATTGATCACGATGGTGTTCAGGTGCGCGCACCGAATCGTTATCCTCTGTATGAGATTGAACACGCTTTGCGCGAACGCGCAGTGTGGATTTTTTCCACGTTACATTGGTGGCGACAACATCGTCGCTGCCTTGCTGATCCCGATTGGCAGGATGGTGCGGCCATCCCTTACCGCGGAGAAACATTGATATTACATATTCAACGCCAGTCTTCGTCTTTTGTCACGCGCGACTTGTTTGGCATCACGCTCGCCATCAACAACAATCATAAAGCCGACATCGCTCGCGCCATCATGTCATGGTGGTGGCAAGAAGCCGAACGGATTTTGATACCGCAGGTGTATGGCGAAGCCGCAAAAATTGGACAAACGCCCGCGAAGGTT
>DAISYG010000057.1:0-14128 GCA_036825435.1 Casimicrobiaceae bacterium | reverse complement strand
GCATCCTGACCCTTCTTCCTGTTGTCAAAATTGCACTTCGTGGTTGAATCCAAGAAATACGTCTTTTTCATTATTTTTCAATAAACTCTCTTGCTTATATTGCGATAACGACTTGATATCCGATGCACCTATTTTTCGAAGACAGCGGTCAACTTAAAACCGGCACGATCCTTTCCGAGCAACCCGCGTCACTGCAAGTCGAGTTGCCGACGGGGCGACGGCTGAAAGTGCGCAATGACCGCGTGTTGTTGCGTTTCACACAGCCCGCGCCTGCGGAAGCGTTGAAAGAGGCGCAAGAATTGGCGCAGACGATGGATCTGGATTTTCTTTGGGAAGTTTGTACGGATGACGAATTTTCTTATGAAGATTTGACGCGCGATTACTTCGGTGACGATCCTTCTTCGGTACAGCGAATGGCGACCGCGCTCGTTTTGTTTTCTGCGCCGATCTACTTTTACAAGAAAGGGCGTGGGCGCTACAAAAAAGCACCATTGGATACACTCAATGCGGCACGTGCTGCAGTCGAACGCAAAGCACGAGAAGCGGAGCAGGTAGAGGTTTGGTGTGCTGATCTGCGTCATCACGTAATGCCGGACGCGCTGCGACAAAAGCTTTCCATGCTGCTTTATCAGCCGGATAAAAATACACTCGAATACAAGGCTTTTTCTGCAGCGTGCGACGCATTGAAAATGTCACCGGTCCGACTGGCGGAATCATGCGAGGCGATTCCGTCGAGCCATGAGTATCATTTCAATCACTTTTTAACCCTGATGTTTCCGAGCGGCATTGGTTTTCCCGCTTGGGAAATGCCTGATATTGCCGCGCTGACTGAGCCGCTTCCGCTTGCAGATGTGCAAGCTTTTTCAATCGACGATCGCACAACGACTGAATACGATGACGCATTTTCGGTGAAGTGTCTTGATAATGGGCACGCCGAGATTGGTATTCATATTGCAGCACCTGCATTGGCAGTCACGCACGAATCATCACTAGACACTATTGCGCGCTCGCGTTTATCGACGGTGTATATGCCCGGGCGCAAAATCACCATGCTGCCCGACGAAATGATTGATGCGTTTACGCTGAAAGCGGGCAACACACCGCCAACGCTGTCGCTCTATATTGAAATCGACGACACAGGCGCACCCGTCGCGCAACGCACCGAACTCAACCGCATCACGATGGCGGCCAATCTGTGCTTTGAAGATATTATTGATGATTTCACGCTCGCCGAATCCGTTGATCGTTCCGATGTGAATCAAGCACTGCATACGTTATGGCGCTTTGTTCAGCATCACAGCGCATTACGCGGACAAACAGAAATCGAACGCACTGAATTCAGTTTTTACGTTGATTGGGATGCTGATCCCGAAGGCGTGATCACGATTGTTCCTCGTCGCCGCGGTTCACCGCTGGATCGCCTGATCGCCGAATGTGCCATTTTTGCGAACGACCAATGGGGAAAGCTATTAACGCAACATCGTGTCGCCGGTTTGTTCCGCACGCAAAAACAAACGCGCGTGCGCATGAGCACGCGTGCGGGTGAGCATCAAGGTCTGGGTGTTGCGCATTATTTATGGGCAACTTCGCCGCTACGCCGCTACAGCGACATGATCAATCAGCAGCAATTGCTTGCCATATTACGCCAAGAGAAACCGCCATTTGAAGCCAATGATGGCGCATTGCTCGCCATCCTCAGCGATTTTGAAACGACTTATCGACAATACGCTGAATTTCAGAAGACCATGGAACGTTATTGGTGTTTGCGTTGGCTGCTGCAGGAAAAAGTGGAGACAGCCGAAGCCGTAACCACCAAACGCGCCAACGCCGCACGACTGACGCAAATTCCGTTGTTCATTACGCTTGCCGACTTACCAAACAATCTGGTGCCGGGACGTGCCATTCAGGTCTCGCTCAACAACATTGATCTTTTGTCTTTATCCGTTGAAGCGCATTTTCTGAAAACATTGGCGCAGCCAAGCAGCCCTTTCCTGGTTGACGATGATGAGTTTGATGAAGAGGAAGCATCGGAGACTTCCAGTAATAAAGACGAACCATCAAAAACGGACGCCTAGCATCCGTTTTTGATTCCGTAAATATTGCTTTCCGACTTTATTTTACTCCACCAACACCTTGCAATGCTGCAATTCGTTCTTCAATCGGAGGGTGTGTAGCAAACAGTGACGACAGTTTCCCGCCAGAGATCCCCATTGCTTTCATCGTTTCTGGTAGCGGTGCTGTTTCGCTGCCGCCCAGCTTGCGCAACGCGTTAATCATCGACTGTGGCTGCCCGAGGTATTCCGCACTGCCTGCATCAGCACGAAATTCACGACGCCGAGAGAAGTACGCAACAATGGCGCTGGCTAAAATACCGAGCAGAATCTGACAAATAAAAACGGTAATCAAATAGCCGGGGCCAGTGCCACGCTCGGTGCGGAAAACAAAACGATCCACCAAAAAGCCGACCGCACGTGCCAAGAAAAACACGAAGGTATTGACGACGCCTTGAATCAAAGTCAACGTCACCATATCGCCATTGGCGACGTGCGCGACCTCGTGCCCGAGCACCGCTTCGACTTCGCTGCGGTTCATCGTTTGCAGTAACCCGGTGGAAACCGCCACCAACGCGGCATCACGGCGAGCGCCCGTCGCGAACGCATTGGGTGCACCTTCATAAATCGCGACTTCGGGCATGCCGATGCCAGCGCGGCTTGCGAGTTTCGCCACTGTTTGCGTCAACCAAACTTCAGTTTCGCTGCGCGGCTCTTTAATCACGTGCGCACCCATCGAGTGTTTCGCCATAGTTTTCGACAGCAGCAGCGAAATAAACGAGCCACCGAAACCGACAACTCCTGAGACCAATAACAGCGCGCCCATATTGAGGCCTTCTTCGGTCAGAATGCGATCGATCCCGAGCAAATAGCAGACGACTGTAATCACCGCCATAACGGCGAGGTTGGTCGCGATTAAAAGTAGAACTCTTGTCATGGAAACTCCTTGTCTTTCGTCATGATAAGCATTAGCTCAATAAAATAAGGGTTTTCTGAAGAAAATCAAGAAAAATAATGCTTTGTTAAAGAAATTGCAGCAGGAAAACCTTGAAAAAGACGATATCGCCTTTGTGCAGTCCTTTTTCAGTGTCCTTTGGCATTTTCAATGCTGCAACAATCGCAGCGTTTCCTGAATCGTCTCCTGCGCAAGCGTTTGCGTTGCAACATCGCTCGCGAGCGGAAGCAACGCAATATTGGTATCAGGCAACGTGTGCGCAAGCATCGTGAACGAATCCGGCAGCGCTACCCACGTTTGCTCAACCGCACGCATCAATGCCAACTCCATTTTCTTCTCGGCAGCCGCTTTCTTGCGCATCGCTGCATCATTGTGTGTCTCGGCTTCCTGTTCGCGATGCAAAAACGCCAAATCAGCGGCATCAAACACGACGTATGCCTGTGATGCTTTGCGTCGCACGGCGTATAAATTTTGCGCCGCAACATCCAGTCGCGACAAAATGACCAAATCCAATGCCTCGCCGTGCACATCAAAAAACTGATTGAGTGAGCGCGCCTCCGAGCGTCGAACGACATCAATATCGTCGACGTGAAAACGCTCAGGTTCATCCAACTGCGGTGTGGCAAACATGACGCGGTGACCGAGATCACGAAGCTCTGTCAATATTTGCTCAATACGCGCCCGATCTTTTTCATGTTGCCAATCGTTGATCAACAAAACGGAAAAACATGTTTTTTGTTCAGGAGAGTTTTTCATCACGCTTTTCCTAATGCTTTCCGTAGTGCGTCGATGGTTTGACGGTAATCGTCGCCGGAAAATACCGCGCTACCGGCGACGAATGTATCCGCGCCAGCCTCGGCAATCGCGGCGATATTATCCGCGCGCACACCACCGTCAACTTCGAGCAAAATTTCGCGCCCCGTGCGCTGCTGCGCCGCGTTGATATGGTGGCGCGCGCTGCGCAATTTATCCAGCGTATAAGGAATGAACGATTGCCCGGCCAAGCCCGGATTGACTGACATCAGCAGCACCATGTCGAGCTGATCAATCACCCAGTCGAGATAATCCAATGGTGTTGCCGGATTGAATACCAACCCTGGCTTGCAGCCACAATCGCGAATCAGCGCGATGGTGCGATCAACATGTTGCGTTGCTTCGGGATGAAACGTGATGTACGTCGCTCCCGCCTCAGCAAAATCTTTGACCAGTGCATCGACCGGCGACACCATCAAATGCACATCAATGGGCACCGTCGCATAAGGTTTGATCGCCGCACACACCAACGGACCAACCGTCAAATTCGGCACGTAGTGATTGTCCATCACGTCGAAGTGAATGAAATCAGCGCCCGCGTCGATCACGGCGCGCACTTCTTCGCCGAGGCGCGCAAAATCCGCTGAAAGGAGGGAAGGTGCGATGCGATAAATCATGAGGCCACCCGGAATGAACGTAAGCCGTTATCTTCGCTTATACTTTAACGATACGCAAGCCTGATTCCCGACCATGAAAAAATTTTTATTGCTCCGTCCTTTTGCCGCCGTGTTGGTCGCACTCATGCTGCTCGCCGCGTGTGAAACCATTCCTGAGTCTCGCGAATCGGAAGCGCCACCTGTGATTCATTATCAGCCCGTTTCCTTCTCTGTGTTGCCCGGCTGGGCGCAGGATAATCCCGCCGAAATCTGGCCGGCGTGGCAAATGAGTTGTCGCGTGCTGACGAAGAAGGAAGCGGAAACCTGGCGTGATGTTTGCGCTGCATCGGAAACCATTGACCCTTCTTCGGAGGCGAGCGTTCGATCTTTCTTTGAGCAGTATTTTGTCGCGTATCAGATCACGCTGAAACTTGATCAAAAGCAGGAAAGCGAAGGCTTGGTCACGGGTTATTACGAGCCGCTGTTGCGCGGTAATCGTAACGCCGATGTGGTGTACCGTTTTCCTCTTTATGCACAGCCTGCGGATTTGCTCACCGTCGATTTGGCATCGCTTTATCCTGATTTGGCGGGAAAGCGCGTACGCGGCAGAGTCGAAGGACGTAAAGTCGTCCCCTATTACTCCCGCGCCGAAATTGATGATGGTCGCGTGCAGCCTGATGCCGACATTTTGCTTTATCTCGACGATGCGCTTGATGCATTTTTTCTGCACATCCAAGGATCAGGCCGCGCCGTGCTTCCGAATGGCGAAATCGTCCGCCTCGGCTACGCCGACCAAAACGGACACCCCTATCGCGCTATCGGTGCTGTTTTGATTGAGCGCGGCGAGCTCACGCGTGAAAACGTTTCCATGCAAACCATCAAAGCGTGGGGATATCAACATCCCGAGCAACTGCCGGAGTTATTGGAACAAAACCCAAGCTATGTTTTCTTTCGCGAAGTGCCCGCGCCAACCGAACCACTCGCGCAGCAAATCGATGGCCCGACCGGCTCGCTCGGTGTTCCTCTGCTTGCACAACGCGTCATAGCGGTTGACCGCAGCAAACTACCGATGGGCGCGCCGGTTTTTCTCGCGACGACCTTGCCGGATCAGTCGCCATTGCAACGCTTGACCATGGCACAGGATACGGGCGGCGCCATTCGCGGCGCTCTGCGCGCCGATTTCTTCTGCGGCACAGGCGATGTTGCCGGTGACCTTGCGGGCGCGATGAAAGAAAAAGGGCAGTTTTGGCTACTGTGGCCGAAAGGCAAAGCGTTGCCAAATGAAAAACTTAACCCCTGAACAGCACGCTGCTTTTATAGTTAGATGATCCGAAAACAAAACAAAAATGATGTAGATAAGATTGCACAGATTTGGTGTAAAACAAATATCCAAACCCATAGCTATATTCCCCAAAAATATTGGGAGCAGCAATTTGTCAGTGTGAAAGAAATGCTCTCACAAGCAGAGGTATATGTTTACGAAAAGGCCGGTGAAATACTTGGATTTGTGGGTCTTGAGAACAATTACATTGCAGGCATTTTCGTTTCTTTACCGGCGCAATCTAAAGGAATTGGTAGGCAGTTACTGAACTACGTCAAAGGTATCAGGACTGAACTACGTCTGAAAGTATATCGAAAGAATGAGCGCGCCATAAAATTCTACCAAAGAGAAGATTTTGTGATTCGCTCAGAAGGCGTGGACGATCATACAGGGGAAGCGGAATATTTGATGGTTTGGGAACGGCAATGAACCATAACGAATGGTCGGGGTGAGAGGATTCGAACCTCCGGCCTCTACGTCCCGAACGCGAGATAAAAACACGTATTTACTTGATTTGCAGTCGGTGATACCATTTTTTGGGACAAATTTGGGACAACCGACACTATGGGAACGATCATCAAGCGCGGCGATTTGCAGTGGCAAGCCAAAGTACGAAGAAAAGGCTTTCCGGCTCAGTCGCGCACCTTCATGTACAAAGAGGATGCCGAAAAGTGGGTTCGGGCGGTAGAGCGCGAGCTGGAGACTTCTGGATTCATTGACCGGCGATCCGCCGAGAAAAATACTTTCGCAGGAGTCCTTGAACGCTACCAGAACGAGATTACAGCAAAAAAGAAGTCTGCGGCAATAGAAAGGGTCAAGATTGATGTTTTATTGCGTGATACAGCGTTTTTTGGCCTCCGCATGACAGCCATCACCAGCGAAGCCATAGCAAAGTGGCGGGATCGGCGCTTGGAGGAAGTAAGCAGCGGGACAGTCAATCGAGAAATGGATGTGATCTCAACCGTTTTGAATCATGCGCGACGGGAATGGGGAATCCATGTAGAAAATCCGATTCCATACGTCAAGCGACCGGCAAAGGCCAGGGCGCGCGACCGCCGTTTATCTGACGATGAGGAAAAATACCTGCGCGCCGCGCTAACCACCGGCGACCGACGCCCAGATGGAACGTTTGAAAAAGCCGCCAGAAATCCACATCTTGCGCCAGTTTTTGAACTTGCTTTGGAAACCGCTATGCGGCGCGGTGAATTGCTTTCCCTCGAATGGAAAAATGTAGATTTGAAGAAGCGGACAGCCTTTTTGCCAGACACGAAAAACGGAGACCCGCGCATGGTTCCACTATCGACGAAGGCGATCAGGGCATTAAAGGAAATGCAGAAAGGTAAAAGTGGTGGCTCGCGCGGCCAGGTGTTTAGCCTTTCGGCTATGGCGTTGCGTAAGGGGTTCACGCGCGCGATAGAGCGAGCGCAGGCAGCATATCTGCAAGATTGCACCGACGCGAAGCAAGAGCCGGTAAAAGGGTTTCTTGAGAATGTTCGTTTTCATGACCTGCGACACGAGGCAACATCAAGGTTGGCAGAGAAATTATCCAACATCTTAGAGCTTTCTGCCGTTACCGGCCATCGCGATATCAGAATGCTGAAAAGATACTATCATCCACGTGCCGAGGATATCGCGCGGAAGCTTGGTTAATCTTCGTCGCCGCCCAGCATCGACCCATCGATCAGCAGCGTCAGGGACGTGCCGACCGCGCCCAACATCGGAGCCCACGGCTCCCAGTCCCCCATATCAAAAAGCGCCGTACACAGAAAAATCATCGTCCACATCGCGATTGTGACCATTTTTCGCGCCCTAAAAAATGAAAACAATCCAGATGAAACATGGAACGCCGATGGCGATTGAATAAACGATAACGTCCAGATTTCTCACTTCCTCCACCGGCAAAATCGGTTTGCTGTTTTCGGCGGTGATAATCCACTCTTTCATTCTGTTTCTCCTCTCTACAATAGCCATAAACTAATATTGTCTTTTGCCGGTCAATCGACCGGCAAGGGCACCACGTCGATCACATCGGCGCGCGCTTCGTGGCCGGTTGTTCCGACAAAAAGCGCTTGCCCACGCCCTAACGCGCGCAGGTCGCTGTAATCAAAAAATTCGCGGCGCTGGATAGATACCGAATGACTGCTGCTACTCGTCTTGCTTTTCCCTCCGTCTTGCCCGCGGTCGCCGATGCTTTGGCTCTCAGAACGAGAGTGAACTTGCGCGTCACCTTTTCCTATCAATTTTTGCATCGTTTCGATACTTGTTTGATCTTCGGAAAGGAGCAGAATTTTTTGCCGCCAGTTTTGCGAAATGGCGTCTGCCGCCTGTTTCCCGCCGACGGACTGGATCAGACTCGAAAACCCTTGCATACTGACGACCCCAAAACATCGCGACGACCGGCTTTTGTCCCAAAAATCGGTGTCCGAAATCGAATCGACAATTTTTTGATATTCGTCAGCAAAAAAACTAACGTATCTTTCCTGATTAACGTCGGTTCGGCCCCGTCGCCCTCTCATTAAGTCGAAAAATCTCAGTTTTATGAGTAGATACGCCCAGCGCGCACCATCGCCCATGCTCTGCGGTAGCTGCACCAATAAAACTGTTGGATGATTCAACAAATCATCAAAATTGACCTCTTTTTCAGTCGTCGCGCTAAACGCCTCGATAAAATCAGGCATAACAAATGGGTTCAGGACGGTTTGTAAAGTAGCTAAGATGTTGCTTCTCAGTTTCTCATCCCATTTTGCGACACTCTCGTTCAAATAATCGAAAACGATATCCCATACTCGTACTTCATTTTCCTCAAGCATTTCTCCTCGTTCGGCCCGCTGCAAACACGCTTCGACTAGCTCGTTTCTTTTTCTCTCGGAAAATGCCACGTTTGCAAGTCCACCAATGCTGTAATCGCCGCCAGCCAGCTTGATCAGATAAAGCAAATTTCGGCAATAGTTGCACGCACTATCCACCCAAAACGACGAATCGCCGCCTGCGGCGCCTTTCGCGACAAAACACGACCGCAAATAGTTGGCAGCCTGCTCGGGGCTGCACCCTCTGAAAAGATTCACGGTTAGCGCATTTTTCGCAAGTCCTACAACCTGAACTTTCCGTTTTACGTAGCCAGCGATGGCATCTACCTCTCTCTTGAAATCACCTTTTATATCGAACACTAAAGCACTCGCATCTGTTTTTAGAATCTGCAACAAAATTGGATTAATGATCGACGTTGTTTTGCCAGAGCCGATGCCGCCAAGTATGAAAATATTTTGACAGCAATTCGGCGGCGGAAGATAAACTTTTTCATCGCGGGAAATGCCGACCGGACAGCCGCGACTTTCAAGCAGACCTGTCGAATAACCAAGAGCCAAACCATCGAATGCCCCGCCCAGGCAATTCAATAATTCTCGTTTTCTCTGTTCGATTTTTTCCTGCGCCCATCGCCGCTGCCGCTCCGCGTATTTTTTCGCCGCGCCGCGTGCCAAAAATCGGTAAACGCCCAAACTGAAAAAAGCGATTCCGACCAGAAAAAAAACAGTAGAAACTGCTGCAATTAAAATCGAACCGAAACGCCCTGTGAATGGCAACGGAACCATCAAAAATAAAATGGACCAAGTCACGAACCAGAGGCCGGAAGCCTTCACCGAAATCATGAAAATTCCGTTTTGATCTACTTCGTAATCACTCATTTTCTGTCTCCGAATTTTCGTTAGAAAAGAAAAGCTGCAAATCTTTCTGCCGCGTCAAGTATGTTTTCAAAAAACTGTGAAACTTTTCGCTGTCTATCAATCCCTGCTGGATCATTTCCTGAACCGCTGCGCCTTGCAAAATTTTTCGCCGTGTATCGCTTGCCCTCTCTCGTTTTTTCTGCAATGCTTTTTGCTTGGCTGCCAATGCCGCGCGTTGCTGTTTCGCGCACTTCAAGCGTTCTTCCAGCGCTTCAATTTTTTCATCGATAGGGCTTGTTTTCATTTCCATTTTTCTCCTTACCGCGGAGCCTATCATCTTGCCACCCTCATTAAAATTACGAATAGTTTTTGGCTACTTGATATTGTTTTAAATACTTATTAATAACCATTAAACTTTTGTATTTTTCAGAATAGAAAATATATTTTGTGTTTTTGGAAAGTGTTGTTTTTTCATTCATCGCACATCATTATTTTTTTGTGTGCTCAATTTTCGGATGTAGTTTTGCCTCTTTTTTTGGCTATACTCGAAACTGAACCCGCCGAACGAATGTGAGAAGGGCGCACTTATGCAAACTCGTAGAGTTTGCGTGCGCAAGGGGCGCTGCCCCTTGACCCGCTGGCAGCGATGGTGGTTTCAATAAAGGAACGTGAACTGGTGGCAATCTATCATCTTTCAGTGAAAACAATAGGCCGCTCCGCAGGTCGTTCGGCGACTGCGGCAGCGGCTTATCGCGCTGGTTGCAAAATCCACGACGAACGCACCGGCGAAATTTTCGATTACACAAAAAAAGGGGGGGTGCTCGATAGCGAAATCGTACTGCCAAAAAATGCGCCAGAATGGGCTGCCGACCGCACCCAGTTGTGGAATGCTGCCGAGCAGTCGGAAACCAGAAAAAATTCAACGGTTGCAAGAGAGTTCGAAGTCGCTTTGCCAAGCGAACTATCAGCTGACGAGCGCAAAAAATTGGCAATGGATTTTGCAAAGGAAATCGTCGAACGTCACCAATGCGCCGCAGATGTTTCTATCCACGAACCAAACAAGAAAGGTGATGAAAGAAATTATCATGCTCATATTTTGTGCTCAACTCGCCGACTTGATCGCGATGGCTTCACCGAGAAAACAAGAGAGCTGGACGACAAAAAAACGAAAGAAGTAGACCGATGGCGCGAACGATTCGCGGACTTACAGAATGACCGTTTCAAATCGCTAAAAATTGATGTGCGTGTCGATCATCGAAGCCATGAGGCGCGTGGAATTGACAAAGAACCATCAAAGCACTTGGGCGTACACGCTACAAATTTCGAGCGAAGAACCGGACAAGAAAGCAACCGTCGCACAGAATGGCAAGAGCAGGAAAAAACGCAACAGAGAATTGAAGCCGCCGCGCAGCAGCGCGGGGACGATAGGGACGAAATCAGCGAGCGATTAACCACGGCGCGCAATGAAGGACTTGCGCAAAAAATCAATGAGCTGGACAAGACCATTCTGGACTTGTCCAGCGAACTGAAAGAAGCTAGGCAGGAGCGAGATTCGCAAGCGAAACACGCTCAGGAAAAGACACAAACAGAGCCGAGCCAACGCGAGCGGTTTTCGCAAACGAAAGAACGGCAGGAATCCACGCAACGCGAAAAAGCACGCCCAGAGAAAGACAGTGACCAGACAGAACAAAAACCGGTCAGGGAATTAACCCAAAGGGATCGCTTCGAGCAGACAAAACAGATGCAGACGGAAAAAGAAAAACCGAAGGAAATGGAACGCGATCAGACGCAAGAACAGGGGCGGGAACAAAGCCAGCGAGAACGATTCGAAGCCGCAAAAAAAGAACGAGAAGAACGACAGAAAATCATCGTTATCGACCGCGACCGATGACGGGAATTATGCGCACACCTTGGCCGAAAACATGTCCTCGCGTGGATACGCTTCGCCGCGCTTCGCGGACGGCTCGGGCTACCGTGCGATCCGTCACCTGCTTTGCGTAGATGCCGGACTGCGGGACAGCATGTTTTCGGAAGAAATGTATGGGGTTGCGACGGTGGCTTGCGTCTTTAATCAGGGAAAATAGTGCAAAACGTACGAGAACGTTGTGCCGCCTTTCATTCCTGTAAAGCTTAAAGGACGTCAGAAGCCAGCTTCTTTTTGATGCCGTATCGCCAGCACAACAACAAGGTCACCACCATCATATCGATAACGAGC
Source organism: Casimicrobiaceae bacterium (assembly GCA_036825435.1). GTDB lineage: Bacteria > Pseudomonadota > Gammaproteobacteria > Burkholderiales > Casimicrobiaceae > UBA931. Next base: position 2,515 of record DAISYG010000057.1, on the reverse strand, counting down.
AACATAGCCGCTGTCTCCGAACTCAATTAACCACTCTCTGTATTCATCCGGCAGATTTTCTACCAAGCGGCCAATTTGTGGTTGCTGCTCCAGCATCTGCATTGCATCGATGATGGCCTGGGCTGCCCGCCTAGCCGCAATAGGGTTCTTAGGGCGGAGAAACTCGCGCAGGCGGACGAGATCCCGTTGCGCTGCTGATGCAAAGATCAGTCGTGGCATACCGGTGCAGATTTCTCGTTTTTATCGCCCCAGGTTTTTAACCATCCGGTAATTTCATCCCCGGTCACGTGCTGCCCTGTTTCTTGATATTCCTTCCATGCCTGCAAGGTTGCCTGGCGGAAGGCTTCACGTTTTTCTTCGCGTTCAACATATTCCTGAATAGCTTCACGCATCAGCCAGTGCGTCGTGCGTTGTCTGGCATCGGCCAGATGCTTGATACGGTCGCGCATTTCATCGTCTAGCTTTACGGATACGGTTTTTGCAGCTACGGAAGACATAGGAACATCCCGAAATTAACAATAGGTGTTACCACATAGTACCATAAGCGCGCATAAAAATTGCGTCAAAATGCATTCAAATTGTATTCAAAACGTGCCAGATACGTATCAAATTCCTTAAAACAGCAACTTATAGTGCACAAAGGTATGATTGTTATTGTATTCGCATAGAAGGTGTTTCAAATACGCATCAAATTGCTTCAAAATGTATTCAAATAAGCGGCAATTACGTGTCAAATTTACATAGTGAATAAAGTTAGCTGTACTGCGGTTTTGCTTCGGCAAGCAGATAGGGCGAAAACCCAAAATTTGAAATTTATTTAGAACGATGGCGCGCGAACCATTTCAGTTGTTGTATGTATCTACGCCAGAGGAACTGGAGGAGCAGATACGTCAGGTTCGCAAGACTTTTAGATTGACACAAGGTGGCATAGCAGCAATGCCCAGTATCGCTCAGCGTGCCCGACAGGGCACAACGTATGATCTTTTCCGCTTGCTTATAGCGTCCGATTATCTATTATCAGTGGTATCAACCAGACCAAGTGGTGAAGAATCAGCGTTTCTCTTTGATGATGATCGGGATGATGGCTCGCGTCCACATCTGCCATATGCAATAACCGTAGTGGAAATGGGCAAAACTCTGCGGGGCATCAGAAAATCTCAAAAACGTACGCAAAAACAGATTGCGGAAGAAGGTGTAAGCCTGTATGCGATAAGCCGAATAGAGCGAGGACGTGAATCCAGTCTTAGCAATCTTTTTCAACTACTTAGAATAATTGATCGACGTTTGTGCCTTTCAAACCCGCGGCTTACTTTGGAAGAAATACAGACGCAAATGGCAGAAAAAATCTGCCGCGCTTTGCGCGGCAGACCAAGACGTTAATTGAAATATTGGAAGTCTATTAGTATGCCAATTTTTTTCAAAAAATCAGCTCCTGCTAACATGGGCTTGTATGCCATCCCATCTAATCCGTCGGCATGCCTAGCTAACATACGTCCACGCCCTTCTGGTAACCCTTTAACTTCAGCAATAGTAGTGGCCAGAGCCATATCAATTATTTCCATACTTGGGAGCGTTAACCAAGCATGAAGATTTATCGTGCTCTCAGTGTGGCCATTCTTTAGTTTATCGCCAATAAACTTTTCATCAAACTTAAACAAATTACTATCGCCGAGATCTACCCACCCGATTGTATAAATGACTGGGCAGCCTAACCAACTTTCCATCACTGGAATGAGCCTATAATGAATCGCCATACATTGACCAACAATTTCTTCTGGTCCAAGTTCACCTACCTCACGATAAACAATATGAGGAAACTCAAGTTGTCGTGCATCGGTTAAATAACAGGAGGACAATTGCAGTTCATGTGCCGGAAAACCAAGACCAAAACGCTTTGTGCGGGATAGAGCATCTTTCCATTCGTTAATATAATTATTAGAGATCATTATTTACCTTCCTTTATAAATTATCAACAATTTTTAGCAAGCATAGCTAAAATTGAGACATTATTTTGTCATATTAGTGGATGGTTGTGTGGTATTTTTCCTTTTCCGTTTATCAATCTCAGCTGCTATTCGCGCCTGGAAATCATCCATCAGTTCCCCGCTGTACGCTTCCATTTAAAATATCAAGAAGCCGCCGCGCAAGGCGCGGCGAAGTCTGCCCGCGTGAACGCGGCAGACGTTAATAAAATAAAGTTAAGACGCGCGCGCGTGTTACGGTTTTCCAACACCGCTATGGCAGACGGTTTGCGGGGTGGTTTCGTCCCTGAAACCACGAGAGCGCCATCCCTGAAACCACGTGCCAATCCACAGGGAAATATCCCTGAAACCACGTGCTAATTAACAGACACTAAGAAAATTGGAAATTACCCACAGCGCTGGCGCCGCCAAAATGTCACCGTATCTGTTTTTTCATCGAAGGACAAATGATAATCAGGTAATCGCTTTACTTTTTTTACTGCATCGCGAAATTTTGACTTGCTTCCTGCACGGCCTGATTTTTTCTGCAAAAT
>DAISYG010000056.1:0-14134 GCA_036825435.1 Casimicrobiaceae bacterium | reverse complement strand
GAGGTTTTTATGAGACCATTTAACCGCGTTGCGCTTCGTACTTGAATCTAGGTTGGAAATTTATTAAGGATTATCGATAAAGGATGCACTCCGAAAAGTGAGATACCCTCTTCAGAAATCTCAGATCTTCTGATTTTCGTAAAGTTTTTTTGATTTCTATCTAAAATGGGGAGAATGGTTGGGTTAGATTCCTGAGAAAATGCGCTGATGATGGCAGTGCTGTGCGAGGCGATAACAACGTGAATATTATTCTCCAAGGCAATTTTTTCAACAAATTGAATAAATTGCTGTTGCAAATCGGGATGCAAGTGAACATCTGGCTCATCAAGAAGTAAAATTTTATTTCCAAGCAATTTATGATATTGACTAAGGTCTATTCCTGTCTCAACTACGCCCATACCTTTTCTAAAATCTCTTCTATTTGGCACATGCTGGGGTTCGGTACTTTCCACAGGTGACATTTCTTTTAAATGTGCGAAAGCTAAAACCTCAATAGCTAAACTTATTATTTCTGTTTCTCCGCTGGAAATATCATCTTCCGCAATATCTTCCCCTTCTAGAGACTTAATTGAAAAACCCTTGGCACTCCGAGTGAATTTAATCTGTGATAAAAGATTATTTATTTGATCCAAAATTGTGTCGAACTTGTAATCAAGATCCAAGCGTAAACTTTCGTTTTCTTCAATTTTCCTGAGAATATTAATTTCCAATAGCCTAAGCTGCGACATGCTTTGTTCACGAAAGCCGCTGGTATGATTTCGTTGTCGCAATTCGCCTAAAAAGTTTTTTCGGGAATTTATGGCATCCTCTACCCCAGGGCTATATTTAAGAGCGCCCCCTCTTTCTGGTGAGATATAGCTTGTCACCAAATCTTCGAAACCATTTAAACCTCGCATCAATGTACTTTTACCTGATCCGTTTTTTCCTATGAAAATAGTAAATTGCGAGTCATTCACTATTTTTAATATTTCGGGCGGGTATGTATTCATATGAAAAACTCCAAGATATTTCAAGCAATTATGGCCAAGGTCTCGCTCAATTTTTGGGCATAAAATCGACCACAAGCATACAGAAAAACCAAGATGTTTGTTTGTACATACGGAAGAAGGTCAAAAACGATGGTGCCGGGAGAGGGACTCGAACCCTCACAGTATCACTACCGGCGGATTTTGAGTCCGCTGCGTCTACCAATTCCGCCATCCCGGCAAGGATGATGCGCGATGTGCGCGCTGGGAAGGGCGCTATTATCGCAAAATTTTGCGTTTTGTGTGTGACGATTTCTTTGTTTTTCCGGCGTTATTGCGAACCACCGTTTTTCATCAATTCTTTTCGAACGTAAGTATTGAACGCAAAAGAAAACCCCGCATTGGAATCCGTATGTGGTTCATGTTCAACCAGCATCCAGTCATCGCGCTCGAAGTCAGGGAAGAACGCATCACCGTCAACATCGGCGTCGATTTCGGTGAGGTATAAAACAGCGGTATGGCGCATCGCCTGCCGGTAAAGATCGCCGCCGCCGATGCAGAAGATGGGAGTGGGCATGTGCGCCATGTTGATTGCATCAATCAGCGATGATGCCGTTTCGCCACCATCGGCGCGAAAAGCCTGGTTTCGCGTCACCACGATGTTTTGTCGCTCGGGTAATGCGTGCGGCAATGATTCCCATGTTTTACGCCCCATCACAACAGCATGTCTAGTGGTCAGCTTGCGAAATCGTTTTAAATCCTCGGGAAGTCGCCATGGCAATGTGTTATTTCGCCCAATAACGCGGTTTCGCGCAACAGCCGCGACGATGGCGAGTGGAAAAGTGTCGCTAAATGGATGCGTTTTTGCTTGGTTCACTGATATAGTATGCAACATAGCTTTAACAAAATGCGCTTCATTATAGCGATTTCCAACGATGCGTTACCCGCGTTCTTTGCTGAAATTCATTTTTCTGGGCTTTTTTCTGGTTTGCCTGCCGTTGATTGTTGCGCTGGCCGAACAGAATTCCACCCTGAACAGCCTCGCCAATCAGAGCAGCGCGTCGGTGTTCCAATCGGCGTCTGTCGCTCGTCTGTCGCGTCAGCTCGTTGAACAGGCCGGAACGCTTGAGCGGCTGGCGCGGCAATACATGATTCTGGAAGAAGATTCGGTTCTCGACAATTACACCAAAATGCGCGAGGTCTTTCAGGAAACACGAAAGAGCTTGGATTCTCGCTTTTTGACCTCAGAAAAGGAAATCCTCGATAGCGTATTGGTGCAGGAAGCGTTGTTGTTCGAATCTTTGCAGCATTTCAAAGGCGACAAAACTAATGCCGACGCAATCGCCGAAGGTTATCGTAATTTTGTCGCGCAAACGCAGGTGGTACAAAACGCCGCCGACGCTCTGGCACAGTCCTCGGTCGAAAAGTTGCAGGAAATGGCGAATGAAAGCCAATCGCAGCGCCGCCTTTTTTTGTGGGCTTCGTTATTCATCGCGTTGCTTCTGGCGCTCTTGGTCGGCTCGTTGATCGCGCGTCCTTTGAAAAAAGTTTATCGGGCGATCCATCAGTTGGGAAGCGCCGATTTTTCCAAGGAAATCGAGGTAACCGGCCCGGCTGATTTGCGTTATCTCGGTCAGCGCCTCGAATGGTTGCGCTCGCGTCTGCAAACGTTGGAAACGCAGCAAACCCGTTTTTTGCGCAACATGTCGCACGAGCTGAAAACACCACTCACTGCCATCCGCGAAGGCGCGGAGTTGCTGCGTGACGGTGTCGGCGGAGAACTCAATCCCGAGCAGCAGGAGATCGTTCACATCGTGCGCGAAAATACGTTATCGCTGCAACGCATGATCGAAGACCTCCTGGATTATCACCAATCGCGCGTGATGGAGCCGGATAAATTGTTGCCGGTCGATCTCGCCGAAACGGTGCAGCATGTGATTCGCGAGCACAAACTGGTCGCTTGGAAGCGACTGATTTCGTTCGAGACAACGGTGCCATCGATGCTGGTGACCGGCGACGCCAAAAAAGTTTCCACCATCGTCGATAATCTGATTTCCAACGCAGTGAAGTATTCGCCCCGGCTCGGCAAAATTCAGATCACACTCCGCTCCGAGCGCGGTTACGCCCGCCTTGATGTGATTGATGAAGGACCGGGTATTGCCGAAGAAGAGCGCGACAAAATATTCGACACGTTTTATCAAGGCGCGCCACCTGAAGAAACGCAAGGCGTTCGTGGTTCCGGCTTGGGATTGGCGATCACGCGCGAATACGTTCATGCGCACGGTGGTAAAATCACCGCAACCGACCGAAAAGATGGTAAAAAAGGAACGCGCCTTGTCGTATGGCTGCCGTTCTGGACCAACACGCTGCCTCTGACGCAGCCGGCGACACAAAGTAAAACAACTATTTCTAAAGTACCAACACAATGACTACGCGTACGTTTTTCCATTTTTCTGTTTTTTTCTGTGCCACGCTTTTTCTGACGGGATGCGCTTCGTTGTCCAAAGAAGAAACGTCGTCAAGCGCTGATCTCGTTTGTCCCACTTGTCCGCCCTGTCCGAAAGCTGCTGTCGATCATGCCAGTGACGATGATCGCGAGTTGGCGTCTGTTGTTCGCGACATTTCCTATTATCTCGCCATGAGTCAGGAAGAACGCCAGCAAAAACAAAAAGCGCTAACCGCTATATTGAATGATATAATCGCCGCTAATGATGCTGATCGTATCCGCCTGGCGGGCTTGCTGTCGTTGCGCGGTGGTATTCAAAGTGATCAACGAGCGTTGGAGTTGCTGACCACCGCGCGCAAGAACAAGGAAACATCCGAGAATCTGCGTCAGTTTGCCGCCATGATGTCGCGCGTGTTGACCGTGCGGGTGCGGGAAATGCAGAAGCTTCAGGACCTGAACGAAATGGAAAGAAATTTATTGCAGGAACAGATTGCCCCACCCAACCGAAAACCAGCCGACTAATATTATGCTTCATGTAAACCCCGATATTCTCCTTGTTGACGACGATACCGATTTACTCAAACTGATCAGCCTGCGTTTGGTATCTGCCGGTTATCAGGTGCGCTGTGCCGAAAATGCGGAAACGGCGCTGTCGATGGCGGAAGTCTCGCCGCCTTCGTTGGTCATCACCGATTTGAAAATGCCGGGCATGGATGGCTTGCAGCTTTTTGAAACGCTGCAACAGCGCCACCCAACACTGCCCGTTATTATCCTGACTGCACACGGCACCATTCCCGATGCCGTTGCCGCAACAGCGCGCGGTGTTTACGGTTTCCTGACCAAACCTTTCGACAGCCAGGAGCTTCTCGAAAAAGTGGAAGCGGCGATGCGTTTATCGTCAGGGATCGTGCCGTCGAAGAGCAAAGGCAAAGGTAATAAATGGCGTCAGGACATCGTGACCTGTTCGCCGGAAATGGAAGACCTGCTGCGCCAAGCGCATCTGGCTGCCGACACCAACGCCAGCATTCTGATCTATGGCGAATCGGGCACCGGCAAAGAATTGCTGGCGCGCGCAATCTATCGTGCCAGTCGTCGCGCCGACAAGGTTTTCATCACGATCAACTGCGGCGCTTATCCGAACGATCTGCTGGAAGCGGAACTGTTTGGACGCGAAGCAGACGAAGCAGGCAACAACGCGCTTCAGGGCGCATTCTTGGCTGCCAGCGGCGGCACCTTGTTCCTCGATGAAATCGGCGACATGCCGCTCTCGCTCCAAGTCAAGTTATTGCGCACCTTGCAGGAACAGCGGGTCACGCCGGTGGGTTCTTCGTTGTCGCAGCCTGTCGATGTGCGCATCATTTCCGCCACGCATCGCAACCTGAAAGAAGTGCTGGACGCCAACAAGTTTCGCGAAGATCTCTTCTACCGCCTGAGCGTAGTCTCACTGTATCTGCCCAGACTCGCCGAGCGTCGCGAAGATATTCCGCTTCTGGTCAAACATTTTCTATCGCAACTCAGTAAGGAATATGGTCGCCCGGAACCGTCGCTGGCGCCGGAAGCGTTGGATCTTCTCACTGCTTCGAGTTGGCCGGGCAACATCCGCCAATTGGAAAACGTGATCGAACAGGCTTTCGCTCTGTCAACGACGACGATCATCCCTGCGGTGCTGATTCAGAAAGCGCTGAGCGATGAAACTGATTCCATGCCGACCTTCACCGAAGCACGGCGTGCCTTCGAGCGTGATTATCTGGTGCGGCTATTGAAGATGACGGGCGGCAACGTAACCCGCGCCGCGATCAAAGCCAACCGCAATCGCACGGAATTCTACAAGCTGTTGCAGCGCAACAATCTCGACCTTTCACTCTTCAAAAAGCGTGCCGCCCAACAGATGCCAATCCGAAAAGGTTCAAGCGCTTCGTAAAGAAAACTCGGCAACGCAAAAAGAAAAGGACGATTCATCGTCCTTTTCTTTTTGTTTCAGCAACACCTTGAGCTCCTGTTTGTCGTCGCGCCGTTTCACTTTGAAGCGCTTGTCGTGCGCGCCGCCTTTTCTTAACCGCGCCGCCAGTGCAAACGGGTTACGCGGCGTCAGCGTTTTTCCTCTTTTTTTCATAATGTCTTTCCTTGTGCATCATCATGAAGATGTTCGCTTTTCATTGTACAAAACATCGGCTATTAAACCGGCCGTGGTTTGCAACTTTTTATGCGAGCATCTTTCAACAGTGTGCCTTCCGTTTAAAAAAAGATCAATATCGTCACTCCGATGATGAAACGCCATTATTGATTCAACTAATTTCTCGACGACATTCGTATATGAGCGTAACATTAAAGGGTTGACGTTTTATTTCATTGCAATTCTTCATCTTCAGGAGTTCTCATGGCTGTCGTTAAAAAAACCACCCCACAATCTACAAAAACCCCAATCAAAAGGCGTCGCAAAAAAAGTGCGCGCGCCATCGAAGTCGAAAAAACGCGCGAAGAAATGGTGCGCGTGATTGAAGCAACCAGCAAAAAAGCGCCGCAAGCAATGAAAGTCGCACTGGCGCCACCCGGAACACAGGAAGACAGCGGTACCGCCGCATTACCGTTATCGTATCCATATCGTACCCGGCTGCGTCGTCGCGAATACGAAAACATGAAGGCGGCGCTGCAAATCGAATTGCTGAAAGTGCAGAGTTGGGTCAAGCAAAGCAAACAACGCATCATGCTCGTTTTTGAAGGACGTGATGCTGCCGGTAAAGGCGGCACGATCAAACGCTTCACCGAACATCTCAACCCACGCGGTGCGCGTGTGGTTGCGCTCGACAAACCGACCGCCATTGAGCAACATCAATGGTATTTCCAGCGCTATCTCGCGCATTTTCCGACCGGCGGTGAAATCGTTTTCTTTGATCGTTCCTGGTATAACCGCGCCGGGGTCGAACGCGTCATGGGATTTTGTTCGCCAACGCAGTATCTGGAATTCATGCGCCAAGTTCCCGAATTGGAGCGCATGTGGGTCAACACCGGTATTCTGTTTTACAAATATTGGTTTTCGGTTAGTCGTGAAGAGCAGTTGCGCCGCTTCATCTCGCGTCGTGACGATCCATTGAAGCACTGGAAGCTGTCCCCGGTTGATATTCAATCACTCGACAAATGGGACGATTACACCGCCGCCAAGAACGCCATGTTTTTCCACACAGACACTGCCGATGCGCCATGGACAGTCATCAAGTCAGACGATAAAAAGCGGGCGCGTATCAACTGTCTGCGTCACTTTTTGAACAAGCTGGATTATCCCGACAAAAACCCGGATATTGCCGTTGCGCCCGATCCGCTTTTAGTTGGCAGTGCCGCAACGATTCGAGAAACTGCAGAGAGTGTTCCGGAAAGTTTTTAGGAACAACTGACTCATTACTGCGCACAAGCAATACAGCGTTGAAATTTTTCTCAAAATGCTCATTTACATCTAAGTAAACTGCGCTTTTTCAAAAAATTTCGCCTTGCCTTGCTCGCGCTCGTGACATAGAATCAGCGGATCCTTAGAAATTTCCGAATAACATCTGTGTGAAGGCAATGCAATGTTGTCTTCACTTGCAATATTTTCGGAAGCACTTTAATGTCGATAGGGCGCTACTCCTTTTCCTGATCCTGATCGTCCGCCGACGGCGATGCATTGTGGTGCGTCACACGAACCTCCTGTTGCGGGAATGGAACTTCAATATCGTTTTCGACAAACAAATCCCACATTCGCAGGTTGATATCGCTTTTCAGCACACCCTGCCCATTTTCAGGGTCGCGCACCCAAAAGCTGATGTTCATGTCGATTCCGTTTTCGCCAAAACCTGCCACCGTCGCGCGTGGCGCTTTGTTTCCACCCAATACACGCGGCTGTTCACTTGCCGCTTGCTCCATCATCTGCATCGCGAAGCGCAAATCCGTGCCATAACCAACCTGAATCGGCAACGTTGTCCGTGCCGCGCGCTGATGCAATGAATGATTGAGGACGGTCTGTGTGAGAAAAGTTTCGTTCGGGATCAGCGCATCCACACCTTCCAAACTGCGCACCACGATGTAGCGTGCCGCGACATGCGTGACGATGCCAAATTGATTTCCGACCGTAACCATATCGCCAATATTGACTGAACGCTCCGCCAGAATGGCGAACCCCGCAATATAGTTCGCAGCGATTCTCTGCAAGCCCAAACCGATGCCGACGCCGATCGCACCGCCAAGCACCGCAAACACCGTCAAGTCGATACCAATCCCTTGTAGCGCCAACAGTACCGCGATACTGATCAGTACGATGCGCGTAAAGCGTGTGAAGAATAAACGTCCGCTGTATGATGCACTTCCTGCGAGGCCGGGTTTCAACACATGCTGCTCGATAATATCCGCCAGCCAAACCGCGATGGATGCGGTAAAACCGACCACAATCACGCCCTTGAGCAAAGTCCAGACGGAAATACCACTACCGAGCGGCAATACCAACGAATCAAGCTCCTGAATCACTTCAGGCAACACGCCCATGAAATACAACACCACGAGAAACCAGACGCCGAATGAAATGGCGCGTTCGGATACTTTCAACCACGTCGAGTTCGGGAACAATGAACGCAGCGTATACGCCATCAAGCGGATCACCAACAATGCGATAAGCAGCGGTAACGCAATATTCAGAAACAAAGGAGTGGCATATAAATGAAACAGCGAACGCGCCAGCAACACGAAAGAAATCGCCAACACCGGAAACACCATGCGTGTCAGAGCTTGCCTCAATAACGACATCTCGTCCATTCTTTCCTGTGTCAAACCGCTATGCCGATACCAATAGCGGCTAATCAACAATGCGGCAATGACGCAAAATAAGGCCAGCAATAAATCCAGCCACCCGTGCACCGACGATAACGCATTAACAACCGACGAAAAATTCAGTGTTTCCAACATGCTTTCCTCACCGTATCAAGAGGCTACCCGTTCCAGCACGGCAGTAAAAAAACCATCGCTGTTGTGAAGGTGCGGCAAAAGCTGCAAATATTTTCCGGTATCCAACGCAATATTGATTTCTGAAAACACGGCACTTGCGTCACGCACGAGAAAATCAGGATGCGCTTTTAAAAACGATTCAACGATCACCTCATTTTCGGCACGCAACACACTGCACGTTGCGTAAACCAATCGTCCGCTTGGTTTCACGAGTCGCGCAGCTGACGCCAGAATAGCACTTTGTTTTTCTTGCAATTCACGCAAATGATCGTCACAGTAGCGCCATTTCAGATCCGGGTTGCGTTGCAGCGTTCCAGTGCCTGTGCACGGTGCATCGACCAATACGCGATCCATTTTGCCTGCCAGCCGTTTGATCTTGTGATCGTTTTCGCTGATCAATCGTTGTGGATGAACGTTCGATAACCCGGAACGCGCCAGACGCGGCGTCAATTTTTGCAATCGTTTTTCGGAAACATCGAACGCATACAATCGGCCTTGAGAACGCATCATCATGCCCAATAATAGTGTTTTGCCGCCTGCACCCGCGCAAAAATCCGCCACCATTTCGCCACGTTTCGGCGCCAGCAACATTCCGCCGAGTTGGCTACTTTCGCTCTGCACTTCCAGCCGTCCGTCCTGCAACCACGGATGCCTGACCAACATCGGTCGCCCATGCACACGAATGCCGTATGGCGAAAAAGGCGTTTTCTCAACATGAAAACCTTCGCCCTGCAATGCCGCCAGCGCATCGTCGCGCGTGGTTTTCATCACATTGACGCGCAAATCGAATGGTGCTGCCTGATGCCAGCTTTGCGTCAACGCCAAGCGTTGTGCGTCATCGTAATCCTCGTCAAGTCGCGCCCACAATTCATCCGGCACATCGGCAGCTTCGACTTCAGTTAGCGGAAACCGCAAACGCTCCGGCAAATCGGCGAGCCAGTGTTGGTCGTTATCCGTTGCGAGTTTTTTCAACTCATCGAGACTGATATTCAATGCATACGCCAGCGTGATCAACGCAAGCTTTTGTTTTTGTGTCGTCTGCGCCAATGCTTTAAGTGAACGACGATAACGCAAAAAAGCGAAAGCCCCTTCGGCGATCAGGCCGCGATCGCGTTGACCGAGCTCGGGATGTTCGCGAAAAAAATGGCGCATCGTGCTGTCTGCCGGAAAACGTAAGGTGTCGACGCGAGCTATCGCCTCTGCCAGATGTTTAAGGTGCGATTTGCGCCACGTCACGTTTTCTTTCATCATTCAACCCTGTGGTTGTTGAGTCGCAGCGATGGTATCAACAGCATCACGCAATTCAACGACATTACCACGCACCGTCAGCCGATCTTCACAAAACCAGCGTACGCAATCCGTCAACAAACGATGTTCCGATTCCAGCACGCGCGCTGCCAGCGTTGCTTCATCATCGCTTGAAAAAACAGGAACGGCGACCTGACCAATAATAGGTCCAACATCCACTTCCGGCGTGACAAAATGAACCGTACAACCGTGCCATTTCACACCATCCGCCAGCGCCCGCTGATGTGTATGCAGCCCAGGATAAGACGGCAACAAAGCCGGATGGATATTGATGATTTTCCCAGCAAACCGTTCGACGATTTTTTGACCGAGAATACGCATGAATCCCGCCAACACAATCAGATCAGGCGCACACGTTTCTATCGCATCGCCAAGCGCTTGGTCAAACGCGTCGCGTTCGGCAAAATCTTGGGATGGCACCACCGCCGTTTCAATACCGCGCTGTTGCGCATACGCCAAACCACCCGCGTCGGCACGGTTGGCGATCACGCGCACAACACGTCCGGGAATCTTCTGTTGTTCTATCGCTTCCAGCAGCGACAGCAAATTGGAACCACGTCCGGAAATCAATACGCAGATTTTTTTCACAATCAACTTTCCACCACTACGCGCGGCTCGTCCATTTGGCGAATAACCTCGCCGATTCGTGTGACCGTTTCGCCCTGCTCGGTCAATAATGCAATTGCTTCTTCGGCACGATCTTGATCGACGATCACCACCATACCGATGCCGCAATTGAACACCCGCAACATTTCGTCGTCCTCAATGTGACCCGTTTTTTGCAGCCAATTGAAAACATCGTGTTGTTGCCACGCCGTTCGCGACAAGCGCACGCCCAAACCTTCCGGCAACACGCGCGGCACGTTGCCGAGCAAACCACCGCCGGTGATGTGCGCCAGCCCTTTCACCGGCATCGTTTTCATCAACGCCAGAACGGAACGAACATAAATACGCGTCGGCGCCATCAGCGCGTCAGCCAATAACGTATCGCCCAATTTTTCTTTTTCCAGGTCAACACCGCTGACGGCGATCGTTTTGCGAATCAGCGAGTAGCCGTTGGAATGAGGCCCTGAAGATGTCAGCCCGAGCACCGCGTCGCCCGCCTTAATCGTGCGGCCGTCGATCAGCGCATCGCGCTCAACAACGCCGACCGCGAAACCAGCGAGATCGTATTCGCCGGGCGGATACATGTCGGGCATTTCTGCCGTCTCGCCGCCCACCAATGCACAGCCTGCCTGCTCGCAACCTGCGGCAATGCCCGACACCACGCGTGCTGCCTGTTCGACATCGAGATGTCCGCAAGAAAAATAATCCAGAAAAAATAACGGCTCCGCGCCCTGCACCAGAATGTCATTGACGCTCATCGCCACCAAATCAATACCGATGGTGTCGTGCCGATCCAGCTCAAACGCCAATCGCAACTTGGTACCGACACCATCCGTTCCCGCCACCAGTACCGGATCGCGGAAACGCTGCCCCAGCCCGATCAACGCCCCAAAACCGCCGATGCCGTTCAGCACTTCCGGCCGCATCGTCCGCTTGACCATCGGCTTGATCCGTTCGACGAACGCGTCACCGGCGTCGATATCAACACCCGCGTCGCGATATGTCAGTGGTCGATTGTGCGGAGAATTGTCTTTGCTCATGTTACCCTCGGTCGTTCGGGGAATTGAAACAATGCAATTCCCGCGATAAAGTTCTGTTTTCAAGAAAACACTGCTTCATTGCTACGCACATGAATCAGTCGTTTCTCAAGAAATATCATTGGATTTTAACGGAAAAAGACCCATACGAGAGAAAAGCATGGATAACAAGCCCGCTCCGTCGTTGCCTGCCCCGGCAAAAACGCCGCCGCGCCCACCTGCCGCGCTGGCATGGAAATATTATCTGTGGATCTTTGCTTTTCTCGTCTTGATGACTGCCGCGCTGATCGGGTTGGGACCGGTGCTCACACCGTTTTTCGCCGGCGCGATTCTTGCGTATCTGGGTTCGCCGCTGGTTGAACGTTTGTCACGCCGAAAAATCTCGCGCACGCTGGGCACACTGATCGTGCTGCTCATTTTGCTCACCGTCATTTTCATTCTGCTTTTCGTGCTGATCCCGCTGATCCAGTCGGAAGCCAAAACCATCGCCCAGCGTACGCCTGAACTTTTCGAACGTTTTTCCGAAACACTGCTTCCAAAAATCGAATCCTGGCTCGGCATTTCACTATCGCTGGATTTCAATTCGCTACGTACACTGATCGCCGAGAATCTGGACAGTGTGCAATCGCTTTCGCTCAATGTCTTGTCGGGCGTGAAAAGCGGCGGACAAGTGCTGCTTTCCATCGTCGTCAACGCCGTCATGATTCCGGTCGTGATGTTTTATCTGCTACGCGACTGGAACACGCTGGTTGACGGCATCGACGGTCTGATCCCGCGCCGCTGGCAGGGCAAAACCCGGCAGATCATGAAAGAAATCGATGCCGTGTTGGCGGAGTTCATTCGCGGTCAGGCGCTGGTCATGTTGGTGCTGGCGTTTTACTACGTTATCGCGCTGTGGGTGGTCGGCCTCGAATTTGCGCTGCCGATCGGCTTACTCACCGGGCTGCTGGTTTTCATTCCCTACGTTGGCTTTGGCATCGGCTTAACGCTGGCGATCATTGCCGCGCTGCTGCAATGGTCGGGGCTGCCCTTTTTCTTCGCCGTGCTCGCGGTGTACGGCATCGGCCAACTTCTGGAAAATTACGTGCTGGTGCCGTTCCTGGTCGGCGATCGCATCGGGCTGCATCCGCTCGCAGTCGTTTTTGCGTTGCTGGCGTTCGGACAATTGTTCGGTTTTGTCGGCGTTTTGCTGGCGTTGCCCGCATCCGCCGCGCTGCTGATTGCGCTACGCCATCTGCGCGCCGCATACGTCACCAGCCCACTTTATCAGGACGCGCGCTGATCATGCAGCAAATGGTGTTTCATCTATTCCCGCCTGCGCCGGCGACGTTTGCCAATTTCGTACCCGGTCACAACAGCGAAGTCGTTGATGCGCTGCGCCGTTTTATCGATGCGCATGGCAATGGCACGGCTCGCTCCAGTTCCACGAACGACGCTACTTCATTTTATCTGTGGGGCGCACACGGCACCGGAAAATCCCATCTCATTCGCGCCGCTGCCGATGATGCGCACGCACGCGGTTATCCTTGCATCACCGTTGACGTGTCCTCAAAAACCTTTCCCAATATCGACCAGCCACCGTCCTTATGGCTGATCGACGATGTCGATACGGGCGGCGATGAAGCACAGGCCTGGTTGTTTACGCTGTACAACCATCTGCGCGAAAACGGCGGTGCATTGATCGCATCGGCGGCACAACCACCCGCACGATTACCGTTTCGTGACGATATCCGCACCCGTCTCGGCTGGGGGTTCATTTACGAAGTGTTGATGCTCGACGACGCACAGAAAACCGAAACGCTCAAAGATTACGCGCGCGCCAAGGGATTGAAACTGTCCGACGATATCGTTGCTTACATTTTGAAAATGGTGAGCCGCAACATGCGTTCGCTGATCGCGCTCATCGACGCGCTCGATGATTACTCCCTTTCGCTCAAGCGTCCGCTGACGTTGCCGCTGGTACGCGTCTGGCTGCAACGACAAAACGAGGCAAAATCAACATAAGCCGTTAACAAGCTTTTTGAACTTGTTTATCAAGCCGCAATCCAACGATCTGAAGTGCCAAACTTCATGAACGTGACACACGACAGCCGATCAAGATCCTTTGATCAGTCGTTCGCGACGCCACACTAAATTAACTTGGCAAAAATCATCATTACAAAAGAAGATGATATTTTGCTTTTTTCAAAGGAGATAGACCATTATGAAAAACGTTATTGCTATTCTGTTCAGCGGCGCATTGGCTTGTGCTTCGTTCGGCGCTTTGGCGGCAGAACCTGCCAAAGCGGAACCGCAAAAAGCCCCTGAGACCGTTCAAGCACCGGTTCTTGCTGCTGCAAGCAGCGTTGCGCCGACTAAAGCCACGGAAGACACCAACAAAGCCCCACAACCCGCTGGTGCAATTCAAGGCAAAGAAAATAAATCAAACGCGAAAACAACAAAATAATGGCGTTAATTCGCTTTTGATCTGTTTTCTATCGATACCCACAAAGGAGATTTCATGAAAAACTTTATTGCTATTTTATTCAGCGGCGCATTGACTTGTGCTTCGTTCGGCGCTTTGGCGGCAGAACCCGCCAAAACGGAACCACAAAAAGCCCCTGAAACTGTCCAAGCGCCGGCTCTTGCTGCTGCGAATACCACCGCACCCAGCAAAGCTACTGAAGACACCAGCAAAAGCAAACAACAACCTGCTGGCGTAACCAAAAGTGAAGAGCACAAAACCAACAGCAAAACAATGAAATAACTTCACCAATGACATCATTCGCGCGCTTGTCAAAAGTGCGCGAATGGTCTAAAAAGAGGCT
>DAISYG010000055.1:0-14317 GCA_036825435.1 Casimicrobiaceae bacterium | reverse complement strand
ATCTGCTATCCGCAAACAATCAATAAAGTGCGATTAAATCAGTGTTTCCCTAACAAACAATGTTCTGCGCAACCGTCTCGGTTGCGTTTGTTTTGACACAAGGAGTCATCATGAAGGAAGTTTCAGACAACAATTTCGAACAACAGGTATTGCAGTCCTCGTTGCCGGTTCTTGTTGATTTTTCAGCACAATGGTGCGGGCCGTGCAAGATGCTGACGCCGATTTTGGAGGATTTGTCTGCGGAATATGAAGGGCGTTATGAAATCGTCAAAATCGACGTGGATGCTAACCCGCAGACCACGCAAAAGTATGGCATTCGTGCAATGCCCACGCTGATGGTTTTCAGGGACGGCGAGGTCAGGGGGCAAAAAATCGGTGGCGGCAGCAAAGGGCAGCTTAAATCTTTTCTTGACAGCCATCTGTAGAACCGTTAACTTTCCGGCTGGCGATGGCAGAACGGTATAACAACATGTCGTCGCCGGAGCATTCCCGCGTTTCTCGCGGAAAACATTCTGAACGGCATCGGGTTGATTCACATCCCGGTCTTTCAATAAAATCCTGAGCACGAGGCATCGCGCTTTCCGGCTATTTCCGGCCTTAATCGTTATTGCTGTCAAAAATTTGTTATGCGTCTTTCTGATCTTAAAAGCCAACACGTGACCGATCTGGTTGAGATGGCGAACTCGATGGGCATCGAGGGAGCGAATCGCCTGCGTAAACACGATCTCATTTTTTCCTTGCTGAAAACTCACGCCAAGCGCGGCGAGAGCATTTACGGCGATGGCGTCCTTGAAGTATTGCCGGACGGTTTCGGCTTTCTGCGTTCGCCCGAGGCATCGTACCTTGCGGGTACCGACGATCTTTATATTTCGCCGTCGCAGATTCGTCGCTTCAACCTGCATACGGGCGATACCGTCGAAGGTGAAATTCGCACGCCGAAAGAAGGCGAGCGTTATTTCGCGCTGGTCAAGGTGGACAAGATCAACAGCGAAGCTCCGGAAACCGCGAAAAACAAGATCCTGTTTGAAAACCTGACACCGTTGTTTCCAGACGAGCAACTCGTTCTGGAGCGCGATATCAAGGCGGAAGAAAACATCACTGGCCGCATGATCGACATCATCGCGCCGATCGGCAAAGGTCAGCGCGGTTTGCTGGTTGCATCGCCGAAATCCGGCAAAACAGTCATGCTGCAACACATCGCGCATTCGATTGCCGCCAACCATCCCGAAGTGACGCTGATCGTGTTGCTCATCGACGAACGCCCTGAAGAAGTGACGGACATGGTGCGCACGGTGCGTGGCGAAGTCGTTGCTTCGACATTCGACGAACCGGCGGCGCGTCATGTGCAAGTTGCCGAGATGGTGATCGAAAAAGCCAAGCGATTGGTCGAACACAAACGCGATGTCGTCATTTTGCTCGACTCCATTACCCGTCTGGCGCGTGCGTACAACACCGTCGTACCGACTTCCGGCAAAGTGTTGACCGGCGGCGTCGATGCCCACGCGTTGCATCGCCCGAAACGCTTTTTTGGCGCGGCGCGCAATGTTGAAGAAGGCGGCTCGCTGACCATCATCGCCACCGCGCTAATCGAAACCGGCAGCCGCATGGATGACGTGATTTACGAAGAATTCAAAGGCACGGGCAACATGGAAATCCACCTTGAGCGCCGCATGGCGGAAAAACGGATTTACCCGGCGATCAACGTCAACCGTTCAGGAACGCGCCGCGAAGAATTGCTCTTGGGCCCCGACGTTCTGCAAAAAACATGGATCTTGCGCAAAGTGCTGCACCCGATGGACGATCTCGATGCCACCGAGTTTTTGATCGACAAAGTGCGTAACAGCAAGAATAACGCCGACTTTTTTGACTCCATGCGTCGAGCTTGAGAGCTTCTGGGGGATTGCTAAAAGCGTTGAAATAGCAGATAATGCTCGGCTTTCCGAGACATCGGAACAAACGGAATCGCTGAGTAATATAGCGAGCGCGAGCAAGACACGGCACGCATTTTCCAAAAAAAGCGCTGACGAAAAAGCGGAGTTTACACAGATGTAAATGCGCTTTTGAGGAGAATTCCAACGCCGTATTGCTTGTGCGCAGTGATTAATCAACGATTCCAAAAGCGAAACGCAGAAATTTCTCTGCGGGAAAGGAAACACGATGAAAGAGAAAATTCATCCCAAATACCAAGACATGGAAGTGACCTGTAGCTGTGGCAACAAATTCACCACACGTTCCACGCTGGGTCGTCCATTGCATATTGAAGTTTGTTCGGTTTGCCATCCGTTTTACACCGGCAAACAAAAAATCGTTGACACCGCCGGTCGCGTGGAAAAATTCCGCCAGCGTTATGGCAAGCGCGGCAGCACAGCGACATCGGATCAGTAATTGTCGCAACGAATCATTGCAAAAGGCAGCTTCGGCTGCCTTTTGCATTTCAGCGATCAGATGGCAGATGGCGGGGATCGGTAAATATTCATCGCGCGTAGCGCGATCAAACATTCACTGAAGCCTGTCTCCTGTATCCCGAAACCTGATGGTAAGATAACGCCACAGCCGACGTTGATACCTTTTATGTCCTTGCCGCCCCAACCTTCATATCCCCTGTTTTCCCAAGAAACACCGGAAGCCAACTCGTCGTCAAACTCCTGGCGGGCATGGAAACAAGGCGGACTGATTCTTTTCTGTCTGTTGTGGATCGCGTTGGGGCTGGTCGGTCACGGCCCTTGGAAAGTGGAAGACGCGCGCACGATTGTCACGGCGTGGGAGATGGTCGAACAAAACGATTATCTGATTCCGCGTCTCATCGACGAACCGGATTTTGAATATGGTCCGCTTGTTCCACAACTGGCGACCGTCACTTTGAAAACATTTTCGCATTGGTTGCCCGCACACGATGCGGCGCGTCTGGCGGCGGGGTTATTGCTGTTTTTAACACTGTTGTTCACTGCGTTGGCGGGGCGTGAAGCGAAAGGCAGAGCGCCTTATTGGTTGCCGATGCTGGTGCTCATCGGTTGTGCGGGAATGTTTGATCGCGCGCACATTCTGTCGCCACAGATCGGCGCGATGGCGGCAGTGGCTTTGGCGTTGTACGCGCTGGCGCTGATGCCCCGCCTGCCGGGGCTGGGCGGCATCTTGTTCGGCGTCGCGCTTTCGGTAGGTGTGTTTTCATATAACTTGAACGTGTTGATCATTCTGCTGATCACCGCGGTGTTGTTGCCACTGGCACACGTGCGCTGGCGGAATGCTTCTTTCGCTTTTGCGATGTTATTGGCGCTGGTGCTGACGGCGATGGCGTGTTTGGCGTGGCCAGCGCTGCTCTATCAGCGTTCGCCGGAACTTTTCATACAATGGTACGAAGCCAACAATCTTCTCGCGCTCTGGCAGCCGGAAAAAATTTCGATTGTCGGAAACGCCAACTGGCTGCTACGTAATTTGTTGTGGTTGGCGTGGCCGGCGTGGCCGTTGATCGGTTGGTTGTTGTGGGTGCGCGTGCGCGGTTTTCACGGCGGCTTGCAAACACCGGCGGTAATTTTGCCGGGCACGATGATTCTGGTGCTGCTCGTTTATTTTCTGCTGTTGCCGGAAATTCGTGCGATCGACAGCCTACTGCTTTTGGTGCCGATGGCGTTGTTGGCGGCGGAAGAAGTCGACAGTTTGCCGCGCAGCGGTTCGGCAGGGTTGGATTGGTTCGGGATATTGACGTTCGGTTTGGCGGCGCTGGCGCTGTGGTTTTTCTGGTGGGACGCATACATCAACGGGCTTGGCTCTTACACGGCGGAATTGTTCCGCGATGCAGAGGCTGGTTATCAGCCGTCGTTCCGTTTGCGCGGCGCGTCGGTATCGCTGTTCCTAACCATTTTGTGGATCATGCTGGTGCGTCCGGCGCGGCAGTCGAGCCGTCGTGCGGTGTTGAACTGGGCGGCGGGCATGATGCTGGTGTGGGGCATGGTGTCCACGATCTGGATGCCGTATCTCGACTCGCGGCGCAGTTATGAAGTCGTCGCCGAAATGTTGCAGCCGTATGCG
This sequence comes from Casimicrobiaceae bacterium, assembly GCA_036825435.1. Lineage (GTDB taxonomy): Bacteria > Pseudomonadota > Gammaproteobacteria > Burkholderiales > Casimicrobiaceae > UBA931. The sequence goes on along the minus strand of DAISYG010000055.1, from coordinate 10,291 downwards.
GCGCAGGGTTGCGTTGCAAGCCGAGGCGTCGGTGACGCACAGCGCGCGATTTTCTATTATTATGCGCACGCCGAAACACGCAAGGACGATGTCGCGCTGACGACGTGTCCGCTGCTTCTGGTGCAGCACGATGATATCGCGGCGGGAAATGAACCGGCATTTATCGGCTATCACCTTCTCGAATCCAGCCATCGTTACGGCGACGACAGCGAGCTTTACTCGCTTTACGCAAAAGACAACGCAGAATGAAATTTGTTGACGAAGCTTATATCGAAGTTTACGCGGGCGACGGCGGTAACGGTGCGGCGTCGTTTCGCCGCGAAAAATTCATTCCGCGCGGAGGCCCTGATGGTGGTGATGGCGGGCGCGGCGGCAGCATCATTCTAATTGCGGATCGCAACATCAACACACTGGTGGATTACCGCTTTCTGCGTATCTTTCGCGCACAACGCGGTGAGAACGGACGCGGACGTGATCAATATGGTTGCGGTGGCGAAGACAAAACGCTGCGCGTCCCCGTTGGCACCACGGTGCGCGATGCCGATAGCAACGAAGTGTTGGCCGATTTGTCGCACGACGGTGCACAGGCGCTGATCGCCAAAGGCGGACGCGGAGGCTGGGGCAATCTGCATTACAAATCGAGCACCAATCGTGCACCGCGACAATTTCAGCCCGGCGAAAAAGGCGAAGAGCGGCGCTTGCATCTGGAACTGAAAGTGCTGGCGGATGTTGGTTTGTTCGGCATGCCCAATGCGGGCAAATCCACGTTGATTCGCGCGGTGTCGGCGGCGCAGCCGAAAGTCGCGGATTATCCGTTCACAACATTGGCGCCGTCGCTGGGCGTGGTGCGCGTGGATGCAGAGCGCAGTTTTGTGATGGCGGATATTCCCGGTTTGATCGAAGGTGCGGCGGACGGCGCCGGACTTGGGCATCGTTTTTTGCGTCACTTGCAGCGTACCCGCTTGCTGTTGCACGTTGTCGATCTGGTGCCGCTTGATCCCGACAGCGACCCGGTCGCGGAAGCGCGCGCGATTGCGCACGAATTGAAACGCTACGACGAAGCGTTGTATGAAAAACCGCGTTGGTTGGTGTTGAACAAAATCGACATGATCGACGACGAAGAGCGGCAACAAAAAATAGATACCTTTGTCAAAGCGCTGGGTTGGCAAGGTAAGATCTTTGCTGTCAGCGCGCTCAACGGCGAAGGCTGTCGCGCACTGACTTGGGCGACTGCCGATTGGCTCGACGCACACACCTCTGAACCCGAATCCATTGACGAAGAAGAACCCGCCGCGCCGGAAATATTGACGCCAACGCCGATTGACGCGCCGCGCAAGGAGAACGCATGAACGAATGGTCGATGACGCAAGCTCGGCGCATCGTGGTCAAAGTAGGCTCCAGTCTGGTGACCAACGATGGTCGCGGGCTGGATCACGCGATGATCTCAAGCTGGGCGAAGCAAACGGTGGCGCTGAAAAAAGACGGACGAGAAATCATTCTGGTTTCTTCCGGCGCGATTGCGACCGGCATCAAACGGCTGGGGTTGAAAGAACGTCCCAGGGAAATGCGCGAATTGCAGGCGGCGGCAGCCATCGGACAGATGGAGTTGGTGCAGGCGTATGAAACCGCATTTGCCGATCAGGGATTGCGCGCCGCGCAGATATTGCTGACGCACGAAGACTTGTCGAACCGCCGCCGTTATCTCAACGCGCGGTCAACGTTGCGCACCTTGCTGGAATGGGATGTGGTTCCCATCATCAACGAAAACGATACGATCACGACGGAGGAAATCAAACTTGGCGATAACGACACGCTCGGCGCGCTGGTCGCAAATCTACTGGAGGCCGATGTGCTGATTTTACTCACCGATCAGAAAGGACTTTACACCGCTGATCCGCGTCTTGACGCGCAAGCGAAGCTTCTCGACGAAGCGCAGGCGGGCGATGAAACATTGGAGCGCATGGCGGGCGGTGCGGGCAGCGCCATCGGCAAGGGCGGCATGTTGACCAAAGTTCTGGCGGCGAAACGCGCGGCACGTTCGGGGGCAGCAACCATCATCGCCAATGGCCGCGAGGAAAACGTATTATTGCGTTTGGCGGCGGACGAAAAAATCGGCACGCGCTTGATCGCACACACCGCGCCCTTGTTGGCACGTAAACAATGGCTCGCCGATCAACTGCAACTTGCCGGCCGCCTGTTTCTCGACGACGGCGCGGCACATGCGGTGCAGCATGAAGGCAAAAGCTTGCTGGCGATCGGCGTGCTGCGTTGCGAAGGAAAATTCGACCGTGGCGAAGTTGTAGCATGCTGCAACCGGCAAGGACGGGAAATCGCGCGCGGACTGGTGAATTATCGCGCGGCGGACGTGGAAAAAATTCTGCGCCAGCCATCTAACAAAATCGCCCAAATTCTCGGCCATCTTGAAGAGCCGGAACTGATCCACCGCGACAATTTGGTGCTGACGCGGGATAAAAACAACGAAGCAGATTAACAGTTTGTCTCGTTCTCTGACCATGCGCGATTCGCTAGAGCGCAGTAGAGTAAAATAGAACGAAAATAATGCACGGTTAACCATGACCTTCTCATCGCTGCAAGTCAGCATTGTTACCTACCGACCCAACGAAGACAATCTGGTGCGTTGTCTTTATGCGCTGTCCGAAGCCATCGACTTTGCGCGTGCCGAAGGCGTGATTTATTCCGTTAACGTGGCATTGATCGACAACAGTCAAAACCGTAACCGTGTCCGCCGTCTGATTGAGCTGGGCGAGCTTTTTTTCCGCGAGCCGACTGAAGTTTCCTATTTGCACGGCCATGCCAATATTGGTTATGGTGCGGCGCACAATCTGACGCTGCACGGCAGTGGTGCCGATTATCATCTGGTACTCGACGTCAACACCGAACTCGCCAAGGAAGCGCTTGCCGAAGGCGTGAGCTGGATGCAAGCCAACGACGACACCGGCCTGATCAGCAGCGCGCTGTACAGCGCGAAAGGTGAATTGCTCTACCCGTGCCTGCAATACCCATCGGTGTTCGATCTTTTTCTCGCCAACTTCGCGCCACGCTTTCTGCGCAAGCTGTTTGACAAAAGACTGACGCGCTACCAGATGCAACAGCAAACGCAGACACTGCACACCTTTTTTGATGTCCCCTGCTTTGCCGGCTATTGTCTGCTTGCCCGCCGCACAACCACTGATCAGGGCAGCGGTTTTGACCCGAATTTTTTTCTCTTCTTCGGCGATTACGATTTAACGCTGCAACTCAGTCTGATCGCGCGCACCGCATACCTGCCGACGATGCAGGCGCGCCTGCACCAGATGTCCGATATCCCGCGCAAAAACATCAACTACACTTGGTGGTTCATCAAGGACGCACTCACGTTCTTCCGTAAAAATGGCTGGAAATGGTGGTAAACGTCGCAACATTGTTACGTTGATTGCATATTTTTGAAATCAAGCGCAAGATAACCTTTCAATAAAAGGAGAGGAAACCATGGGAATTTTCAATTTCATCAAGGAAGCAGGCGAAAAACTGCTCGGCGGCAAACCCGCGCAGGCGGCATCAACGGAAGTTGTGCCCGCGCTCGCCAATAACGAAGAAGACATCAAAGCCGCCAATCTGGTTGCCGTGACGTCGATCACCAACTACATCATCAAGATGGGCTTGAAGGCGGACAACCTGAAAATTCTGGTCGATGCCGGCAAGGGTACCGTCACCGTGTCCGGCGAAGCGGCCGATCAGGAAACGCGAGAAAAAATCATTCTGTGCTGCGGTAACACCAAAGGCATTGAGCGCGTGATCGACGAAATGACGGTCAAGGCAGCCGAGCCTCAGGCGCAGATGCACACCGTGGAAAAAGGCGACACGCTGTGGAAAATTGCTGAAAAATACTACGGCAAGGGCAAAGGCAACGAATACACCAAGATTTTCGAAGCCAATAAACCGATGCTGAGCGATCCCGACAAAATTTACCCGGGGCAAGTGCTGCGTATTCCGCCGCTCGCGGCGTGACCCGATGATTTCATTGAAAAACGTAGTACACAAAAAAAGCGCCGTATGGCGCTTTTTTTGTTGAATGCGAGAACGCGAATAAAAATCAGGCGCCCATCGCTTTGATTGCTTGCGACAAACGCGATTTCGTGCGCGACGTCATGTTTTTATGAATGATTTTCTTGTCGGCGATACTGTCGATCGTCGATTGCGACTCCTGAAGTTGTTTCATCGCCGCTTCCTTGTCGCCAGCGGCAATGGCTTTGCGCACCTTCTTGACGGCGGTGCGGAAAGCGGATTTGAGACTCGCGTTGCGATCTCGGGTGGCGATTGCCTGTCTTGCGCGCTTGCGCGCTTGCGCCGAATTAGCCATTTTTAATGTTCCTGAAAAGTTAAAGCAAAAAATCGTGGAAAGGCGGCGATTTTACTCGAAATTCGGGAGAAAGGCAATTCAGGTATCAGATGACAGATGGCGGGGATCAGTATCGGAGGACAGGGTTCAGGTTTCAGCAAAACCGTCGCCTCGCGCGATCAAACTTCACGGATACCTGAAATCGCGCAGCGTTATCCGCAGCCGCTTTTCTTCGCCAAATTCAAACGTTGCTCTATATCAAAACATCCAAGAAACAGGCGTCTTGCGAGCCGATGAAGTTGGCGCGGCAATCCAGACGGTATTGGCGAAGATCGTGCATTACGATGAGGTTTCCATCATTGCCAATATTTCTGATTCCTGACCACTGTCATCTGATACCTGAAGCCGCGCAGCGCGTCAAAAAGAAACCGTTACCATCGCAATGCAAGAAGAATAAAAGAAACCGCTACTATTGCAATGCAAGCGTAATTTTTGCTGCTATGTCGAAGCATGGCGGCGGGCTGCTTAACCTTCTCCATGGAGATTGACATGAACGCTTCTTTTTTGAATACGCGGCGGAGCAGAGACTTTTTTGCAACCAGCATTGCATATGCGGCGACGATTACGGTAAATAGCGATGTTGACGGGCTAGTCGATCCGGGAGATGCTACAAAATGCACGCTACGTGCCGCGGTGGATGCGATCAATACCGAAAATGATACGAGTCCTTGTGGGGCGGCTAAAACGGGGAACTATAACGATGACGATACTATTCTCTTCGATTCCTCTGTTTTTGCCTCGGCAACCACAATTGAAGTGGCGAATGGCGGGCACATCGAAATCGCCAAAGACTTGACCATCATCGGTCCTGTTGATGCAAGTGACACTCCGTTGATCACGCTGGACGCAGAACCTTTGAATGGGACAGCGAACAACCGCATTCTGGAGGCGATCAATGGAGGCAAACTCACAGTACGCGGGCTGGCATTTAAGCACGGGATGGCGAGCCCTACTGGCGGCGCTGGTGTCACCCCTTACGGCGCCGCTATCAGAGCAGACGAAAATATAGTAGGGGACTCGCATGAACTGGTTATTGAAAACTGCACGTTCAATGGGGATCGCGCATACACGAGCGATGGCGGTGCGGTGTACGGAGTCATCGTCGATATTACGGGCAGCATATTTGAGGATAATCTTGTTACCGGATACAGCGGCGGCGCGGTTTTTGCAAAAAAGAAGTTGACAGTTACAAAGACTATTTTTAACCGAAATAAAGGCTATACCATGGGCGGTGCAATCGCTGGTGATGGGCCAATCGACATCACCGATTGTGAATTTACCGATAACGAGGCGCTACATGGCGGCGCCATCGGCGTGACATTCCCACTGTCGGTTGTCGATAGCAAGTTTACAAACAATAGCGCAACGGCTGCGAGCGGTCGCGGTGGCGCGATTTATGCTACAGAATATATCTGGGTCAGCGGCAGTACTTTTACTGAAAATAACGCAGTAGGAGGCGGCGCAATTAGTCATACTGCGGACGCTCATATTTACAACAGTACTTTTGTTGGCAATAAGGCGGACTGTAATAACTGCCAGGGAGGTGCGATTAATTCCCAAGGTTTTATTAATATCAGCGGCAGTACTTTTATTCAAAATCGAGCGGATTACGGCGGCGCGGTTATGCCTTACAATTACAACAACCCTACGGCTATGGATGCAAAAATCAGCAACAGCACTTTTTCGGAGAATCAGGCAAATATGGATGGTGGCGCAATCTGGGCGTCCGGGAGGCTGACAGTAAACCATGTGACATTGGTGGGCAATACGGCAGGCCGAACAAGCGCAGCGATTCAAATAGACGGCAGTAACAGCCGTGGAGAAATTCATAACAGCTTGATTCTCTCCGGAAGCGCGTTAATTGGCGTTCAGAGTTTATGTACAGAAACTGATAATGCGACTCTCACCGGCAGCTATAATATCGAATGGGTTAACGGAACAGACACGACAAGTTGTGGAGATAGCACGACTTCTTCCTGGGTGCCCGCCTCTGTCTCGGCGCTGAACGAAATCGTCTTGCCTCTGGATGATAATGGCGGACCAACCGAAACCTTTGCGGTGCCTGACGGCAGCCCGGCTGTTGGTGCCGCGGATCCGGGAGATACCTCTCCGGGAGGGACAGGAACGTCAAAGATGTTGGATTTTCCAAACGATCCTTCGGAATGGGTTGATGCGACGCTCGATCAGCGCGGCGAACCGCGCGCTGCTTCGGTAGCAGAAGGACGTTATATCGGAGCATACGAAGTTCTCCGAGCGCCTCCTCCCCCGAGCGGCCCTGCCGCGCCGATACCGTTATTGCCGTTTCCTCTGGTTTTAGGGCTTGCGCTGATGATTGCGCTTGGGGGAGCGGTCAGGCTTCATTTTTCCGGAAAGCGCTGAACGGCGAAGCACGACCGGTCTAAGGAGTCGCTGATTCATGTTGCGAGCGCAGCAATGAATCAACGGCTCCTCAAAAAACCGGTCGCTGGCGTTGCCGCGGAAACACTTCGTCTTCCGCGTGGAAAATATCGCAATAAGCAACGAATGAGGTCAGCGTTGAAAGGCTGACCAGCCAGGGAATGGCAACCAAAACAAGCAGTGCGGCCAGACTCATCAACGCCGCACCCGCATTACCCAGCAGCAGAACAAAAAGCACGGAAAGGAGCGAGAGCGCGATTGAAATGCCGAGCGCAAAAAGAAGTGGAACGGTGATGTACACGGTGAGTGCGCGCCAGTTTGCCACAACGCCTTTCATGCTGCCGATCAGTGCAGTCGTCGCACCGGCATGTTGAAAAACGACGATGGCGGGCGCCAGCCACATCGCCATGAACAGCAACGTCAGCAACGTTGCCCAGATCAGCATCGGCATCAGGAACGACGATGAGGTCATCAACGTGAGCAGCGCCTGCGCGCTTTCGGTGTCGTGAACGCCGCCCATCAATTGGGTATATTCGGGCAGCGCGAAGGGCGAAAAGAAATAATTGATCAACAATGAGCAGATGAGCGAAAACGCGCCGATGAGCAGCAGCGTTTTCACATCGGCGCGAAAACCGGCGAATAAATGTTTGAATTCCGGTTTGCGCCCGCGCGCCTGCGACCAAGCGGCGGCGATGAAGCCGACGATGAAACACGGCACGAAAAGCAGCGGCAGCGACGAGAGCAACGCCAGAGACGGCGCGATGGCGACCAGTAACGAAGAAAGAATCGTCACCGCCAACATCATCATGAAACTGTACGCAGCGCCGATGGCGTACCAAATTGCCGCTTCGTCTTTGACCAGAAAAAAGGCTTCGCGCCACCATAGCCAGCCTCGGCTGGCGGCGCATCGGGTAATGGTTGGGGTGTTATCCATGAATATTAGCTTTCAGGCCAGCGCAGAGGAAAGGAAACATGATGACGAAGAATGCGCTCGAAATGCGCCGGATCGTGGGCATGGACGAGCGCGCCATCGCGCGGCAAATAAAAATCATACAAACGGGAAAGCCAGAAACGCAGCGCCGCGCAACGCAACGCCTGCGGCCAGCAGGATTGTTCAGTTGAACTGACAGCGCGAATCTGCTGATACGCGGTCAACAGCGCATGCAGCTTTTTATCGTCGAGAGCGCCGGAATGATCGGCGGCGAGACACCAGTCGTTGACGGTGATCGCAAGATCGTACAAAAAAGCGTCAGTAGCAGCGAAGCCGAAGTCGATGATGCCGCTGATGTTGGTTTGCTGCGGGTCAACAAAAAGCACGTTATCGCGGAATAAATCAGCGTGGATTGCGCCACTCGGAAGCGCGCGCGCAAAATCGTGATGCGCAGCAAGCTCTTGTTCCAAAAGCGCGTTTTGTTCCGCGTTGATGAATGCGCGCACGACACGTGCCGCTTTGTTGCGCCACGTCGCACCGCGCGGGTTATCGAGCGTCGGCGCGAAATCGGCAACGGCAAGATGCATGCGCGCCAATGTTGCACCGATCACGCGGCAATGTTCTACTGTTGGCTGCATTTGCGGTGCGCCCGCCACTTTTTCGATCAGCGTTGCCGGTTTGCCATTGAGCGGTTTGAACAAGTCGCCGTGTCGCGTTTTCTGTGGTTGCGGAACAGGGATGCCGTGCTGCCCGAAATGTACCATCAGGTTCAGATAAAATGGCAAGTCTTGGGCAGGCAGGCGCTCATACAGCGTCAGAACGAATTCGCCGCCATCGACGGTGACGAAGTAATTGGTGTTTTCGATACCGGCGGCGATCGGCGTCAAGCGCCGCAGCGAGCCGAGCGCAAAATCGGACAACCAGACGGAAAGCTCAGCTTCGGAAACCGGCGTGTAAACGGACATGAACGCGCAGCGTTACCAGGTAAGAACTTCCCACATCGGCGGACGCATCGACGGATCAAGATCGTTGCGACGCACCATTTGCCCGTTCGGCATCGGGATCAGGTAATACACCGGACCAAAAACCGGCACCACGCGCACATAGCGAAGCTGTCCGTTCACGCGCACCTCTTCGTGGCGCTCGTTTTCACGTTGAATGATCGTCACCTGCGGCTCCAGTTCCGGATCGCCGAGGTTAACCTGTCCGTGCTCGGTGGTAATGTTGGTTTGCGCCGGTTGCGGATTGGCTTTGGCGGCGGTTTTGTCATCGACAATCGCGGGCGGCTGCGGATCGGCAGGCGGTGGCGGCGGCATTGATGTTGTCTGCTGCGCGGCGACGGAAAAAGACGCCAAAAAAGCGCATGCAGCCCAAACTTTGAAAAGGGACGCAAACTGGGTTTTCATGTTTTTTTCTCCGAGCGCGAATGTTATCCGTCATTCTAGCATTGCCTGCCAAGATTTCAGAAACAAACACGGCGAAGCGCGCCAAAAAATGGCGGCGATGAAAAAGGAAAGGAGGCGGCAACGAGCGCTGCCGCCATGCAGAGTTATTTGAGTTTGATTTCTTTGTAGATCACATGCTTGCGGACAACAGGATCAAATTTCTTGATCTCCATTTTTTCCGGCATGTTCTTCTTGTTTTTCGTCGTGGTGTAAAAGTGACCGGTTCCGGCGGATGATTCAAGTTTGATTTTTTCGCGCATGATGATTCCTCAATCGCAGAATATCGTTAAACGGCCAGACCTTGCGCGCGCAAATCAGCAAGCACGACATCGATGCCCTTCTTCTCGATGGTGCGCAGCGCGGCGTTGGTCAGACGCAAAGAAACATAGCGGTTTTCGCTCTCCACCCAAATACGGCGACGCTGCAAATTCGGCAGAAAGCGGCGCTTCGTTTTGTTGTTCGCGTGGGAAACTTTATTCCCGACCATCGGGCATTTCCCGGTTACCTGGCATTTTCTGGCCATGGTTTGCTCCTCAATTCATATCTTTCGGTATCTTTCAATAGATGACGGCGAGCGGTAAACGCAGCCGCCGTACAGAACCGAGGATTATGCCCGATTCGGGGCGGGAGAGCAAGCGCTGTTCAGGGGTCAGGCATCAGGTATCAGGTATCAGATGCCAGGAATCAGGAATCAGACGGTGGAGAAGATGGCATATCCAACCCTGTAGGGGCGGTTCGCGAACCGCCTCTACGTGACAGATAGCGGAGAACAGAGAATGTTCCCACCTCTGTGGCGTCATTCCCGCGAGTAGTAGGCGGGAATCCAGAAGCCGACATTCATCGCGCGTAGCGCGATCAACTTTTCTGATGCCTGATTCCTGCTCTCTGTCATCTGAACCCCAGACGGTGTAGGCTAAGGTAATGCGTCGCGATGATATTTCCTCATTTGCCAATATTTCTGATAGATGAACAGCGAAGGCAGCGCATTGCGATCTGACCACCCCGGCCTGACGGCCACCCCTCCAAAGGAGGGGAATGCTCCGCTCCAATTTCGTCGCATGGCGTTCCAACCCTGTAGGGGCGGTTCGCGAACCGCCCCTACGTGACAGATAACGGAGA
>DAISYG010000054.1:0-14348 GCA_036825435.1 Casimicrobiaceae bacterium | reverse complement strand
TGAGGTTTTTATGAGACCATTTAACCGCGTTGCGCTTCGTACTTGAATCTAGGATATGTTCCTCTGGAAGATATCCGCGTTATTCTGAATAATCAAAAAAGTACTCCCGTCTATTCTGACGACGACGAACAACCGCCCTACCGAACAAAGCGTTGGCTTCTCGACGACGCGCAAACGCATTATGGAGTGCTCGAAGGAAAGGAAAGGCACAACAGGCCACTCAGCGAAGAACAGCAGCAGCTCATGAACACTGTGGCAGATACTTTCGCCATCGCGCTGGCACTGGAAAATCAGAATTTGCAAAAAGAGCAATGGATGTTGATGGAAGAACGCGCAACCATTGCACGTGAATTGCATGATTCTCTTGCCCAGTCGTTGTCTTATCTGAAAATGCGTCTTGCCTTTTTGCAGATGCAGAAAGATAAAATCCCTGAAGACCTGGCGCGCGTATTGCATGAAATGCGCAAGGAGGTCGATGCGGCATACCGCCAGTTGCGCGAACTGTTGACCACCTTTCGATTGCAACTGGATCGTGCGGGTTTGCTGGCAGCGCTCGAAAACACCATTGACGAATTCAACGAAAAGCTCGGTTTTCCGATTCGACTTGACTACCATGTTGAGCAAAATCTGCGCTCTGAGCAAACAATCCATATTCTTCAGATTACTCGTGAAGCGCTCAGCAATATTTACAAGCACGCCGATGCCACCGAAGCATCCGTGGAGGTAACGGAAAACGGCAACAACATAACCCTGCGCATTTGCGACAATGGAAAAGGGCTGAATCTCGATAAAAACAAAAAGAACCATTACGGGCTGATCATCATGCGTGATCGTGCGCAAAGTCTGAACGGGGCGTTCCATATTGAAAATCGAAAACAAGGCGGCGTGGAAGTTTGCGTCTCGTTCCTTCTTTCCGACGAAAAAAATATCCACAACCATGAATGAAAAACCCACTTCCATTCTATTGATCGACGATCACCCGATGCTGCGTAGCGGCGTCAAACAATTGATCACAATGACGCCTGAACTTTCCGTTATTGCCGAAGCGGGCAATGGCGAAGAAGGCTTGGCGCTCGCCGAACAATTCGACCCCGACCTGATCCTGCTCGATTTGAACATGGAAGGCATGTCGGGACTTGATACCTTGCAACGCCTGCGCCAAAAGGCATTTTCCGGACGCATCGTCGTGTTCACCGTCTCCAACCACGAAGAAGACGTTATCACCGCCATCAAACATGGTGCCGACGGTTATTTGCTGAAAGACATGGAGCCGGAAGATCTGTTGAAATCACTGTGTCAGGCCGCGACCGGAGAAATGATTTTGAGCAAAGAGCTTACCCCGATCCTTGCTTCCGGGTTACGTGACAAAACACACCATGCGCACGATGAATATGCATTGAGCGACCTGACTGCCCGCGAGCGCGATATTCTTCAACTCCTCGCCGAAGGGCTGCCCAATAAAAGTATTGCCAGACGCCTTGGCATCGCCGAAAGCACGGTGAAGGTACACATCAAGAGCGTTTTCAAAAAACTGAAACTGCGCTCACGAGTCGAAGCGGCGCTGTGGATGGCACAGAAAAACGTGCGTTAAAAATCGATTAATTTCATTATGGAGACGGCAATGCCTGATTCCCATTTCACCGTCGGCAACTATTTGATAATCACACTTGCTGACCACGCTGCTGTCAATAGCGAAGTGTTATTGACCGCGATGTTCTATATTGAAAAATCGTTGGATTTACCGGTAGATGGTGCTGATGATCATTTGGCCGAACTTCTAGAGAAAGAATCATTCAGTGAAGAAATCTCTTGTTCAATAAAGGGATATCTCATCAACTTTGCCGCAGAAACAAAAAACCTTCGATTATTTCAGCAAGCCGTCGGCGTGTTATCTCTTTTCAACGACCCCAAATTGCAGTCTCTTTTCAACACTTGGCTAGATCGACAGCTACGTCATTTGCTCGACGAAAATGCCGCCGTCCGGGCTTTATTGCTCGCCTTGGAGAGAAGTTGCGCACCAATTCGCATTCCCAGTTGCGGTATTGGTGATGTCGAAACCCATATTGACCTAGCACGAAAATATTTGAACGAACAGCTTGGTGTGCGTCATTCATGGTAATGGCGCAACTTACCAGAATTTCTAATGATAAATGTCTTGCTGTCCGCTATCCGAATCAAGCAGCCGGCTTTCACTGAACCCTGACGCCTGAAACCTGACCCCTGACTACCTCGGCACCACCGCGTACACATGCCCTTTTTTCGATTGCCAGATCATCTGGTCACCATCGAGATAAGGTTGCACGGTCGCAGCCGAACCATCAGTCGCCATGCGCCCCAAGTAGTGCCCATCTTCGTTGTCGAAAACGTGAAGGTAGCCATCAATATCGACCACGGCGATGTTGTTGCCCAAGAGTTGCGGGCCGCTTGGCCAGCGTCCTGCAAGCGTGTTGTTTTCCCATACGTTAGCGCCGGTTTTTTTGTCGAGCGCGCGCACCACGCCTTTGTCGTCGGAAACGTAGAGGTTTTGATCGTCGGCAACGATGCCCGAATAGCTGGGAATATCGCGCGTCCAGGTCGGCGTACCGCGCTGGATGTCGAAGCAAGCAATGCGCCCCTGAAACGCGGCAGAGCAAACCTGATTTTCTTCGATCAACGGGCGGCTGGTCACATCAGCGATGCGCTCAAGTTCGGTTGCGCCTTTGGGAATGGCAACCGCAACGTCCCACGCGATGCTGCCGCTTTCCAGATCAACCGCGACCAAACGTCCACCCGCCGTGCCGAAAAACAGCGCGCCGCGCGTTATTGCGCCGCCTTGATGGTTACGCACAATCAACGATGGCAGACTGCGTTGAAACATCCATTTGGTCGTTCCGTCACTGGCAGACAGCGCTTGCACACGGTTGTCCGCCGTCAACACAACCACCAAACCATCCGCGACTGAGGGTGGAGCAACAACCTCGCTGGAAACGCGCGAACGCCAGAGCTCGTGTCCGGCGTCATCCAGCGCGATCACTTCTCCATTGCTCGTGCCGACCGCAACCAACGAATAATCTGCACCCGGACCAGCGGATAACTTGGCTTTGGTGTCAACGCTCCACTGCATTTGTCCGTTTTCGCTGTTGATGCGCTGCACACGCCCTGATTTCGACGCCACATACACCGCACTCGGAATAATCGCCGGTGCAAAGCCGGGGGCTGCGTCACCGGGTGAGACGCGCCATTCGATCATTGCCGGTGCATTGGGTGCGCCAGACGCCAACTTGGGCGGCTTTTTGTGACTGGATGAGCAGCCGCCGATAATCAAGCCGCTCAACAGAATCAGGACGAAAAGACGTTTCATAAGTTTTCTTTAGCGGAATCGGAAGATGCAGTCGGATTCACCGGGCCGCCGAGCGCGTCGAGTTTGGCCTGCACCACGACACGATACGGGCTGCCGCTTTCCTGCGCTTCGAGTTTCAGCAGTGCGCTCTGATATGCTGCACGCGCTTCTTCGGTTTTACCGACGCCGAACAGCGCATCGCCGCGCAAATCCGCGTACAACGCTTCATAGGCAGGCTTGTGACGCGCGTCGAGTGTACGCAGTGCGTCTTCGTATTGACGCTGAGCAATCAACGTTTCGGCGAGGCGATAACGGGCGATTTGTTTGAGGTCGTCTTCCGATGCGTGGTCAACCACCCATTGCAATTGCGTCTGCGCCTCTTCCGCACTCCCTTTGCTCCATAAGTCATGCGCGTACAACAAAGCGGCGCGGGGCGCGTAACCGGTACCGCCGTAATCGGCAGCGAGTTGTGTCATCGCCTCGCGGGCGCGGGCGTTGTCTTCTTTGACGAGCGAATCGCTCACGGCAAAGTACAGAGTCGATGCGGCGTCGCTGTTTTTGTTGTGCCAATAGCGCCATCCCTGAACGGCAAAAATCACCAGAAGAACACCCACGATAATGGTGACCAGATAACCGCCCCACCGGTTCCACCATTCCTTGAGGTCTTCAATTTGTTCACGTTCCTGATGATCATATACAGCCATGTCGTATCCTTGAAATATCGAAAATGCCAAAGCTTGTTATTTTATACGCAGAAGTGTCTTTGTGCAGGTTTAGAGCGCAGAAATCTGTGCGTTGAGCCATTGCGCCAGATCGTCAAAGGCAACGCGTTCCTGTTCGGCGCGACCGGTTTTGTCGGCTTCGCGCAGCCATTTCACCGTCACCTCCCGATCACGCACTTCGTCATCGCCGACAATCAGCGCGACACGCGCGCCTTTGGCATCGGCTTTTTTCATCTGTGCTTTGAAATTGCCTCCACCTGCGTTCATTTCCACGGAAAAACCGTGATCGCGCAACATTTCCGCGACCTGCCACGAAAAACCGCTACTGCTGTCACCTATAAAAGCTAAATAAATCAACGTATTATCATCAATAGCTCCACCTGTTTCTTGCAACAGCAAAACCAGCCGCTCAATGCCCGCCGCAAATCCGCACGCTGGCGTCGGTCTGCCGCCAAGCTGTTCGAACAAACCGTCATAGCGCCCGCCGCCTGCAACGGTTCCTTGCGCACCGAGTCGATCGGTCACCCATTCAAAAACGGTGCGGTTGTAATAATCCAGTCCGCGCACAAGGCGAGTATCGATTTCGAACGTCAGTCCGGCTTGCGTGAGCAACTTCTGCAAAGATTCAAAATGCGCACGCGCCGCCTCGCTGATATGGTCGATCATGCGTGGTGCTTGCTCAATCACCGCTTGCATCGCAGGATTTTTGGAGTCGAGAATACGCAGCGGGTTGCGATGCAAACGACGCTGTGAATCGTCGTCAAGCACATCCATGTGCTGCGAAAAATAAGCAATCAATTCCTCGCGATAAGCGCGGCGATCAGCAGTGTCACCGATGGTGTTGATTTTCAGCGTAAACGCCTGTTCCAACCCGAGCGCTTTCCACAAACGCGCCAGCAGAATGATCTGCTCGGCATCCACATCCGGCCCGGCAAAACCCAGCGCTTCAACGTCAAGCTGATAAAACTGTCGATAGCGTCCTTTTTGTGGGCGCTCATGACGGAACATCGGCCCCATCGTCCAGACTCGCTGCCCGCGTTCATACGTCAAGCTGTGCTCAACTGCGGCGCGCACAATTCCCGCTGTCGCTTCGGGACGCAAAGTCAAACTTTCTTTCGAGAGCGAATCCTCGAACGTGTACATTTCTTTTTCAACCACATCTGTCGCTTCGCCAATGCCGCGCACGAACAACGCCGTGTTTTCCACCACCGGCATGCGCACAAACTGATAGCCGTATTGTTCGAAGACGCGCCGCGCCGTATCCTCAAGATAAAGCCACAGCTTGCTGTCGACCGGCAAAATATCGTTCATGCCGCGAATGGCTTGCAGCTTTTTGCTCATTGTTCGTGTCCCTCTTTTTGATCGTCGCCATAGCGGCGACGCACATAGTCATTGATGATGTCCAGAAATTGTTCGGCGATGTGTTCGCCGCGCAACGTGACCGTTTTTTTGCCGTCCACATAAACCGGCGCGGCAGGCGTTTCGCCCGTGCCCGGCAACGAAATGCCGAGATCCGCCATTTTCGATTCGCCCGGCCCATTGACGACGCAACCCATCACCGCCACGCGCAAGTTTTCAACGCCCGGATATTGTCCGCGCCAAATCGGCATTGCATCGCGCAAATGCTGCTGCACCTGCATCGCCAACTGCTGGAAAAACGTGCTGGTCGTGCGTCCGCATCCAGGGCACGACGTCACCATCGGTGCAAATGCACGCAACCCCATCGTTTGCAGGATTTCCTGTGCGATACGCACTTCGTCGGTGCGCGGCGCGTTCGGCTCTGGTGTAATCGAAACACGAATGGTATCGCCGATGCCTTCCTGAAGCAAAACCGCGAGCGCGGCAGTAGATGCAACAATGCCTTTGCTGCCCAGCCCCGCTTCAGTTAAACCAAGATGCAGCGCGTAATCGCAACGCTGCGCCAGCGCCCGATAAACCGCGATCAATTCCTGCACTTCGGAAACCTTGCACGACAACACGATGCGTTCGGCGGGCAAACCAAGTTTTCGCGCCGCTTCGGCGCTTTCCAATGCGGACGTCACCAGCGCTTCCTGCATCACTTGCGACAATGGTTGCGGCGTTGCGCTTTGCTGATTGGCATCAAGCAAACGCGCCAAAACCTGTTGATCAAGCGAACCCCAATTGACACCGATGCGCACCGGTTTGTCGAAACGCAGCGCGATGTCGATCAGTTGCGCAAAATGGTTGTCGCGTTGGTCGCCCTGCCCGACATTGCCGGGATTGATGCGCAGCTTGGATAACGCCTCAACGCACGCCGGTTCATTGGCGAGCAACTGGTGGCCGTGGTAATGAAAATCGCCAACCAACGGCACGAAACATCCCGCTTGGTCGAGGCGTTCTCGAATGCGCGGCACGGCGCGTGCGGCATCCGCTGTGTTGACCGTCACCCGCACCAACTCGGAACCGGCATCCGCCAGCGCACGGATTTGATTCAATGTAGCGTCGATATCTGCCGTGTCGGTGTTGGTCATCGACTGCACGGCAATCGACGCGTCACCACCGATGCGCACAACGCTATCGCGATGGCGAATAATAACTTGACGGCTTTTTCGGCGCGTAGCGGTGTTCATCAAGACGCCTTGAAGGTGGAGAATTATTCCAATGTTAAACGCGTCACGCCACGCTGCGTCTCCGCATCAAGTTTGACCTCTTGCCCGCGCAGTTTCATGCGTACCGCCTCGCCTTTGCCCAGCACCAGCGACAACGGCGCTTTGCCGTAAAGCTTTTTGTGTTCGCCGGACTGCGCCAAGCCGTAAAACATGGTTTTCTGATTGACGTCGCGCACCTCCACCCACGATTGATCGTCAAAAACCATTTCCAGTTCAACATCGCCGGGGAGCGGTTGCGTATTGCCACCCGTGATCGGCGCAAGCGGTGATTCCAGTGTCGCGGGCGGTTCTGAAGCTTCAGGAACAACGATCGTTGGCGCAGGCTGGGTCTGTTCGGTTTCCTCGGAGGTTTCCTCCGTTGCTGTTGCGGCCGCCTCAGGTTCAGACGTATCCGATGGTGCCTCGGCAGACGCAGTCGTTTCTTCACCCAGTAGAATCACCGCCGACGGAGGCAACGATTCTTCCGCCGGATCAACCGATGGTGCGATCAACATTTCTTCCTGTACGGTTTCCGATCCGGCCGTTTTCTGCAAATCTTCCAGCCAGGTCTCTATCTTGGGTTTGAACAACAGTACGAGGAAAAACAACGCCAAAATGAAAAGCACGATCAACCAACGCCACACCTTGCGTTGCGCGCGCGGAAAATCGCTATCCACCGGCAGCGTGGGCATGGCAGATGTAGGACGTCCGACGCTGATCGCCGCCGGACTGCTTTCCGCGTGAGCTTCAGGCGGCAACGCCGCCAGCACGGCATCCGGATCGATATGAAGCAAACGCGCATAGTTGCGCACAAAGCCGCGAACAAACGTGCGCGCCGGGAGTTTCTCATATTCGTCATTTTCGAGCGCGATGATCTGACGTGACGCGAGCTTCAGCGACACGGCGGCGGAATCCACTGCCAACCCCATCGCTTCGCGCGCTTCGCGCAACATCGCGCCAGCGGATAAAACCGTTTCCGGAGGCTCTTCTTGCCCCGCTTCTTCTTGTGGCGTTTCTTCTTCCGAAGCTTTGGATGTTTCTTCCGCCGTTTTCTCTTTGGCTTCATCTGCGGAAACAGCTTTCGCCGCGACCTCAGCGTTTTCCGACGATGCTTCTTCGACAACGCTCATTTCCAGTTGCGTGCTTTCTTCAGCAGGCGTTTCCGTACTCGACGGTGTTTCTTCTGATTGCGGCTGCGGTAGCGGCGATGACAGCGCGAAGCTTTCGCTTTCGCCCGCTTCGCTCTTCTTGCTACGGCCTTTTCCGGTGCGCTTGGTCACGAGCACGCCCCCGGCGACAAGATTCTCTCAGCCTGCGGCGCTTTCGGATAACGGTTACGCAGTTGCAGCACGTAAGAATCTTCGGCTTGCTTGTCGCCCAGCCGCCGTTCAATGCACGCACCCAAGTACAGCGCCGCAGGCGTCGGTGTCGGCGTTTGCATGGACATCTTGATGTAATTGCGAGCGTTGGTGTAATCGCCCTGACGATATGCAATATCCGCCAACGTATAAGCAGCGGGAGCGTAATTGGGTTTGACCTTCAGCGCGTTAAGCAAATAATTTCGCCCGCGCTCAATATCGCCCGCAACCAGTGCGCAGCGTCCGGCGTTGGTGCTGGCGACTTCCGCTGATTTGTACAACGGATCAGCCAACACACGGTCAAACTCCGTCAACGATTCGCGCGGAGAGCCGGAGGTACATAAAAACCAACCCCAGTTATGGCGAATTTCCGGATTACCCGGATCAAGACGCACTGCTTGTTCAAAGTTGCTGCGTGCTTTGACATCTTCGCGCATGTGCGCGTAAACGAGACCGTAGCCGTTGTAGGTCATCGCATATGAACTATCGAGACCTTTGGCAAGATCCAGCTCTTCGAGCGCCACTTCAAACTGTCCGCGCTCGTAATAGCCCAGCGCCAACGCGGTATGTGCTTCGGCTTGTGATCGCGCGGTCACTTCCGTCCCCTGCAATTGCGGTCGCGATGCTGGCCCTAATAATTGTGACGGATCCGTCGTCGTCGCGTAGGTGTCTTGCCCGCTTTTCGGTCCGCTGCTCTGACACGCCACCAACAACACGACAGCACTTGCCATGATGGAAACCTGCAATATTTTTTGCATCATCGTTCTCTCACACAAAATGGTTATCTGCAATGTATCGACTTACCGTTTTCTTTTTTAACGCCGCACTTTCTTCGCTCAATGATTCATGGCGGCGCGCCACCTGATTCATACGATAACGTACACGATTCTGCACCTGTCCGGCAAGCTGTCCGCACGCGGCTTCGATATCATCGCCGCGCGTTTTGCGCACCGTTGCCACCATTCCGGCGTCCATCAGCGTTTGCTGAAACGCACGTACGCGTTCGCGCGATGGCGCAGCGTAAGGCGAACCCGGGAAAGGATTGAACGGAATCAGGTTGAATTTACACGGCACATCACGCGTGCGCCGCACCAACGCCTCGGCGTGTGCGCGACTGTCGTTGACGCCGTCGATCAGGAGATACTCAAAGGTGATGAAGTCGCGCGGCGCCTGTTCGAGATAGCGCCGACACGCTGCCATCAATTCATCCAGCGGGTGACGACGATTGACCGGCATCAGTTGATCGCGCAATTCGTCGTGAGGCGCATGCAGGCTGACCGCCAGCGCCACCGGGCAGGCATCGCGCAGCGCATCGATCATGGGTACGATGCCCGACGTCGATAACGTCACCCGTCGCCGCGACAATCCGTATGCGTGATCGGAAAGAAAGAGTTTCAGTGCTGCCACCACGTTTTTGAAATTGGCGAGCGGCTCGCCCATTCCCATCAGCACGACATTCGTGATCGGCGCGCGTCCGGCGGCGACCCACGGTGTTTCAATCTGCTCGGCGAGCAAAATACGATTCGCCTGCCACAATTGACCGACGATTTCCGCCGTTGTCAGGTTGCGGTTGAAGCCTTGCTGCCCCGTTGCGCAAAACGCGCAATCCATCATGCATCCCGCCTGCGTGGAAATGCACAAAGTGCCGCGATCGTCTTCGGGAAGGTAAACCGCCTCGACCGCGTTCTCGCCACCCACGTCAAAAAGCCACTTGCGCGTACCATCCGCCGCCTGTTTGTCGCGCACGATCTGCGGCGGACGAATTTCGGCGATTTCGGCAAATTTTCCCCGCGTGGCGCGGGAAATATCGGTCATCGCAGCAAAGTCGCTGCAAAAACGCTGATGCATCCACGCCAGCAGTTGTCGCGCACGGAACGGCTTTTCGCCGCATTCAACGACAAACGCCTCCAACGCGTCAGGCGCCAAATCGAGAAGATTGATCCGGGTGTTCGGCGTGGAAGTCATGGCGTCAAAACCAGCGCGTGCGCGCGTTCAATGGTGCCCGTTCAGCGACTGCAAATCGCCAACGTCGGAAAAAAGTAGGCAATTTCCACCGCGGCGGTTTCCGGCGCGTCCGAGCCGTGTACCGCATTGGCGTCGATCGACTGAGCGAAATCGGCGCGGATCGTTCCCGCGTCCGCTTTTTTCGGGTCGGTCGCACCCATCAACTCGCGGTTTTTCGCGATGGCGTTTTCGCCTTCCAACGCCTGAATCATCACCGGGCCGGAAATCATGAATTCGACGAGATCCTTGAAAAAGGGACGCTCGCGATGCACAGCATAAAAGCCTTCCGCTTCCTGACGCGACAACTGGCGCATTTGCGCCGCGACAATTTTCAAACCGGCTTTTTCAAAGCGGGTGTAAATCTGTCCGATGACATTCTGAGCAACGGCGTCGGGTTTGATGATGGAAAGGGTACGTTCTACGGTCATGTTTTTTACTTCCTTATAAATCAATGGTTTCGCTAACGTTAAATTATAGCACGCGGGTTCAGGAATCAGATGACAGATGACAGGAATCAGAAAAAAATTCATCGCGCGTAGCGTGATCAAAATACCTCCCCTCGCCCACTTGTGGGAGAGGGGTTGGGGGAGAGGGCTTTTCAAACGCCGAAAGCAAAACGTGAAAATCAATAGCAATAATAAGTGCCTGATTATCTGCGGAACTGTTCATGGTTATCGCTACTTGGTAAAGACCGATCCGGCACGAATTCTTGTTTGATTTTCGCCGACATCAGCCGCGTCAGAATCCACGACCAAAGCACGGTAAACGCCAATGAAAAAACGACCATTGCGATGCGGAAGGTGGAAAATATTTTCTGACCCGTCGCGTCCTGAAATTCAGGATCGTTCCACATTTCTTGCCCGATGAATCCGGGAAAAGCGAAAAGTATGCACGCACATAAAACACTGTAGGCGATCAACAACACCATCCCGATAATGAACAAAATGCGCGCCCAATTTTTCCGCTTCAGCAATCCAATGGAAACGACCAACTGAGAGGTAATCCAAATGGCAAGAAATCCCCAAAACACACCGAACCAACGCAGCCCGTCCATCGCATCGTTCGAAAAATCACTTGTGAAAAAATCGCTTTGGAACATGAAGAAAAACATCACACCCTGCATCAACAAACCGACCAATCCGAATGCTGAAAACACGATGAAAATCCACGCCAATACTGTCACGAACGTGGAAGGAGGATTGGACTGATTGGGCAAAGCATTCATATCATTCCCCTTGAAGATTTTTGGGTTCGCACTGCGCCATTTTTTGCAACGTCACATAATCCGTCTTCCCCGAACCGAGAAGTGGAATACTTTCAACCACACGAATATCGCGCGGCACGGCAAGATCAGCAATACCGGTCTCGCGGGCGGCTGTCGTCAGTTTTTCGCGCGACAACGATGCGTCGGTGGTGAACAGCACAATACTTTCGCCGCGAGTTGGGTCGGGACGAATCGTCGCAGCGTGTGCCGCTTCGCACGAGACGCGCTGAGCGAGCCTTTCGGTGACTTCCAGCGACACCATCTCGCCGGCGAGTTTAGCAAAGCGCTTCAACCGCCCGCGAATGAAAACGAAACCGTCATCGTCGATGGAAACGACATCGCCAGTCGAGTGCCAACCGGATTCGCCCGATGCCGATGGCCATTCGATCACACCCGGATTTTCATAACGCAAATAACCCAGCATCACATTCGGGCCACGCACTTCCAGCACGCCCGTGCCTTCGGCAACGCCTTCCGTTTCCTGAACGCGCGCCTGCATACCCGGCAAAATCGTGCCAACGCTGCCATTCCTCATCGCCATCGGCGTATTGATCGTGATCACCGGCGCGCATTCGGTGACGCCGTAACCTTCGAGAATATTGATGCCGTAGCGTTCGATATACGTGGTGCGCGTACCCTCATCGAGCTTTTCCGCACCCGAAATCACGTAGCGCACACGAGCGAAATCATAAGGATGCGCATACTTGGCGTAGTTGGCGAGAAAGGTTGACGAGCCGAACACCACCGTACAATCGCGGTCATAAATCAACTCGGGCACGATACGATAATGCAGTGGATTGGTGTACAAAAACATCTTGCAACCCGAAATCAACGGCAAAATCGCACCAACCGTCAAACCAAAACTGTGGAACAACGGCAACACCGCCATGAATTTATCGAGCGGCGTGAAGTCGAGCACGGCGCGCAACTGCGCCACATTAGCAAGCATCGACTCATGCGAATGCACCACGCCTTTGGGTCGCCCTTCCGAGCCAGAAGTAAATAATACGAATGCAGGCGACGACGGTTTTTGCGTGCGATCCACCGCACAGCGCGGAAACAACATGTGCCACATGATCCACAACCGATCCGACCACCGCACCTGTGCACGCATGTCTTCAAGATAATGCCAATTCAAATGCGCCAGCTTTTCCGGCAAATGCGTCAACTGTGCTTTATCCAGAAATGCGCGCGACGAAATCACGGTGCGAATATTCGCCGCGTGGCAACACGATTGAATGCTATCCTCGCCCGACGTGTAATTCAGCAACGATGGCGTGCGGTTGAAAATCGACAATCCGAGAAAAGTCGACACCATCCCGATCATGTTGGGCAACATCACGCCGACGTATTCTTTTTTCTCGGTAAAGCGCGACGCGATGCGCCCCACACCAAAAGCGATTTTCAGCAACGAAAAATAGCTTTCCTCACGCATCTGCACATCTTCCGCCAACTTGTAATCGCGCCCGAAATACTTCATTGCGTTGAGATAGGCAATGAACAAAGTCGTGTGCAGACGCGCCTGCACCAACATTTCCGTCAGCATCGCGCGCATGTGCTTTCCCGCTTCCTCGCGCCGCGCGCTCATCGACGTTGCTTTCAGACGCGGAAAAAAGCGCGGCTCCATGATGTGCAACGTGATTTTCGGAAACAACTTGCGCGGATAAACGCCGCTCAAGCGGCTGAACCAACTTTGCCTCGCACCCTCGATGCGGATCGGAATGATCGTCGCGCCCGTTTTCGCCGCGATGAACGATGCGCCCTCGTACACCTTCATCAACGAACCGGTTTTCGTCACCCGCCCTTCCGGAAAAATCACCACCGGCTCACCCGCTTCAATGAGCTTGATCACCGACTTCATCGCCATCGGATTGGCGGTATCCACCGCGTAATGACGAACATGACGCAACACCCGCGCATACAGCGGATTGCGCACCACCGAAGAATGCACGACAAAAATCGGCTGCACCGGCAACAACAACGCCAGCAACACGCCGTCGATGATCGACTCGTGGTTGGCGACAATCAAAGTGCGGGCATGCTCGAAAACATCCAGCCGGCCGTTAATACGGACACGAAACCAAAGCTTGAGGACAGTACGAAGAATGGCTTTCATTAAAACTCCCTGAAACGAGCCGCTATTGTACTTGCTCAGGGTTCAGACGTCAGGTTTCAGGAATCAGGAATCAGGAATCAGAAAAACTCCGTACTCCGCTCACACAAAACCATAGGGCGGATTAGCGAAGCGTTATCCGCCGTGAAAAACTGCTCATGTACCAGCCTTTGCTTTATGTCAAAGCATCCAAGAAACGGCTGTCATTGCGAGGAGCGCAGCGACGTGGCAATCCAGGGGTTTTAAAAAGCGTCAAGCTCCTTCTTGCTTTGCTTATTACTGTATTCTGCAAAGGCTGATGGCGGATAACGCTTCGCTAATCCGCCCTATATCCATCCCCACCACAACGTCCAAAAACTCCGCCGTCATTCCCGCGCAGGCGCACTGCTGTCCGTGTATCAGTGGTCAGAGGTCAGGCATCAGGTATCAGTAAAAACCGCAACACTTCGCACAAGCGAAAAACATTGTTCTACATCAAAGCATCCAAAAAACGGTTGTCATTGCGAGGAGCGCTAGCGACGCGGCAATCCAGACGGTGTTGACGAAGGCAATGCGTCACGATGATGCCTCGTCATTTCCCAATATTGCCGTCATTCCCGCGAGTTGCAGGCGGGAATCCAGAAGTCAACATCCATCGCGCGCAGCACGATCAAACTTTTCTGATACCTGACCTCGATTCCCTACCCCTTGCTTTTCATGGGGAAAATCTCGGCAGTGACAGCTCGCCGGTATTTACTTTTTATTCAAAATGTTATTTTATGAACTCAAAGTGTTTTCTCTGTGTAGTTACAAATGAGCAAAAAAATATACCCAATGAGAAAAAATATCTTTACAATAATTCATCTATTCGTAGTCGTTCTTTAGATACGCGCATTCTGTTTTTCATAAACGCCTTTATCAATAGACTTGGATTCAACCACGAAGTGCAATTTTGACAACAGGAAGAAGGGTCAGGATGC